>NZ_JBSFCF010000003.1:0-344556 GCF_053593335.1 Streptomyces sp. NPDC002324
ATCACGTCCCGGCCCCTGTCGCGCACCCCCCCCCCGCGGGGGGGCGCGCCCGCTGGGGGGGGGGGGGGGGGGGCCCCCCCCCCGCCGCCGCGCCCCCCGCCCCTCCGTCTTTCCCGGGACTCTCGTCGCGTTCGTCTTCCGTTCGTCCCGAACGCGAAGTGGCTCAGCCTGGGCGGGAGTTCACGAGAACCACCTCCCCCGGAAGACGACAGGGGCTCCCGGACGCCCGTCGTAGCGAACGCCCCCGGCCCCGGCACGCCCCGCGCCCCCGGCCCCGGCACGCCCCGCGCCCCCGGCCCCGGCACGCCCGCGCCCCGGCCGGCCGTACCTGACCGTTCCTCGCGTACCGCGCCGCCTGTTCCTCGCGTGCCCCCGGGCCCGGGACACCCCCGGCACGCGAGCGGCGCAGGGGCCGGACCGGCACAATCCGGCAGGAAGCCGCGCCGGGGGCTGTCAAGGCCCTGTCGGTCGACCGGCGAAGGGCTGCGGGGCAGGTCGGCATGTGATGGCATGACAGACGTCAGTCGAAAGGCCGGACCGGCCAGCTGCCGGTCCCTTCGTGGAAGGGACGATCAGTGGCACCCCCGCAACCCCCGCAGGCCTCGCAACCCCCCTCCGCCCGTCACCTCAGCCGGCGAACACTGCTCACGACGTCCGCCGCCGGCGCGGCCGCACTGCTCGTCGGATCCTCGGCCGCGACCGCCTCCGCCTCGTCCTCGGCCCCCGCCTCCGAGAGCACCGGGCCCGACCTCATCCCGCTCCCGGCCGGCTTCCGCCCCGAGGGCATCGCCATCGGCGGCCACCACGCCTACCTGGGCTCGCTCGGCGACGGCTCGATCTACCGCGCCGACCTGCGCACCGGCGAGGGGCGCATCGTCTCCGCGGGCCCCGGCACACCCTCCGTCGGGCTCAAACTCGACGACCGGGGGCGGCTGTTCGTCGCCGGGCGCGCTCAGGGCGCCCGGGTGGTGGACGTCCGTACCGGCAGGATCATCGCGTCGTACCGGCTCACCACGAAGACGCCGACCTTCGCCAACGACGTCTTCCTCACCCCGCGCGCCGCCTGGTTCACCGACTCGTTCCAGCCCGCCCTCTACGCCCTGCCGCTCGGCGGCAACGGCCGTCTGCCGGGCCCGGACAAGGTCGTCACGGTCGCACTGAGCGGGGACTGGACCCAGGCCCCCGGCGAGGTCGTCAACGCCAACGGCATCACCGGCACCCCGGACGGCAGGGCCCTCCTGGTCGTGCAGTCCGGCGCGGGCGGCCTCCACCGGGTCGATCCCGCGACCGGTGTCACCGAACTCGTCGACCTCGGCGACGCGGCACCCCTCACCAACGGCGACGGCCTGCTGCTCCTCGGGCGGCGGCTCTACGTCGTCCAGAACCGCCAGAACGCCATCGACGTGTTCAAGCTCTCCGCCGACGGCCGTAGCGGCATCTTCGAGGACCGCCTGACGGACCCCGACTTCGACGTCCCGACGACGGCCGCGGCCCACAACAACCGCCTCTACCTGCCCAACGCCCGCTTCACGACGACCCCGACGCCGGACACCCCGTACGCGGTGGTGGCGGTGAAGCGCTGACCTCGCGGTGACGACCGGTGCGTTCCCCGTGGCCCGCAGGGGCACGGGGAACCACGTGAACAGCCACGACTCCCCACCACGCTCACCCGCGGAGAAGCACACCCGCGGATCCACGCGGGCCCGCCGCGGAGCCGGGGTTCTCAGTCGTCCGACGAATCCTCGTCCTCGGCCCCGGCTTCGGTGCCGGCTTCGCTCCCGGCGTCCGTCCCGGCCTCGGCGTCGGCCTCGGGCCGCGCCGGCTTCGGCGGACGCGTACGCCCGCTGGGATTGTCCTTGGGGTTCCACGCCCCGGCGGTCCCGTCGCCGCCGTCGACCGTGGCATGACCGCCCGACGCGGGACCGCCCCCGTCACGGCGCCGCAGATACCGCTCGAACTCGCGCGCGATCGCCTCTCCCGACGCCTCCGGCAGCTCCGCCGTGTCCCGGGCCTCCTCCAGCGTCTGCACGTACTCGGCGACCTCGCTGTCCTCCGCCGCCAGCTGGTCCACCCCCACCTGCCAGGCGCGCGCGTCCTCGGGCAGCTCGCCCAGCGGGATGCGCACGTCGATGAGGTCCTCCAGCCGGTTCAGCAGGGCCAGCGTCGCCTTCGGGTTCGGCGGCTGCGACACGTAGTGCGGTACCGCGGCCCAGAGCGAGACGGCCGGGACGCCCGCGTGCGTGCACGCCTCCTGGAGGATGCCGACGATCCCCGTGGGGCCCTCGTACTTGGTCTCCTCCAAATCCATCCGCCGCGCCAGGTCCGGGTCGGACGTGACACCGCTGACCGGGACCGGACGTGTGTGCGGGGTGTCCCCGAGCAGCGCGCCCATGATGACCACCAGCTCCACGCCCAGCTCGTGCGCGAAGCCCAGCAGCTCGTTGCAGAACGAGCGCCAGCGCATCGACGGTTCGATGCCCCGGACGAGGACCAGATCGCGCGGCTTGTCACCGCCGACCCGGACGACCGACAACCTTGTCGTCGGCCAGGTGATCTTCCGCACGCCGCCGTCCAGCCACACCGTGGGGCGGTTCACCTGGAAGTCGTAGTAGTCCTCGGCGTCCAGCGCCGCGAACACCTCGCCCTTCCACTCCTTGTCCAGATGCGCGACCGCGGTGGAGGCTGCGTCGCCGGCGTCGTTCCAGCCTTCGAACGCGGCCACCATCACTGGGTCGATCAGCTCGGGAACCCCCTCCAGCTCGATCACCCAGCGCCTCCTTCCGACGTGCCCTCGCGTACGCCCCAACCTTACGGCGTGCCGAGGGGGCCTCCGCAGCCCCCTTGCACGGGGGAGTGAACGGATCAATGCCCCGTTCGCACGGCACAAACACGCGTCGGCGGTCCGGGCCCGCGGGTGATCGACTTCTCAGAGCGTGGAACGCAGCCACTGCTCCACGCTCGCGATGTGCACCGTGGCCCAGGAACGCGCGGCGTCGGCGTCGCGGTCGCGCAGGGCGGCCAGGATGGCGCGGTGCTCGTGCAGGGTCCGGCTGACGGCGTCCTCCTGGGTCAGGCCGCGCCAGATGCGGGCCCGGGTGGTCGGCCCCGACAGCCCGTCGAGGAGCGAGCACAGGACGGAGTTGCCGGAACTCTGCACGATGCCCCGGTGGAACTCCAGGTCGCAGGCGACCAGTTCCTCCACCGACGGCTCGGTGCCGAGCTTGTCCAGCTGGGTCGTCAGCGCGTCCAGCTGCTGCTCGCTGATCCTCAGGGCGGCCATCGCCGTGGCGGCCGGCTCCAGTATCCGGCGCACGGCGAGGAACTCCAGGACCGTGTCGTCGCGGTGGAAGTCGACGACGAAACTCAGCGCTTCGAGGAGGAGCTGGGGATCGAGGCTGGTGACATAGGTGCCGTCGCCCTGCCGTACGTCGAGGATGCGGATCAGCGACAGGGCACGCACCGCCTCGCGCAGCGAGTTGCGGGACAGGCCGAGGTCGGCGGCCAGCTCGCTCTCCTTGGGAAGCCGGTCGCCGGGGCGCAGCGCGCCGGAGACGATCATGCCCTTGATCTTCTCGATCGCCTCGTCGGTGACTGCCATGGGCGAACCCTCTCTGTCGTTCAGACATCCGATGTCTCAGGACATTATGGAGGCTCCATCGCCTCTATCAGGCCAAAGCCTCCGAATCGGCCGACCCCGGCGAGGGACAGAACCAGGTCAGCCCGCTCCGCCCCACCGCGTCGAACAGTGGTTCCCGTCGGTTTTCCGAGGTCATGTACGGTGTCGGGCATCTTCGGAACACCAGGAGTGCCCCGCTATGCCCCAGGAACTGCGCGCCGTCGAATGGACCGGAAGCAGCCTTGCGCTCATCGACCAGACGGTCCTGCCGCACCGTACCGAGACGGTCGAGATCCGCGATGTGGACGCCCTGGTCTCCGCCGTCCAGCGCCTCGTCGTCCGGGGCGCGCCCGCGATCGGGGCGGCGGGCGCGTACGGCGTGGCGATCGCGCTGCTGGAGGGCGAGCGCGAGGGCTGGTCGGCCGAGGAGGTACGTGCCGCCGTCGCCCGGGTCCGCGAGGCCCGGCCTACCGCCGTGAACCTGATGGTGTGCGTGGACCGCGTCATGACCCGCTTCGACGAGGGGCTGGAGGCGGTGCTGGAGGAGGCCGCCGCCGTCCAGCGCGAGGACGTCGAGGCGAACCGGGCGATGGGCGCGCACGGCGCCGACTGGCTGCTGAAGAGGGTGGGCGTCGACCGTCCGCTGCGCGT
Organism: Streptomyces sp. NPDC002324; assembly: GCF_053593335.1. Lineage (NCBI taxonomy): Bacteria > Bacillati > Actinomycetota > Actinomycetes > Kitasatosporales > Streptomycetaceae > Streptomyces > Streptomyces sp. NPDC002324. The sequence continues at coordinate 4,268 of NZ_JBSFCF010000003.1, forward strand.
GCTGACGCACTGCAACACGGGGGCGCTCGCGACCGCCGGATGGGGCACGGCACTCGGCGTCATCCGTGAACTCCACGCGCGCGGCCGCCTCGACGTGGTCTACGCCGACGAGACGCGTCCCCTGCTGCAGGGATCCCGGCTGACCGCCTGGGAGCTGGCCCAGGAGGGCATCCCGCACTACGTCCAGGCGGACGCCGCCGCCGCCGGAACGATCCTGCGGGGCGAGGTCGACGCGGCCGTCGTGGGCGCGGACTGCATCGCGGCGAACGGCGACACGGCGAACAAGGTCGGCACGGTGGGCATCGCCCTGGCCTGTGCCGACGCGGGCATCCCCTTCCTCGTCGCCGCCCCCACCACCACGGTCGACGTCGCCACCGCATCCGGCGCCGACATCCACATCGAACTGAGGGGCGAGGACGAGGTGCTGGAGTGGGGCGGCATCCGTACCGCCCCGGCCGGGTCGCGGGGCCACAACCCGGCGTTCGACGTGACGCCGGGACGCCTGGTGACGGGCCTGGTCACCGAGCAGGGCGTGTGGGAGGTATCGGCGGGCGAACTGCCGGGGGAGCGCCTGCGGTAGGGACGGGCACGTGCGCCCGCCGTACGGGAAGGCGGCCCCGGTCACCTCGACCGGGGCCGCCTTCCCACGGGTGCTCGGCTCGTGTGTGGTCAGCGCTGGGTGAGCTCCAACTCCAGCAGCCACTCGACCACTTCGGTGTGGTGACGGGCCTGGCGGGGGGTGGTGCCCCAGACGTAGAGGCCGTGCCCGGCGACGACCACCGCGGGCATGTGCGGGTCGCGGGCGGCCTCCAGGCGGTCGCCGAGGATCTTCATGTCCTGGCTGTTGGCGATGACGGGGAGGGTGACCTCGACGTCGTGGGCGGGGCGGCCGATCCCCTTGAGCATCTCCAGGTCACGGAAGACGATGCCGCCCGGCTCCCGGCGGCCCATCGCCACGGAGGCGACCGTGTGCACATGGACCACCGCACCGGCGCCCGTCAGCGCGGCGACGCGCGCGTGCAGCTCGGCCTCCGCGGAGGGTTTGCCGCCCCGTACGGCGGCGCCGTCGCCGTCGACCAGCACCACGTCCGCCGGGGTGAGTTCGCCCTTGTCGTGGCCGCTAGCGGTGACCGCCAGCCGCAGCGGATCGCGGGACAGGACCACCGAGAGGTTGCCCGACGTGCCGCGCATCCAGCCGAAGGAGGCGAAGCGGGCCGACTCGGTGGCCAGGACGGCCCCCGCTTCCTCCAGGTCGAGTGCGGAGATCTCGGTGGTCATGCGGTGCTCCCGGTGATGGTGACTTCGTCGAACGTCCCCGCCTGGGCGTGGTCGCCGACGCCTTGCTCGTAGTACGGCTCCCCGGGCCGGCGGATGCCGACGGCCCGCCAGCCGGCCTCCCGCGCCGCGTCCAGCTCGCCGGGCCGGTCGGAGAGGAAGAGGATGCGCTCGGGGGTCGCGGAGAGGCCGAGCGCCCTCGCGATCGTGCGGTACGAAGCGGCCTCCTGCTTCGGTCCCGCGTTCTCGGTGTCGTACAACCCCTCGATTAGCGGCAGCAGATCGCCCTCGGGGCTCGACCGGAACCACGCGCGCTGGGCGGCCACGGAACCCGAGGAGTACACGTGGAGGCGTACGCCCGCCGTGTGCCAGGCGCGCAGGGCCGGGAGGACGTCGTCGTAGAAGTGCGAGACGAGGTCGCCGCGGGCGAAGCCCTCGGACCAGATGACGCCCTGGAGGGTCTTCAGCGGGGTCGCCTTGCGGTCCTCGTCGAGCCACTCGTTCAGGGCCTTCTCGACGCGCGCGTGGTCGGCGTCGGGCTCGCCGATGAGGTCCCGCACCTGCGCGACCGCCCGCGCCACCTCCGGATCACCGCTCCGCTCCGAGAGCAGTGCTCCGAAGCGAGAGCGGGAGTACGGGTAGAGCACGTCCACGACGAACCCCGTGGCGCTCGTGGTGCCCTCGATGTCGAGCACCACGGAGTCGACGGAGGACGGGTCGGGGGCCTGGCTCACACCGCTGCCCTGTCCTGCCGGTACCCCGCGTCGATCGTGTCGTAGTCGGGGAAGCGGGAGGCGATGGTGGAGCCGGTGAAGGTGCCGATCCAGCCGTCCTCCTCGTGGAAGAAGCGGATCGCGGTGAACGACGGGCTGGTGCCCATGTCGAACCAGTGCGTCGTACCGCGCGGCACCCCCAGCAGGTCGCCCTTCTCGCAGTAGACCGCGTGTACTTCACCGTTCACGTGCAGATAGAAGATGCCGGAGCCGGAGACGAAGAAGCGCACCTCGTCATCGTCGTCGTGCGTGTGCTCCTGGAGGAACTTCGCGCGCGCGGCCTTCGCCTTCGCCGGGAACTCGGGGTCGTCGCTCGGGTGCAGGCCGAGGACGTCGACGGTGGTGAAGCCCTCCTCGGCGTTGAGCCGGTCGATCTCCGGGCCGTAGGCGGCGAACACGGTGTCGCTGTCGGCGTCGGACGGCACGTCCTCGCGGATCGGCCACTGCTCGTAGCGCACCCCGAGCGGCGCCAGCGCGGCCGCGATCTCGACGGGGTCGGAGGTACGGCGCACCAGGGTCTCCGGTCCGGACTCGGGCCAGGTGGTCAGCAGGGTCATGAGAGCAACTCCAGGAGTCTGGAAGGGATGTCCGGATACCAAGACGAGCACCCGGGAGGCTGGGAAGCGGGAAAGGCGAGGGGCGAGCGACCGGTCAGCGGTGACACGGGGCGCCGGGACAACAACGCACACCGGGCATGCTCTGCGCCGTCGCGTCGGAAGTCGTCATCGGGGCCTCACCGTGGTGCCGGTCGGGTGCCGGTACCGCGATGGTAACGCCGGTCCGTGTACCAGCCACGTGTGACGTAGTCGTTGTCTCACGTGCTGAGAAACCGCTCTCATTTCTTTGACGCATGGCTGAAATCGTTCTCATGATCTGCGTATGAAGACGCTGCTGCTCGTACGGCGGCTGTACGTGGACCTGCTCCGGTCGACCACGGCCAGCTGTCGCTGACCACCCCCGGAGCCCCGACGCGCCCCGACGCGCCCTGACGTCCCGGGCGTTCGCCGTGCACCGCACGGTGGCGCATTTCCGCCCCCCTGCTCCGGGTCGCGTACTCCTTTTCTCCCCTCGCACCGCACCGCACCTGGAGCCGTCATGTCCCGCTCGTCCCGTCGTACCCGCCTCCCCCTCGCCGCCCTCTCCCTCGCCTCCGCCTCGGCCCTGCTCCTGTCGGCCTGCTCCCAGTCCACCGACGCTTCGAAGGACACCGGCGACAGCGCCGCCAAGGCCTCGGCCGCCACCGGGAAGAAGCCCGCGCCCTTCGCCGACGGCGCGGTCAAGGTCGCCCTCGTCCGGCAGAGCGGCGCCGGCGACTACTTCGAGCAGTGGGGCAACGGCGCGAAGGCGCAGGCCAAGGCCCTCGGCATCGACCTCACGGTCTACGACGCCCAGGCCGACAACGCCAAGCAGGCCACCGACCTGTCCTCGGCGATCAACTCCGGCGCCAAGGCGATCATCATCGACCACGGCTTTCCGGCGACGATCCAGCCGGAGATCGACAAGGCCGTGAAGAAGGGCATCAAGGTCGTCGTCTACGACGTCGAGACCGACACCAAGGGTGTCGTCTCCACCAAGCAGGACGACGCGAGCATGGCGCAGGCCGTCCTCGACGTGATGGCGAAGGAGGTCGGCAAGGACGCCAAGGTCGGTTACGTCAACGTCGCCGGGTACGCGGCCCTCGACAAGCGCGACACCGTCTGGAAGTCCACGGTCGAGGCGCAGGGCTGGAAGCAGGCGTTCAAGGTCGGCAAGGTCACCGACTCCACGGCCACCGACAACGTTCCCCTCGTCTCCGCCGCCCTCACCCAGCACCCCGACGTGGCGGGCGTGTTCGCCCCCTACGACGAGCTGGCCAAGGGCACCGTCCTCGCCGTGCAGAACAAGAAGCTCCAGGACAAGGTGAAGGTCTTCGGCGCCGACGTGTCCAACGCCGACATCCAGGCCATCACCGCCAAGGACAGCCCCTGGGTCGCCACGGCCGGCACCGACCCGTCCGCCGTGGGCGCCGCCGTGGTCCGTACGACCGCCCTGGAGCTGGCGGGCCAGTTGAACAAGACCTCGGTCGAGTTCCCGGCCGTCGCCATCACCCAGGACTTCCTGCGCGAGAAGAAGATCGAGAACATGGCCCAGCTGCGCGAGGCGCTCCCCGCGCTGAACCTCTCGCAGGTCTCGACCGCCGACTGGATCTCCAATGTCGCCCACTGACACGGGCCCCGAAGAGGCGGACGGCGGCGGGAACCTCCCCGCCGTCCGCCTGCGGGACATCAGCAAGGCCTTCGGCGGCAGGACGGTGCTCGCCTCCGTCTCGCTGGACATCGCGCCGGGCAGCGTGGTGGCGCTGCTCGGCGCGAACGGGGCCGGCAAGTCCACGCTGATCAAGATCCTGTCCGGGGTCCACGCCGACCACGGCGGGGAGGTCCTGGTCGACGGCGCCCCGGCAGCCCTCCAAAGCCCCCTGGCCGCACGGCAGCTGGGCATCCAGACCGTCCACCAGCGCATCGGCGAGGGAGTCGTACCCGGGCTCACCGTCGCCGAGAACCTCGTCTTCGAGGAGCTGGCGCAGAGCCGCGGCAACCCGTTCCTCAACGGCGGCAGGCTGCTGGCCCGCGCCCGGGAGATCCAGGCCGGCCTCGGCCTCGACTGGACAGACGCCGTCCTCAAGCAGGACGTCACCGAACTCGGCATCTCCGACCGCCAGTTGCTCATCCTGGCCCGCGCCCTCGCCACCCGCCCCCGCCTGCTCATCCTCGACGAACCGACCTCGGCGCTCTCCGCCGCCGAGGCCGAGCGCCTGTTCGCGCTCGTCGAGCGGATGCGGGACGACGGCATCGCCGTCCTCTACGTCTCCCACCGCCTCGGCGAGATCGACGCACTCGCCGACCGGCTGGTCGTCCTGCGGGACGGCCGTCTCACCGAGGACCAGGCCCGCCCCTTCGACTGGGACGCCGCCCTGCGCGCGATGCTCGCCCAGGCCCACGAGACGACCACCGCCCGCCCGGTCCGGGAGGGCGAACAGCAGGACGTCGTCCTGGCCCTGAAGGGCGTACGCCTCTTCGAGGGCCGCGCCCCGCTCGACCTCGACATCCGCGCCGGCGAGGTCACCGGCGTCGTCGGTCTGCTGGGCGCCGGCAAGACCGAACTGGCCCGCGGCCTCTTCGGCGCCGAGCCCTTCACCGCCGGCACGGTCGAACTGGACGGCAGGCCCTACGCGCCCCGCCGCCCCGCCGACGCCATCCGCGGCGGCGTCCACCTCGTCCCCGAGGACCGGCACGCCGACGCCCTCGTCCCCGGCTGGTCGGTGGCCCGGAACGTCTCCCTGCCGTTCCTGAAGTCCCTGTCCCGGCTGGGCCTGATGAACACGGCCAGGGAGAACGCCCTCGGCCGCGACACCATCGACGCCCTCGGCGTCGTCACCCGCGACGAGCACAGCACCGTCGAGGAACTGTCCGGCGGCAACCAGCAGAAGGTCGTCGTCGGCCGCTGGCTCGCCGAGACCCCGCGCGTCCTCATCCTGGACGAGCCGTTCCGAGGCGTGGACATCGGTGCCCGGCGTGACATCGGCCGCCGCGCCCGCGCGCTCGCCGCCGAGGGCGCCGCCGTACTCGTCCTGTCCGCCGACGTGGACGAGGTCCTGGAGGTCGCCGACCGGGTCGTCGTGCTCGCCGCCGGAGAGATCCACCTCGACGCGTACGGCGAGGACGCCGAGCGCGACCGCGTCATCCAGACCATCTCGGCGTCCGTGTGACCCCGGCCCGCCGCACAGCAGCCCCGGGACCAGGACCGGCACCCGGACCAGGACCAGGAAGTCCGAGGAAGCACCCATGACCACCACCCAGAGCACCGAGGTCCCCGCCAAGGCGGCGCTCCCGCCCGCCGGCTCCACGGCCGTACGCGTCCAGAACGCCGTCATCAAGTACGGCTTCATCTTCGTCACGGTCGCGCTCTTCGCGTACTTCGCGCTGAGCGAGGGCTCCTTCCGCGAGTCGGCGACGCTCCTCGACACCCTCCGCTACGTCTCCGTCGCCGCCATCCTGGGCCTGGGCGTCACCCTCACCATGGCCGTCGGCGGAATGGACATGTCCGTCGGCGCGGTCGCCGGCCTCGGCGTCTCCGTCGCCGCCCAGAGCATGGTCGTCCTCAACCAGATCGGCACGGTCGCGATCCTCGCGGTCCTCGCGGCGGGCGCCCTCGCGGGCCTCCTCAACGCCCTGCTGATCGTGGTCATGAAGATCCCCGACATGCTGGCCACGCTCGGCACCATGTTCGTCATCCAGGGCACCAAGCTGATCCTCGTCGACGGCCAGTCGATCACCCCCGGCATGACCCTGGAGGACGGCACGACCGCCCCCGGCAAATTCACCGCCGGCTTCCTGGAGATCGACCGGGGCACGGTCCTCGGCATCCCGATCTCGGTGGTCGTCTTCGGCGCGCTGACGGTCGCCGCCTGGGTCTTCCTGGCCCGCACCCGCTGGGGCCGCGTCTTCTACGCGATCGGCGCCAACCCCGAGGCCTCCCGCCTGGCCGGCATCCGCGTCGGCGCGTACCGCGCGCTGGCGTACGTCCTGTCCGGCGTCCTCGCCTCCGTCGGCGGCCTGATCCTGGCCTCCCGCATCGGCCAGGGCGATGTGAGCGCCGGCACCTCCCAGCTCCTGGAGGCGGTCGCCGTGGCCCTGGTCGGCACCTCGGTCCTCGGCCGGGGCCGCCCGAACGTCTGGGGCACCGCCCTCGGCGCCGTACTCATCGGCATCATCACCACCGGCCTCACCATCAAGGGCCTGCCGTACTACACCCAGGACGTCGTCGAGGGCGCGGTCCTCATCCTCGCCCTGGTCTTCAGCTTCACCTTGTCCAAGCGCCGCACCGCATAAGGGAGTTCACCGACCATGGGCTACCGCATCCTGGAGACCGACGACATCCCGGCGTATCTGCGCGAGCGGGGCCACTGGGACGCAACCGACGACATCACCGTCCGCGAGGTCTCCGACGGCAACGTCAACCGCGTCTTCCTCGCCTCGAACGCCGCCGGGACCCGAGGTCTCGCCGTCAAGCAGGCCCTGCCCTGGGTCCGGGTCGCCGGCCCGTCCTGGCCGCTGAGCCCCGACCGCTCCGACGCCGAGGCACGCGCGTACGAGCAACTCGCCAGGGTCGCGCCCGACGAGATCCCGTCGATCCACGGCTACGACCCCGAGAACCACGCCCTGGTCATGGAGGACCTCTCCGACCTGGAGGTCCTGCGCACCCTCCTCAACGAGGGCGCCTCCTACGGCCCGCACACCTCCCCGCAGATCGGCCGCCTCGTCGCCCGGCTCTCCTTCGCCACCAGCGACTTCGGCATGGACTCCGCCGACCGCAAGGCGCTGCTCGCCGCCTCCGTCAACCCCGAGCTGTGCAAGATCACCGAGGATGTCGTCCTCTCCGAGCCGTACATCGAGCACGCACACAACCACTGGCACCCGGCACTGGACGACCTGGCCGCCGCCTTCCGCGCGGACACCGTCCTGCGCACCGAGGTCGCCGACCTGCGCCATGTCTTCATGACGAGTGCCCAGGCACTCCTCCACGGCGACCTCCACTCGGGCAGCGTCATGGTCGGCGAACGCCAGGGTGGCCACGTGGTGCGGGTCTTCGACCCCGAGTTCTCCTTCGTCGGCCCCATCGGGTTCGACCTCGGCCTGTACTGGGCCAACGCGCTCGTCTCCGAGGAACGGGCCCGCGCCCTGGGCACCCTCACGGACCACGGCGACCAGCTCCGGCTGTCCTGGGAGGCGTTCGAGACCGAGTTCCGCCGTCTGTGGCCCACCCGCGTCGACACCTTCTTCGACGACGCGTATCTGGACCGCTTCCTGCGCCGCGTCTGGACGGAGTCCCTGGGCTTCGCGGGCACGGAGATCGTCCGCCGCATCATCGGCTTCGCCCACCTCACCGACCTGACGACCCTGCCCGACCCGGTCCCGGCGTCGCGCCGGGCGCTGCTGCTGGGCCGTGAACTCATCGTCCGTCGTACGGAGCTGACCTCACCGGACGCCGTCCGCGACCTCGTGGCCTCACCACCGCGATGACTCGGCGTCGAACCACTCCTTCCCGGCGGCCCAGTGCGCGACCCAGCCGGCGAAGCCGGGCGCGGAGGTCGTGTGGCCGAACTCCGCGCCGAAGGGCAGGGCACCCACGTCGGTGACGTGCCATATGTGTCCCCGATGGGGGCCGGTGACGACGAGATGCCAGTTCATGGCGCAGCCGTCGGTCCCGAGCACGACGGAGCCATGGTCGCTCACCGCGTCGATCACGGCGTCCGGGTCCTCGTAGGGCCCCTCGTCCTCCTCCCACAGCCACGCGGCCGTGAGCGGGAACGGCTCGCCCAGGGCACGGTCCGCCCCGTCGCCCCGGTCCTCGGGCAGGTCGGCCAGCCCCACGAGCCCGTACACCGGCGGCCCCTGCGACGACCCGTCGGACACCTCCGCCACGAACGTGCGGTACGGCTCCGGGAGCACCACCCCGTGCTCCGCCTCGAAGGCGTGCACGGCCGTCCAGCCGAGGGCCGACTCCCCGCCGTCGTCCACGGAGAACGCCTCGCGCAGGGCGGCCAGCTCGACGGGATCGGCGTGATCGATGTTCATGCGCTCATGAAAACATCGGCCACTGACAGCAAGAGGCGCATCAGCCGGGCGGGCATGCCGAAGGGGCGGCCCCACAGATGTGGAGCCGCCCCTTGTGCTCGGTGCCCGCCCCGGTCAGGGGAGGGGGCCGGCGCCGAAACCCGGTTACTTCTTGTCGAGCAGGTCCTGGACCTTCGTACGGACCTCGTCCGTGGCCAGCCCTCGTATCGTCAGGGTCGTCCGGCGGCGCAGCACGTCGTCGACGGTCTCGGCCCACTCGGTGTCGCGGGCGTAGACGACCTGTGCCCAGATCTCGGGGGCGTCCGGGTGGACACGCTCGCCCAGCTCGGGGTTCTCGTTGGCGAGGCGGGCGATGTCGAAGGCCAGCGAACCGTAGTGCGTGGCCAGGTGGCGGGCCGTGTCGGCGCCCATGCGGGGGCCGGGCGCCGGACGGTCGACGAGGAGCCGGTGGGCGACCGCGCGCGGGTTGGCGACACCCGGCAGCGGCAGCTTCTTCGGCAACGAGCCGACCGGCTCGAAGTCCTCACCCAGCGGGTGCCCCGGCAGCGCCTCCAGCTTCTTCATGATCGTGCGGCCGATGTGCCGGAAGGTCGTCCACTTGCCGCCGGCGACGGACAGCATGCCGCCCCGGCCCTCGGTGACGACCGTCTCGCGCTTGGCCTTCGCGGTGTCACCGGGACCACCCGGCAGCACCCGCAGACCGGCGAAGGAGTAGGTGATCAGGTCACGGTCGAGCTGCTGGTCGCGGATGGAGAACGCGGCCTCGTCGAGTATCTGGGCCGTGTCCTTCTCGGTGACCGCGACATCCGCCGGGTCGCCCTCGTACACCTCGTCGGTGGTGCCGAGCAGCAGCATGTCCTCCCAGGGGAGGGCGAAGGTGATGCGGTACTTGTCGATGGGGGTGGCGAGCGCGGCCTTCCACGGCGCGGTCCGCTTCAGGACCAGGTGCGCGCCCTTGGAGAGGCGGATCGAGGGGGCCGCGTCCGGGTTCTCCATCTTGCGCAGGTGGTCGACCCACGGCCCGGTCGCGTTCAGCACGAGCCGGGCGTTGACGCCGAACTCGTCGCCGGACAGCCGGTCGCGCAGCTCGGCACCGGTCACCCGGCCCTTGGTGAACCGCAGCCCGGTGACCTCGGCGTGGTTCAGGACGACGGCACCCGACTCGACGGCCGCGCGGACCGTCATCAGGGCCATCCGGGAGTCGTTCATCTGGTCGTCGCCGTACACGGCCACGGCCTTGAGGTTGTCGGTGCGCAGCTCGGGCACGTCCTGCGCCGCCTTGGCGGGGGAGAGGAGGTGGCCCACGCCGTCACCGAACGCCGACAGCGCGGAGTAGGCGAAGACGCCCGCCCCGAGCTTCGCCGCGCCGTGCGGCCCGCCCTTGTACACGGGGAGGTAGAACGTGAGCGGGTTCGCCAGGTGGGGGGCCACCTGCCGGGACACCGCACGGCGCTCGAAGTGGTTCTCCGCCACCAGCTTCACCGCGCCGGTCTGCAGATAGCGCAGGCCGCCGTGGAGCAGCTTGGAGGAGGCCGAGGAGGTGGCGCCGGCGAAGTCGCCGGCGTCGACCAGAGCCACCCTGAGCCCGGACTGCGCGGCGTGCCAGGCGGTGGAGATGCCCAGGATGCCGCCGCCGATCACGAGGAGGTCGTACGACGCCTTGGAGAGCTGCTCCCGGGTCTCGGCACGGCTCGGGTTCGAGCCGGACGCCGGGCGCGTCCCCAGGGCAGGCAGGGTCTGCAGGGTGGTCTGACTGGTCATGTCGGGTTATTACTCCTCATCAGAGCTGGTGTCGGAGCCGTCGCGGGCTCCGGCTCAGCTCTCGTCCTCGAGCCAGCCCATGGTCCGCTCGACGGCCTTGAGCCAGCTCTTGTACTCACGGTCGCGGGTCTCCGCGTCCATGCGGGGGGTCCACTCGGCGGCCCGGCGCCAGTTGGCGCGCAGGTCGTCGGTGCTGTTCCAGAAGCCGACGGCGAGACCGGCGGCGTAGGCGGCGCCGAGGCAGGTGGTCTCGGCGACCATCGGGCGCACCACGGGCGCGTCGAGGAAGTCCGAGAGGGTCTGCATCAGCAGGTTGTTGGAGGTCATGCCGCCGTCGACCTTGAGGGCCGCGAGCTCGACGCCCGAGTCCTTGGTCATGGCGTCCGTGATCTCGCGGGTCTGCCAGGCGGTGGCCTCCAGGACGGCGCGCGCGAGGTGCGCCTTGGTGACGTACCGGGTGAGGCCGGCGATCACACCGCGGGCGTCGGAGCGCCAGTAGGGGGCGAACAGGCCGGAGAAGGCCGGTACGAAGTACGCGCCGCCGTTGTCCTCGACCGAGAGCGCGAGGGTCTCGATCTCGGCGGCGGTGGAGATGAGGCCCATCTGGTCGCGCATCCACTGCACCAGCGAACCGGTGACGGCGATCGAGCCCTCCAGCGCGTAGACCGGCTTCTGGTCGCCGATCCGGTAGCCGACCGTGGTCAGCAGGCCGCTGTACGAGTTGATGATCTTCTCACCGGTGTTCAGCAGCATGAACGTGCCGGTGCCGTACGTGGACTTGGCCTCGCCCTCCTCGAAGCAGGTCTGGCCGAACAGGGCCGCCTGCTGGTCGCCGAGCGCGGAGGCGACCGGGATGCCGCCCAGCAGGTCGCCGAGCCGGCCGCCGGTGACCTCGCCGTACACCTCGGCGGAGGAACGGATCTCGGGCAGCATGTTCAGCGGGACGCCGATGGACTCGGCGATCTTGTCGTCCCACTCCAGGGTGTGCAGGTTCATCAGCATGGTGCGGGAGGCGTTGGTGACGTCGGTGTAGTGCTTGCCGCCGTCGACACCGCCCGTCAGGTTCCAGATGACCCAGCTGTCCATGGTGCCGAAGAGGATGTCGCCGGCCTCGGCGCGCTCGCGCAGGCCCTCGACGTTGTCGAGCAGCCAGCGGGCCTTGGGGCCGGCGAAGTACGAGGCCAGCGGCAGGCCCGTCTCGCGGCGGAAGCGGTCCTGGCCGACGTTGCGGCCGAGCTCGCGGCACAGGGCGTCGGTCCGGGTGTCCTGCCAGACGATGGCGTTGTGGACGGGCTCACCGGTGTTCTTGTCCCAGAGCAGCGTGGTCTCGCGCTGGTTGGTGATGCCGATGGCCTTGATGTCGTCGCGTGTGATGCCGGCCTTCTCGATGGCCCCGGCGACGACCTCCTGGACGTTCGTCCAGATCTCGGTGGCGTCGTGCTCGACCCAGCCCGGCTTCGGGAAGATCTGCTCGTGCTCCTTCTGGTCGACGGAGACGATGCGTCCGTCGCGGTCGAAGACGATACAGCGGCTGGAGGTGGTGCCCTGGTCGATGGCGGCGATGAAGGGCCCGGCGGTGTGTGCGTCGGTCACGGTGTGCTCCTGAAAGTTCACTGGGTATGGGGCTGTACGTACGGCGCGTACCGAGTGTTCCGCGGAATCCCGGGTCTCCCGGGACCCGCGGCTCGGCGCTCTCAGGCGAAAGCGACGTTGTAGATGCCTGCAGCGATGGCGGCGCCGATCAGGGGGCCGACCACCGGGACCCAGGCGTAGCCCCAGTCGGAGCCACCCTTGTTGGGCAGGGGCAGAAGGGCGTGCACGATGCGCGGACCGAGGTCACGGGCCGGGTTGATCGCGTAACCGGTCGGGCCACCGAGGGACAGACCGATGGAGACCACGACGAGCGCGGTGATCAGGGCGCCGAGCGTGCCGAGACCCTTGCCGTCGCCGTTCAGGCCCTGGGTCAGGACCGCCAGGACGAGCACGATGGTGCCGATGACCTCGGTGGCGACGTTCTGCCACGCGACGCGGACCTCGGGGCCGGTGGAGAAGATGCCGAGCACCGGGCCGGCGCCCTTCTCCCGGGCCTCGACCGACTTGGTCTTCGCGGCCTCCGCCGGCTCACCGACGATCTCGCGGTCGGTGAGGTGGGCGTGGAACTGGCCGTAGTAGGCGACCCAGACCAGCGCCGCGCCGATCATCGCGCCGAGCAGCTGACCGCCCCAGTAGATCGGGACGTCGCCCCAGGGGATGCCGTCCTTCTTCAGCGCGAGCGCGAGGGTGACGGCCGGGTTGAGGTGGGCGCCGGACAGCGGCGCGGAGGTGTAGACGGCCGTCAGAACGGCGAAACCCCACCCGAAGGTGATGGCGAGCCAACCGGCGTTACGGGCCTTGGAGGCCTTCAGTGTGACGGCCGCGCAGACGCCGCCGCCGAGCAGGATGAGTAGGGCGGTACCTATGGTCTCGCCGATGAAGATGTCGGAGCTGGACACCCGCGACTCCTTTGTCCTTCGTCCAGGGGAAAGAGTTCGGCCCATGGCGTTGTCACACTCTAGCGCGTATTGCCGGTAGGTGTTCGACAATGTCGACCGATGGACGGGAGTCTTGCTTCGGTGTTACGGGTGCGTCAAGAGCTGTGTTGTCGAAAACACGATCGTTATTGATCGAACCGGCCCATCGATCTTGAAAGTGCTGCTAGAGGCCCGTGCGGGCAGGTGGGCGGGGTGGGCGACGGCGCGCGGCGGAGGGTGGCGGCGTGCCCGGCGGAGGGTCGCGGCGCGCGCGGGCGGAGGTCTCGCACGCGCGCGTACAGCGAAGGGTGGGCGCGCCCTGCGGCGAGGAACGGGCACGCGCGCGTACGGCGAAGGCCGGGACACCCGTGGGGGCGTCCCGGCCTTCGCCGTGTCAGGTGGCGGCCGTCAGAACCGTGCCGCGCCCAGGTCGCGCGAGACCGCGCGGGCGCAGTCCCGCACGGCCGCGATCAGCTCGGGGCGCGGCTCGCCCGCACGGCACAGGCGCTCCACGGCGCCGGTGATGCCCACCGCGCCGACGGGCATGCGCCGCCGGTCGTGGATGGGGGCGGCGACGGACGCCACGCCCTCCCAGGTCTCCTCCACGTCGGCCGCGTACCCGCGCGCGCGGGTGAGGTCCAGGACGTTCTCGAAGTCGTCCAGGGCGTGCACGGTCCGGTCGGTGAACGCCTTGCGCTCGGCCTCCAGGACCTCGCTGTGCGCCACCGGGTCGTACGCGGCGAGGACCTTGCCGAGAGCGGTGGAGTGCAGGGGCTGCATGGCCCCTATCTCCAGGACCTGCCGGCTGTCGTCGGGCCGGAAGACGTGGTGCACGATCAGCACGCCCCGCAGGTGCAGCACCCCCAGATGGACGCTCTCGCCGCTGGAGCGGGCCAGGTCGTCCGTCCAGACCAGGGCGCGGGCCCGCAGCTCGTGGACGTCCAGGTAGGTGGTCCCGAGCCGCAGCAGCTCCGCGCCCAACTGGTAGCGCCCGGAGGCGTCGTCCTGTTCGACGAACCCCTCCTGCTGGAGCGTGCGCAGTATGCCGTGGGCGGTGCCCTTGGCGAGGCCCAGCGACGAGGCGATGTCCGACAGGCCGAGCCGCCGCTCGCCGCCCGCGAGCAACCGCAGCATCGCGGCCGCCCGTTCGAGCGACTGGATGTTCCGTGCCATCGCCGTCCTGCCTCCGTCCCCTTCGACCGCCGTACGCGACTGAACTTCCATCGTTCGGCAATGTCGAACACTACCGGTCGTTGCCGACCTCTCGCTAATGGCCGACACCAGCTTTTCGGACACACCTCGTCGCGCGGTGCCGCCCCTGTGCCCATGGGGTGTCCGTCCGGTGCGGGCGCGACGACCGTGTGATCGTGAGGTGTGCGTGTGGTGTCGGAGCGGTGTCCGGCGTTCGTTTCGTCGTCGGAGTAAACCGCACTCGGCCGCGTACGCCACGCCCGTCCGTCCCGTGGACCGCCCTGACCATCCGCGGCGCTGCGGGCTACCCTTGCGGCGTGCGGCTTCCATGGGAGGCCGCAAAGCCGACAGCCGTCGCACTCCAGGGAGCAGCTCCATGGCCTCGTTGCCGAACCCGTCCTCCTCGTCCGCCGCCGCCGGCCGGGCCCGATCCGAGGCCCTGCGTGAGGCCCTCGCCACCCGTGTGGTGGTCGCCGACGGCGCGATGGGCACGATGCTTCAGGCACAGGACCCCACACTGGAGGACTTCGAGCAGCTGGAGGGCTGCAACGAGGTCCTCAACGTCACCCGGCCCGACATCGTCCGCTCGGTGCATTCCGCGTACTTCGACGCGGGCGTGGACTGCGTGGAGACCAACACCTTCGGCGCGAACCTCACCGCCCTGGGCGAGTACGACATCCCCGAACGCACCGCCGAGCTGTCCGAGGCCGGCGCCCGCATCGCCCGCGAGACGGCGGACGAGTTCGCCGCGCGCGACGGCCGCCCGCGCTGGGTGCTGGGCTCGATCGGTCCCGGCACCAAGCTGCCCACCCTCGGCCACACCACCTTCACCGCCATCCGGGACGCCTACCAGCAGAACGCCGAGGGCCTCCTCGCGGGCGGCGCCGACGCCCTGCTGGTGGAGACCACCCAGGACCTGCTGCAGACGAAGGCCTCCGTCATCGCCGCCCGCCGCGCGATGGAGACGGCCGGATACGACGTCCCCCTGATCGTGTCGGTGACGGTCGAGACGACGGGCACCATGTTGCTCGGCTCCGAGATCGGTGCCGCGCTGACGGCGCTGGAGCCCCTGGGCATCGACATGATCGGCCTGAACTGCGCGACCGGCCCCGCGGAGATGAGCGAACATCTGCGCTATCTGGCCCGCCACTCCCGCATCCAGCTGTCCTGCATGCCCAACGCCGGCCTGCCGGTGCTGACCAAGGACGGCGCCCACTACCCGTTGACGGCCCCCGAACTCGCCGACGCGCAGGAGAACTTCGTCCGCGAGTACGGCCTCTCCCTCGTCGGCGGCTGCTGCGGCACCACCCCGGAGCACCTGCGGCAGGTCGTCGAGCGCGTCCGGGAACTCACGCCCACCGCGCGCGCCCCGCGCCCCGAGCCCGGCGCCGCCTCCCTCTACCAGACGGTCCCGTTCCGCCAGGACACCTCGTACATGGCCATCGGCGAGCGGACGAACGCCAACGGTTCGAAGAAGTTCCGTGAGGCGATGCTTCAGGCGCGCTGGGACGACTGTGTGGAGATGGCCCGCGACCAGATCCGCGAGGGCGCCCACATGCTCGACCTCTGCGTCGACTACGTGGGCCGCGACGGCGTCGCCGACATGGCCGAACTCGCCGGCCGCTTCGCCACCGCCTCCACCCTCCCCATCGTCCTGGACTCCACCGAGGTGGACGTGATCCGGGCCGGACTGGAGAAGCTCGGCGGCCGCGCGGTCATCAACTCCGTCAACTACGAGGACGGCGACGGCCCCGAGTCCCGCTTCGCCAAGGTCACCGCGCTGGCCCGGGAGCACGGCGCCGCGCTGATCGCGCTGACCATCGACGAGGAGGGCCAGGCCCGCACTCCCCAGAAGAAGGTCGAGATCGCCGAACGGCTCATCGACGACCTCACCGGCAACTGGGGCATCCACGAGTCGGACATCCTCATCGACACCCTGACCTTCACCATCTGTACCGGCCAGGAGGAGTCCCGGGGGGACGGCATCGCCACCATCGAGGCGATCCGCGAACTCAAGCGCCGCCACCCCGACGTCCAGACGACCCTGGGCCTGTCGAACATCTCCTTCGGCCTCAACCCGGCCGCCCGCATCCTCCTCAACTCGGTCTTCCTCGACGAGTGCGCGAAGGCCGGCCTCGACTCCGCCATCGTGCACGCCTCGAAGATCCTCCCCATCGCCCGCTTCAGCGAGGAGGAGGTGCAGACCGCCCTCGACCTCATCCACGACCGCCGCGCCGAGGGCTACGACCCCCTCCAGAAGCTGATGGCCCTGTTCGAGGGCGCCACCGCCAAGTCCCTGAAGGCCGGCAAGGCCGAGGAACTGGCCGCCCTCCCGCTGGAGGAGCGCCTCAAGCGCCGCATCATCGACGGCGAGAAGAACGGCCTGGAAGCCGACCTCGACGAGGCCCTCCAGACCCGCCCCGCCCTGGACATCGTCAACGACACCCTGCTGGACGGCATGAAGGTCGTCGGCGAACTGTTCGGCTCCGGCCAGATGCAGCTGCCGTTCGTGCTCCAGTCCGCCGAGGTCATGAAGACCGCCGTCGCGCACCTCGAACCGCACATGGAGAAGTCCGACGCCGAGGGCAAGGGCACCATCGTGCTGGCCACCGTCCGCGGCGACGTCCACGACATCGGCAAGAACCTCGTCGACATCATCCTGTCCAACAACGGCTACAACGTCGTCAACCTCGGCATCAAGCAGCCGGTCTCCGCGATCCTCGACGCGGCCAGGGAACACCGGGCCGACGTCATCGGCATGTCCGGCCTCCTGGTCAAGTCCACGGTGATCATGAAGGAGAACCTTCAGGAGCTGAACCAGCGCGGCCTGGCCGCCGACTTCCCGGTGATCCTCGGCGGCGCCGCCCTGACCAGGGCGTATGTCGAGCAGGACCTGCACGAGATCTACGAGGGCGAGGTCCGCTACGCCCGCGACGCCTTCGAGGGCCTGCGCCTGATGGACGCGCTCATCGGCGTCAAGCGCGGCGTCCCCGGTGCGGCCCTGCCCGAGCTGAGGCAGCGCCGGGTACGGGCCACCGCCACCGCCACCGCGGTCGAGGAACGCCCCGAGGAGGGCCACGTCCGCTCCGACGTCGCCACCGACAACCCCGTCCCCACGCCCCCGTTCCGGGGCACCCGCGTCATCAAGGGCATCCAGCTCAAGGAATACGCGACCTGGCTGGACGAGGGCGCCCTCTTCAAGGGCCAGTGGGGCCTCAAGCAGGCCCGCACCGGCGACGGGCCGACCTACGAGGAGCTGGTCGAGACCGAGGGGCGGCCCCGGCTGCGCGGCCTGCTGGACAAGCTGCAGACCGACAACCTCCTCGAAGCGGCCGTCGTCTACGGCTACTTCCCCTGTGTCTCCAAGGACGACGACCTGATCATCCTGGACGACGACGGCAACGAGCGGACCCGGTTCTCCTTCCCGCGCCAGCGCCGGGGCCGCCGGCTGTGCCTGGCCGACTTCTTCCGCCCGGAGGAGTCCGGCGAGACCGATGTGGTCGGCCTCCAGGTCGTCACCGTCGGCTCCCGCATCGGCGAGGAGACCGCCAAGCTCTTCGAGGCCAACTCCTACCGCGACTACCTCGAACTCCACGGCCTGTCCGTGCAGCTCGCCGAGGCCCTCGCCGAGTACTGGCACGCCCGCGTGCGCTCGGAACTGGGCTTCGCCGGGGAGGACCCGGCCGCAATCGAAGACATGTTCGACCTCAAGTACCGGGGCGCCCGCTTCTCCCTCGGCTACGGCGCCTGCCCCGACCTGGAGGACCGCGCCAAGATCGCGGAACTGCTGGAGCCCGAGCGGATCGGCGTCCGGCTCTCGGAGGAGTTCCAGCTCCACCCCGAGCAGTCCACCGACGCGATCGTGATCCATCACCCCGAGGCGAAGTACTTCAACGCCCGGTAGCTCCGCCGGGACGAGCCCGGCCCGGCCGCGGAGCATGAGGGCGGCCGCGGCGCCGTCGTCGCCGGTCGCGGCCCCTGCCGGGCGGGGGCCTGCCGGGCCGCGAGGCGTTTGTCGGCGCGGCGTCGTAGACTGGTCGGTCCACCGCAGGCCGGTTCCCCATCCGGGAACCGGCCTGCTCGTCCCCCAAGGAGGTGCGCCGGATGACCACGACGATTCCCGCGCCAGGAACCCGTACGGCCGAAGGCTCCGCGCTGCAGGCCGTGCTCCTCGACATGGACGGCACCCTGGTGGACACCGAGGGGTTCTGGTGGGACGTGGAGGTGGAGGTCTTCGCCGGCCTCGGCCACGCCCTCGACGACTCCTGGCGCCATGTCGTGGTCGGCGGCCCCATGAGCCGCAGCGCGGGCTTCCTCATCGAGGCCACCGGCGCCGACATCACCCTCCCCGAGCTGAGCGTGCTGCTCAACGACGGCTTCGAGGCCCGCATCGGGCACGCGCTGCCCCTGATGCCCGGCGCCTCCAGACTCCTCGCCGAGCTCGCCGCGCACGACGTCCCCACGGCCCTGGTCTCCGCCTCGCACCGGCGCATCATCGACCGCGTCCTGGCCTCCCTGGGCCCCCAGCACTTCGCCCTGACCGTCGCGGGCGACGAGGTCGAGCGGACCAAGCCGTTCCCCGACCCCTACCTCCTCGCGGCCTCCGGCCTCGGCGCGGAGCCCGCCCGGTGCGCGGTCATCGAGGACACCGCGACCGGTGTCGCCGCCGCCGAGGCCGCCGGCTGCCATGTCGTCGCCGTCCCGTCCGTCGCCCCCATCGCCCCCGCCGTCCGCCGCACCGTCGTGACCTCGCTGGAAGAGGTCGACCTGCCATTTCTGCGCGGTCTGATGGTGACGACGGGCAATTGAAAGCGCAAGGAATTGGGCGATTCCAAGATCGCGAACAGAGCCGGGCACCGGGGAATTCGGTCCGGTCGCAATGACTGAATTCCCGGACCCGGGAACCCCTTTTCGGCTGTGACGTTTGCCACTCCCGTGCGCGTCCGGTACGGCCTCCGGACGTGTCCAAACCCCGCATTCGGGGGAGTTCGACACGTCCTTGTGTCCCGATTGGCGAAGGCTGCACCCAAACATTCCGTGCGCACTACACCGTTTGTGTCCACACCCGGTTCCGCAGCGTGATGGGAACTCAACTCCGGTGCACGCGAGCCTGTTCGGCGCTGCGGGCTAATCTCGACGCGAGAACATCGCCGTACTTCCCGTGACGCGCTCGCACCACCCCGCAGGCACCCGTCCCGGACCACAGCTCTGGAGAAACCGAGCATGAACCGCAAGACCCTGGTGCTGCCGGCCGTGATCGGACTGCTCGCCCCGGTGCTCGCCGCCTGCGGCGCCACCGAAGGCGCGGGCGCGAGCGGCGACGCGATCGTCGTCGGCACCACCGACCGGTTCACCGCCTCGAAGGAGGCCCCGGCCCCGATCGACCCGGCCTACGCCTACGACGTCGGCACGTGGAACATCCTCCGCCAGACCGTCCAGACCCTCCTGGTCCAGCCGCGCGGCGACGGCGAACCGGAACCCGAGGCCGCCTCCCGGTGCTCCTTCACCGACAGCGGCAACGAGCGCTACGCCTGCACGCTGCGCACCGGCCTGAAGTTCGCCGACGGCTCCCCGGTCACCGCCGAGGACGTCAAGTTCTCCATCGACCGCGCCCGCTCCCTCAAGGCCGACAGTGGTGTCTTCGCCCTGCTGTCCACCATCGACCTCGTCGAGACCAAGGGCGACAACGAGGTGATCTTCCACCTCAACAGCCCCGACGCGACCCTCCCGTACAAGCTGTCCACCCCCGTCGCCGGCATCGTCAACCCGGCCGACTACGACAAGGGCAAACTGCGCGACGGCTTCCAGGTCGACGGCTCCGGCCCGTACACCCTGGACGCCGAGGTCGAGAACAACGAGCTGGTCCGGGCCGTGTTCACCAAGAACCCCCACTACAAGGGGCAGTTGGACCCGAAGAACGACAAGGTCGAGCTGCGCTCCTTCGCGGACGCCGACGCCATGGGCAGCGCCCTGAAGGCCGGGGACATCGACCTGATGACCCGCACCATGACGCCCGAGCAGATCACCAAGCTCTCCGAGTCCACCGACAGCGACATCGACGTCATCGAGTCCGCCGGCCTGGAGATCCGCTACCTCGCCTTCAACACCGACGCCGCCCCGGTCAAGAACACCGCCGTCCGCCGTGCCATGGCCGAGGTCATCGACCGCGGCGAACTCGTCGCCAAGGTCTACGGCACCCAGGCCGAACCCCTCTTCTCGCTGGTCCCGGCCGGCATCACCGGCCACTCCAACTCGTTCTTCAACCAGTACGGCGACCCGGACGTCGCCAAGGCGAAGTCGACCCTGCAGAGCGCGGGCGTCACCGCCCCGGTGAAGCTGACCCTCCACTACACGACCGACCACTACGGCTCGGCCACGAAGAAGGAGTTCGAGCTGCTGAAGAAGCAGCTCAACGGCAGCGGCCTGTTCGACGTGACCATCAAGGGCACCCCCTGGTCCACGTTCCGACCCGCCGAGCAGAAGGGCGAGTACGCGGTCTACGGCATGGGCTGGTTCCCGGACTTCCCCGACGCCGACAACTACCTCGCCCCCTTCCTCGACAAGGACAACTTCCTCGGCTCGCCGTACGCCAACAGCGAGATCCGCGGCAAGCTGATCCCCGAGTCCCGCCGAGCGGCCGACCGTCTCACCGCCGCGGGCAGCCTCACCGGCATCCAGGACATCGTCGCCGACGACGTGCCGATCCTCCCGCTGTGGCAGGGCAAGCAGTACGTCGCCGCCCGGGACGACATCACCGGTGCCGAGTACGCCCTCAACGCCGCCTCGACGCTCCAGCTCTGGGAGCTGGGCCGCGGCCGCGGCAACTGACCGGACCTCAACCACCCTCCGGACCAGGGCCCGTCGGCCTCGGGGGAACCCGGAGTGCCCGCAATACACCGACGACACAAGGCATCCATACGTGAACATACGCACCCAGTGGCCCGTCCTGACCATCGCGACAGGGCTGGCCGCCGGCCTGCTGAGCGGTTGCGGCTCCGACTCGGGGGGACCCGGGGACTCAGATTCCGCCATCGTGATGGGGATGTCCGACGACGTCCTGGCCACCGACCCGGCCTCCGGCTACGACCCCGGGTCCTGGCTGCTGTTCAACAACGTCTTCCAGTCGTTGCTGAGCTTCCCCAACGGCGCCACCGAGCCCGAGCCGGACCTCGCCGAGGAGTGCTCCTTCACCGACGGCGGCACCACGGTCTACGAGTGCACCCTCAAGAGCGGCCTGAAGTTCAGCAACGGTGAGGCGCTCACCGCGAAGGACGTCAAGTTCTCCTTCGACCGCATGCTGAAGATCAACGACGACGCCGGCCCCGCGATCATGTTCCCCATGCTCGACAAGGTCGAGACCCCGGACGACAAGACCGTCCGCTTCGACCTCAAGTACGCCGACGCCACCTTCCCCAGCAAGATCGCCTCCGGCGCCGGCTCGATCGTCGACGAGAGCTCCTACGACGCCGACGGACTCCGCGAGGACGGCGAGGCGGTCGGCTCCGGCCCCTACAAGCTGGAGTCCTTCGGCGAGGACGAGGCCGTCTTCACCGTCAACGACAACTACAAGGGCACCGCCGACGTCGAGAACACCGGCGTCACCCTCAGGTTCTTCCACGGCGACCAGGACGCCCTGAAGAAGTCCCTGCTGGAGGGCGACCTCGACGTCACCTACCGCGGCCTCAGCGCCTCCGACATCTCCGACATCGAGACCGACACCTCCACCGCCAACGGCGTCGACATCGTCGACGGCAGCGGCGCCGAGGTCCAGCACCTCGTCTTCAACATGGACGACCCGGTCGCCGGCAAGCTCGGCATCCGCCAGGCCATCGCCCACCTCCTCGACCGGGAGGCCCTCGTCGACGAGGTCTACCAGGGCACCGCCACACCGCTGTACTCGATCATCCCGGCCGGTATCACCGGCCACAACACGGCCTTCTTCGACACCTACGGCGCCCGCCCCTCCACGGACAAGGCCGAGGCCGCCCTCCGCGCCGACGGCATCACCGACAAGGTCGAGCTGACCCTCTGGTCCACCCCCTCGCGCTACGGCCCCTCCACCGACCAGGAGTTGAAGGCCATCGCGAAGCAGCTCAACGACAGCGGCCTGTTCGACGCCGACGTCAAATCCGTCGCCTTCGCCCAGTACGAGAAGGACATCGCCGCCGGCAAGTACGGCGTGTACGTGAAGGGCTGGGTCCCCGACTACCCGGACCCCGACAACTTCACCGGCCCCTTCTTCGGCAAGGGCAACGTGCTGGACAACAACTACAGCAACAACAGCATCACCGGTGAACTCCTCCCCAAGACCGCCGCCGAGAGCGAGCGCTCCGCCACGGAGAAGGAGTACGCCGAACTGCAGAACATCGTCGCCACCGACGTCCCCCTCCTCCCCATCTGGCAGGCCAAGCAGTACGCCGTCGTCGGCGACGACGTCTACGGCCTGGAGTACTGCCTGGACGCCTCCACCGTCTTCCGCTTCTGGGAGCTCAGCAAGGGCTGACGCCACACGGCCGCACACACCGAGGGCGCCCTCTTCCGACGAAGAGGGCGCCCTCGGCGCGTGAACACGATGCGCGATGCCTACTGCGCGCCGGGGCGCACCAGCCCGCTCTCGTACGCGTACACCGCCGCCTGCACCCGGTCGCGCAGCCCCAGCTTGGTCAGCACATGACCCACATGCGTCTTCACCGTGGTCTCGCTGACGAACAGGTCGGCGGCGATCTCCGCGTTCGACAGACCCCGGGCCACCAGCTTCAGCACCTCGACCTCACGGTCGGTCAGCGTGTGCAGGGTGTCCGGCACCGGCTCGTCGCCCGACGGCAGATGCTCCGCGTACTTGTCCAGCAGCCGGCGCGTGATGCTCGGCGCGAGCATCGCCTCGCCGCCCGCCACCACCCGGATCGCCTGCACCAGCTCATTGGCCGGCGCGTCCTTCAGCAGGAACCCGCTGGCACCCGCCCGCAGCGCCTCCACCACGTACTCGTCCAGGTCGAACGTCGTCAGGACCAGCACCTTCGCCGGCCCGTCCCGCCCGGGGCCGGTGATCTGCCGCGTCGCCTCCACCCCGTCCATCCTGGGCATACGGATGTCCATCAGCACCACATCGGGCTGCAGCGCCCGCACCTGGTCGAGTGCCTGCAGACCGTCACCGGCCTCCCCGACGACCGCGATGTCCTGCTCCGCCTCCAGAATCATCCGGAAGCCGGTACGCAGCAGCGGCTGGTCGTCGACCAGTAGGACCCGGACGGCCACGAAAGTCTCCTTCGCTAGAGCCTGATACGGGATCAGACCGGCTTCGGGCCCCCCGGCCCGGGCCTGATCCACCGAAGACCCTAGTCCGGCCCCATTCTGCCCTGCCCGTCGACGCCCGACTCGGGCGACCTCACCTGAAGGATCTGCAGGGGGTACGGCGGGGGAGTGCCCCCGAACTCCGGACACACCGACCGGTGGTCGCACCAGCCGCACAGCTTCGTCGGCCGGGGCCGCCACTCACCGCTCTCCGTGGCCACCCGGATCGCCTCCCACAGCGCGAGCAGCTTGCGCTCCACCCGCTCCAGATCCGCGATCACCGGGTCGTACGTCAGCACGTCACCGCTGCCCAGATAGACCAGCTGCAGCCGGCGCGGCACCACCCGCTTCAGCCGCCACACCACCAGCGCGTAGAACTTCATCTGGAACAGCGCGCCCTCGGCGTACTCCGGACGGGGCGCCTTGCCCGTCTTGTAGTCGACGATCCGCACCTCCCCGGTGGGCGCCACATCCACCCGGTCGATGATCCCGCGCAGCCTGAGCCCCGACTCCAGCTCCGCCTCCACGAACAACTCCCGCTCGGCGGGCTCCAGGCGCGTCGGGTCCTCCAGCGTGAACCAGCGCTCCACCAGCTGCTCGGCCTCGGCCAGCCAGCGCGCCAGCCGCTCACCCTCCGCGTCGTCCGCGAACAGCTCCACGACCTCCGGCCGGGTCTCCCGCAGCCGGTCCCACTGCCCCGGCACCAGCGACCTGGCCCGCGGCGCCGTCCGCTCCGCCGCCGGCGCGTCGAAGAGTCTCTCCAGCACCGCGTGCACCAGCGTGCCGCGCGTCGCCGCCTCGCTCGGCTTCTCGGGCAGCCGGTCGATCACCCGGAACCGGTACAGCAGCGGACACTGCATGAAGTCACTGGCCCGCGACGGCGACAGCGAGGCAGGCGGCGCGGCGGCCCGCACGGCGGGACGGCCGTCCTCGCCGCCCACGGGGACGGGGCCGGTGCCGTCGGTGCTGGTTTCCATGACCTCAGACCATACGGCCCACCACTGACAGTGACAGCCACCGGGCCGCACCGCCCCAGGCCGGCGCCCCGCACCCCGACGCCCGTGTGCCCGATGCGACGCGGGGGAGAACAGAGGGGTGCCGGGGCGGAACGTGCCCCGGCGACCGCATAGCATCGACCGCAGACCCTTCCGCCCGGCCACCGGGCGCGGAAGACGCTTCGAACGAGGGGACATCGTGGAGACGAGCGGCGGGAGCGGACAGCCGCGGTCCGACAGCGACGAGGCGCCCGAGCGCGCACACCGCGACGCGACCGAGCCACCGGCCGAGAACGACGCCCCCACCCCGGCCCCGCACACCCCCGACGAACCGTCCACCCCCGCCGACACCCCCGGAGCACAAGCCCCCGAGCGGCCCGACGCACCCGAAACACCGGACGCCTCCCGACCCACCGGCGAGCCCGACGAACAGCACCCCGCCGAAGAACCCACCGCCGCCCGGCCCCCAGGCGACCCCGCGAACCCCACGCCCCCACCCACCGCGGACGAACCGCCGACGGACCCGGCGACTCCCGCCGACCCGATCGGCCCGGTCGACCTCGACAAGGCGCCGGAGGACGAACAGGAGCGCACGGCGGCCTTCGCACGCCCCGAAGCCCCCACGGACGCCGCACCCAAACCTCCCGCACGCCCCAAGGAGCCCGGCGGCGGCATCCTCATGGGCCGCCCCTTCGGCGTCCCGGTCTACGTCGCCCCCAGCTGGTTCCTCGTCGCAGCCCTCATCACCTGGGTCTTCGGCGGCCAGCTCGACCGCGTCCTGCCCGAACTCGGCGCCGCCCGCTACCTCGTCGCCCTCTTCTTCGCCGTCGCCTTCTACGCCTCCGTCCTCGTCCACGAACTCGCCCACACCATCGCCGCCCTGCGCTACAAACTGCCGGTACGCCGCATCCAGCTCCAGTTCTTCGGCGGCGTCTCGGAGATCGAGAAGGAGTCCGAGACCCCCGGCCGCGAATTCGTCCTCGCCTTCGTCGGCCCCCTGCTCTCCCTCGTCCTCGCGGGCGTCTTCTACCTCGCCCTGCTCGCCGTCGAACCGGGTACCGTCCCCGGCGTCCTGCTCGCCGGCCTGATGGCCTCCAACCTGATCGTGGCCGCGTTCAACCTGCTCCCCGGCCTGCCCCTCGACGGCGGACGCATGCTCCGCGCCGTCGTCTGGAAGATCACCGGCAAACCCATGAGCGGCACCATCGCCGCCGCCTGGGTCGGCCGCGCCCTCGCCGTCTCCGTCCTCATCGGACTGCCGCTCCTCACCCAGTCCGGCCTGCTCGGCTCCGCCGCCGAGGACAGCGTCGGCATGGACACCGTCCTCGACGCCCTGCTCGCAGCGATCCTCGCCGCGATCATCTGGACCGGCGCCGGCAACAGCCTCCGCATGGCACGCCTGCGCGAACACCTGCCCGAACTCCAGGCCCGCGCCCTCACCCGCCGCGCCGTCCCCGTCGAAACCGACACCCCCCTGTCCGAAGCCCTGCGCCGCGCCAACGAGGCCGGCGCCCGCGCCCTCGTCGTCGTCGACCCCGACGGCGAACCCCTCTCCCTCGTCCGCGAGGCCGCCATCGTCGGCGTACCCGAACACCGCCGCCCCTGGGTCGCCGTCAGCGGCCTCGCCCAGGACCTCACCGACGGCATGCGCGTCTCCGCCGAACTGGCGGGCGAAGAACTCCTCGACGCCCTCCGCGCCGCCCCCGCCACCGAGTACCTGGTGGTCGAGGACTCCGGCGAGATCTACGGAGTCCTCTCGGCCGCCGACGTGGAACGCGCCTTCGTCAAGGCGATGGCACGGCCCAGCTGAACTCCCCGCGACCATGGTCGGCGCGCTCCCCGGGGACCGGTAGGCTGGTCACATGTCCGAACCGACCGGTGCCGCCCGCCGTCGCGGGCCCTTCAAGGTCGGGGACCAGGTTCAGCTGACCGACCCCAAGGGCCGCCACTACACGTTCACGCTCGAAGCCGGAAAGAACTTTCACACCCACAAAGGTTCCTTCCCGCACGACGAGCTGATCGGCGCACCCGAGGGCAGCGTTGTCCGCACCACCGGAAACGTCGCCTACCTCGCGCTGCGCCCCCTGCTCCCCGACTACGTCCTGTCCATGCCCCGCGGCGCCGCCGTGGTCTACCCCAAGGACGCGGGGCAGATCCTCGCCTTCGCCGACATCTTCCCCGGCGCCCGCGTCGTCGAGGCCGGAGTCGGCTCCGGCTCGCTCAGCAGCTTCCTGCTGCGCGCCATCGGCGACCAGGGCATGCTGCACAGCTACGAGCGCCGCGAGGACTTCGCCGAGATCGCGCAGGCCAACGTGGAGCGCTACTTCGGCGGCCCCCACCCCGCCTGGCAGCTCACCGTCGGCGACCTCCAGGACAACCTGAGCGACACCGAGGTCGACCGCGTCGTCCTCGACATGCTCGCCCCCTGGGAGTGCCTGGAAGCCGTCTCCAAGGCCCTCGTCCCCGGCGGCATCGTCTGCTGCTACGTGGCGACCACCACCCAGCTCGCCCGGACCGTCGAGTCCATCCGCGAGATCGGCTGCTTCAACGAGCCGAGCGCCTGGGAGTCGATGGTCCGCAACTGGCACATCGAGGGCCTCGCCGTCCGCCCCGACCACCGCATGATCGGCCACACCGGCTTCCTGCTCACCGCCCGCCGCCTCGCCGACGGCGTCGAGCCCCCCATGCGCCGCCGCCGCCCCTCCAAGGGCTCCTACGGCGAGGACTACTCCGGTCCCAACGCCGACGGCGGCGCCGGCCGCTGAACCACCACCCACCCGGACGGGCGGCCCACGCCGCCCACCCCGGTGCCGTGGACGGCCGCCCACCGCGGACAACGCGCCCCTGACATGCCCGAGTTCCCGGCAGCGCCCGCGAACTCGGGCACAGCGCTCCGCCGTTGCCACGCCATCGGAAAGCCGCGGGAACCATCCACCCCGCCGTTCCACCCCACTGTGACGTGTGGCACCATGCGGGTCACCCCCACCGGCACAGCACCCCCAGGAGACGCTCCTAGTGCAGCAATCCGCCGTCCCGGAACTGGCACACGCACACACCCGCCCCATCCACTGGCTCGCCACGGCCACCGCCCTCGCCGGCGTCGTCGCCCTGTCGTCCGCCCTCCAGCCCGACGCGGCACGAGCGGCCCAGCCCACCCCGAAGGCGAACCCCGCCCCGGCCGCCGTGGCCGCCCCCGATCCCACCGAGGCGGACCTCCCCCTCGACTGCGGACCCGTCGGCATCGTCGTGAAGAAGCAGGCCTCCGGAGACCTCGACGCGGACGGCCGCCCCGAAACCGTGGCCGTCGTGCACTGCGACGCCAGCATGGGAACCCCGCCCGACGGCGTCTACGTCCTCACCCGCTCCACCGACGCCGCGCGGCCCCGTGTCGTCGCCACCCTCGTGAACCCCAAGGACCGCGAGACGGTGTCCGACTTCGCCGTCCGGGACGCCGCCGTCACCGCCACCCTGCACGGCTACTCGTCGGCCGACGTACCCAACTGCTGCCCCGACGTCATCGACCCCGTCAAGTGGCAGTGGAAGAACGGGGCGTTCGTACGCTCGACGCCCGCCGGAACACAAAACGTCTGACATCGCCCACCTCGGGCGAACGGGAAGTGATCACCCGGCAAACCCGCTGTGAGAAAGCAGACACGCGGCGACGCGGAGTACCGGGTGGGTCACTCCGCGTCAGGACCGAACACCTCGACCCTGTCCGAAACGCGACGTACATGAATGCACTCGCCCGGACACTCCTTCGCGGAGTCCACCACATCCGTGAGAAGCGGCAGCGGAACGGGCGTTGTCGCCCCCGGAGCCTGCAACAACTCCTCACCCGGGCTCTTCACATAGGCCAGCCCGTCGATGTCCAGCTCGAACACCTCGGGCGCGTACTGGACGCAGATACCGTCGCCGGTGCAGAGGTCCTGGTCGATCCAGACCTCGAGCGCCTCGCCCTCGGCCCCGGCCTCCTGCTGCACGGTCATCTCTCCAGTCCCCTCGATCGTCGTCTCCACCGCCGAGCCGTTCGGGAACGATGCAGACTCCGACGGGTGTTGAACACTTCGACCCTACCCGGGGCGGCTTCCCAATCATGTTCGGTGGGTATTCCCCTGGCGTGAGGGAGAGCGCAAGGGTGAAGATCGGACACACCCCGACCGTCTTTGTGATCTAGGGGTTTCAATCGACACCCACCCAGGTAGGGTCTGGAAGCGTCCAGCTCCCCTTGGAGGAGGTGAGGACCGTGGCAGCCCACGACGACGACATGAACCGCGGCATCCGCCCGGGACGAGGGTCCGACGACCCGTCCGGGCAGATTGCCTACCTTGAGCAGGAGATCGCCGTCCTGCGACGCAAGCTCGCCGACTCTCCGCGACACACGAGGATTCTCGAAGAGCGGATCGTCGAGCTGCAGACCAATCTGGCCGGCGTGTCCGCACAGAACGAGCGGCTCGCCAACACCCTCCGTGAGGCCCGCGACCAGATCGTGGCCCTCAAGGAGGAAGTCGACCGGCTCGCACAGCCGCCGGCCGGCTTCGGTGTCTTCCTCACGGCGAACGAGGACGGCACGGCCGACATCTTCACCGGAGGCCGAAAACTCCGCGTGAACGTCAGCCCCAGCGTCGACCTGGAAGAGCTCCGGCGAGGCCAGGAAGTGATGCTCAACGAAGCTCTCAACGTGGTCGAGGCCATGGAGTACGAGAGCGTCGGCGACATCGTCACCCTCAAGGAGATCCTCGAGGACGGCGAGCGCGCACTGGTACAGGGGCACACCGACGAGGAACGGGTGGTGCGGCTCGCCGAGCCACTGCTGGACATCACCATCCGCCCCGGCGACGCCCTCCTGCTCGAACCCCGCTCCGGCTACGTCTACGAGGTCGTGCCCAAGAGCGAGGTCGAGGAACTCGTCCTCGAAGAGGTCCCCGACATCGGGTACGAGCAGATCGGTGGCCTCGGCAACCAGATCGAGATGATCCGCGACGCGGTCGAGCTCCCCTACCTCTACCCGGACCTGTTCAAGGAGCACGAACTGCGCCCGCCCAAGGGTGTCCTGCTCTACGGACCCCCCGGATGCGGAAAGACGCTCATCGCCAAGGCCGTGGCCAACTCACTGGCCAAAAAGGTCGCCGAAGTCACCGGCCAGGCCCAGGGCAAGAGCTTCTTCCTCAACATCAAGGGCCCGGAGCTCCTCAACAAGTACGTCGGCGAGACCGAGCGGCAGATCCGCCTCGTCTTCCAGCGTGCGAGGGAGAAGGCCAGCGAGGGCACACCCGTCATCGTCTTCTTCGACGAGATGGAATCCCTCTTCCGCACCCGCGGCTCCGGCGTCAGCTCGGACGTGGAGAACACCATCGTCCCGCAGCTGCTCGCCGAGATCGACGGCGTGGAAGGCCTGCAGAACGTCGTGGTCATCGGCGCCTCCAACCGTGAGGACATGATCGACCCCGCCATCCTGCGCCCCGGCCGGCTCGACGTGAAGATCAAGATCGAGCGTCCGGACGCCGAAGCGGCCAAGGACATCTTCCAGAAGTACCTCACCGAGCGTCTCCCGCTCCACACGGACGACCTCGGCGAACACGGCGGCTCCAAGACCACCACCGTCCAGAGCATGATCCAGACGGCAGTGGAACACATGTACGCCGAGTCCGAGGAAAACCGCTTCCTGGAAGTCACCTACGCCAACGGAGACAAGGAAGTCCTCTACTTCAAGGACTTCAACTCCGGCGCCATGATCGAGAACATCGTCGGCCGCGCCAAGAAAATGGCCATCAAGGACTTCCTCGACAAGAACCAGAAGGGCCTCCGCGTCTCCCACCTCCTCCAGGCCTGCGTGGACGAGTTCAAGGAGAACGAGGACCTGCCCAACACCACCAACCCGGACGACTGGGCCCGAATCTCCGGAAAGAAGGGCGAACGGATCGTCTACATCCGTACGCTGATCACCGGAAAGCAGGGCGCCGACACCGGACGCTCCATCGACACGGTGGCGAACACCGGACAGTACCTGTAAAACACAGGGCGGCTGCGGGTGCCCTCAGTGGGTACCCGCAGCCGACTGTTTTCCAGGCACCAGCCGGAGCGAGGCAATGACGCAAATGATCTCCCCACCAGCGCGAAGCCGTTCTAGGCTCGTTCCTACCGCCGAGTCGCGCAGTGCGGGGACGGGCACCGCACACGCACGGGAGCGCCAGCGGTACTTGAGCGGCGTCCCCGACCGAGGACGCCGCCGGGCAAGGAGGGCCGCATGACCGTACGGCGAGTAATGGGCATCGAGACGGAGTACGGGATCTCCGTCCCCGGCCACCCCAATGCCAATGCCATGCTCACCTCGTCCCAGATCGTCAACGCCTACGCAGCGGCGATGCACCGGGCCCGCCGGGCCCGCTGGGACTTCGAGGAGGAGAACCCGCTGCGGGACGCGCGAGGCTTCGACCTCGCCCGCGAGGCCGCCGACTCCAGCCAGCTCACCGACGAGGACATCGGCCTCGCCAATGTCATCCTCACCAACGGCGCGCGGCTCTACGTCGACCACGCCCACCCCGAATACAGCGCACCCGAGGTCACCAACCCCCTGGACGCCGTCCTGTGGGACAAAGCCGGCGAACGCATCATGGCCGAAGCCGCCGAACGCGCCGCCCAGCTCCCCGGCGCCCAGCCGATCCACCTCTACAAGAACAACACCGACAACAAGGGCGCCTCCTACGGCACACACGAGAACTACCTGATGAAGCGGGAAACCGCCTTCTCGGACATCGTGCGCCACCTCACCCCGTTCTTCGTCTCCCGCCAGGTCTTCGCCGGCGCCGGCCGCGTCGGCATCGGCCAGGACGGCCACGAACACGGCTTCCAGCTCAGCCAGCGCGCCGACTACTTCGAGGTCGAGGTCGGCCTGGAAACCACCCTCAAACGCCCCATCATCAACACCCGCGACGAACCCCACGCCGACGCGGAGAAGTACCGCCGCCTCCACGTCATCATCGGCGACGCGAACCTCTCGGAGATCTCCACCTACCTGAAACTGGGCACCACGGCCCTGGTCCTCTCCATGATCGAAGACGGCTTCATCGCCGTCGACCTCGCCGTCGACCAGCCCGTACGCACCCTCCACCAGGTCTCCCACGACCCGACCCTGCAACGCCTCGTCACCCTCCGCAGCGGCCGCACCCTGACCGCCGTACAGCTCCAGATGGAGTACTACGAGCTGTCCCGCAAGTACGTGGAGGAGCGCTTCGGGGCCGACGCGGACGACCAGACCAAGGACGTCCTCAGCAGGTGGGAGGACACCCTCAACCGCCTGGAGAACGACCCCATGAGCCTGTCCGGCGAGCTGGACTGGGTCGCCAAGCGTGAACTCATGGAGGGCTACCGGCGCCGCGACGACCTCGACTGGGACGCCGCGCGCCTCCACCTCGTCGACCTCCAGTACGCCGACGTACGCGCCGAGAAGGGCCTGTACAACCGTCTCGCGGCCCGCGGCAGGATGAAGCGGCTCCTGACCGAGACGGACGTCGACCGGGCCCGTACGAAGCCGCCGGAGGACACGCGGGCGTACTTCCGCGGCCGCTGCCTGGAGCAGTACGCCGACGACGTCGCGGCTGCCTCCTGGGACTCGGTGATCTTCGATCTCCCGGGCCGGGACTCGCTCCAGCGCGTCCCAACCCTCGAACCGCTTCGCGGAACGCGAAATCACGTCAAGGAGCTCCTGGACCGCTGTCGCACGGCAGAAGACCTGGTCAGGGTCCTGTCCGGGCACTGAACCGGGGTCCAATCGTGATCAGCCGGGCAGGGTGGAAACACCGCCGTCCGGGAATCATCGAGGTGGCCCCCTGGCGTTGTGGAAACAACGGGGCCAATGTCGGACCCGGCTTGTAGGGTCTGATCATCACCGATCGGCAGGAATGCCGACCTGTCGACCATGTCGGGCAACAGAGCGGGGTGAGGGTTATGGCGACCAAGGACACCGGCGGCGGCCAGCAGAAGGCCACCCGTTCCACCGAGGAGACCGAGGCGGCGCCGGAGGCGCAGGCATCGGAGGACCTCAAGGAGCGACAGGAGAAGCTCAGCGACGACGTGGACTCGGTTCTGGACGAGATCGACGATGTCCTGGAGGAGAATGCAGAGGACTTCGTCCGTAGTTTCGTTCAGAAGGGCGGCGAGTAGCCTTCGAATCTTAGGTGACGGGGGCTTTGCGGTTGGCAAGTGATGGTGATGTGAAGCGTTGCTCGCGGTGCCAGGAGTCCAAGCCGCGGGCAGCCTTCGCGGGGAACAAGTCGACTCGTGATGGGTTGCAGGCCTACTGCCGGGAATGCTGGGCGGAGTACCACCAGGCCCGGCAGACAGCCAAGGGGAAGAATGTCCGGCCGCGTGTGCGGACGCCGGAGGGGCACAAGTTCTGTCGCAGCTGCGGCGAGATCAAGCCTCACAGTGAGTGGCATCGCAACGCCACCGCTTCCGACGGTCTCTCGACCAGCTGCAAGGAGTGTCGGGCGAACAAGGCGCGTGCCGGTCACCTCAAGCGCCACTACGGCATCACAGAAGCCGAGCGCGACGAGCTGATCGCCTCTCAAGGGGGCGTCTGCTGCATCTGCTTGGCTGCTTTGCCGGTGCATGTGGATCACTGCCACGAGACGGGTAGGGTCCGAGGCGTACTGTGCTTCAGCTGCAACGCGGCGCTGGGGCAGTTCAAGGATCGGCCCGACGTCATGAGGCGGGCTGCGACATATGTGGAAGGAAACGCGTGGAAGCCAACACTCGTAGCACCGGGCGTCTACCAGCTGCCTTCCTGACGCCTGGGTCGTCGTCCTTCATGGACTTCCTGTCGGACCACCAGCCGGAGCTGTTGCCCGGCAAGCGGCAGCTGCCGCCGACCCAGGGTGTCATCGAAGCTCCGCACGGCACGACGATCGTGGCCGTGACGTTCCCCGGTGGTGTGGTGCTCGCCGGTGACCGCCGGGCCACGATGGGGAACATGATCGCGCAGCGGGACATCGAGAAGGTGTTCCCGGCCGACGAGTACTCGGCCGTCGGTATCGCCGGCACGGCCGGTCTGGCCGTGGAGATGGTGAAGCTGTTCCAGCTGGAGCTGGAGCACTTCGAGAAGGTCGAAGGCGCGCAGCTGTCCCTGGAGGGCAAGGCGAACCGGCTGTCGACCATGATCCGTTCCAACCTGGGCATGGCCATGCAGGGTCTGGCCGTGGTGCCGTTGTTCGCCGGTTACGACGTGGACCGGGAGAAGG
Organism: Streptomyces sp. NPDC002324; assembly: GCF_053593335.1. Classification (NCBI taxonomy): domain Bacteria; kingdom Bacillati; phylum Actinomycetota; class Actinomycetes; order Kitasatosporales; family Streptomycetaceae; genus Streptomyces; species Streptomyces sp. NPDC002324. Next base: position 37,914 of record NZ_JBSFCF010000003.1, read on the forward strand.
GCCGGATCTTCTCGTACGACGTGACGGGCGGCCGTTCCGAGGAGAGCGGTTACGCGGCGACCGGTTCGGGCTCGATCTTCGCGCGCGGTGCGATGAAGAAGCTGTACCGTGCCGACCTTTCCGAGGACGAGGCGACGACTCTCGTCATCCAGGCCCTCTACGACGCGGCGGACGACGACTCGGCGACCGGTGGTCCCGATGTGGCCCGCCGGATCTATCCCATCGTCACCGTGATCACCGAGGACGGCTTCCGCCGGCTCACCGACGAGGAGTCCTCCGGCATCGCGCGTTCGATCCTGGAGCGGCGTCTGGAGCAGCCGGACGGTCCCCGGGCCGCGCTGCTCTAGCCGGTCCGGCCCGACGGCCCTCCTTATCCAGGTGATCCAGTGACTTCGACAGAAAGGGACGGATAACCGGTGTCGACTCCGTTCTATGTCTCACCCCAGCAGGCGATGGCCGACCGGGCGGAGTATGCCCGCAAGGGCATCGCCCGTGGCCGCAGTCTGGTCGTGCTGCAGTATGCCGATGGCATCGTGTTCGTCGGGGAGAACCCGTCCCGTGCGCTGCACAAGTTCAGCGAGATCTATGACCGGATCGGTTTCGCGGCCGCCGGCAAGTACAACGAGTACGAGAATCTGCGGATCGGTGGTGTGCGGTACGCCGATCTTCGTGGGTACACCTACGACCGTGACGACGTGACCGCTCGTGGTCTCGCGAACGTCTACGCCCAGACGCTGGGCACGATCTTCTCCTCGGCGGCCGAGAAGCCGTACGAGGTGGAGCTGGTCGTGGCCGAGGTGGGGGAGACCCCCGAGGGTGACCAGATCTATCGGCTGCCGCATGACGGGTCGATCGTGGACGAGCACGGTTCGGTCGCGGTCGGTGGTAATGCCGAGCAGATCAGCACCTATCTGGACCAGCGCCATCAGGACGGTGTGTCCTTGGCGGAGGCTCTGAAGCTGGCCGTGCAGGCGCTGTCGCGGGACACGAACGGCACGCAGCGGGAGATCCCCGCGGAGCGTCTGGAGGTGGCGGTCCTGGACCGCACGCGTCCGCAGCAGCGCAAGTTCAAGCGCATCGTGGGCCGTCAGCTGGCTCGTCTCCTGGAAGCCGAGGGCGCCGCCACCGAGGCGGAGAGTTCGGACGAGGAGGAGTAGTTCCTGCGGCTGCGAGACCTGTCCGTAGTGCGCCCCGGCCGACGTAGGCCGGGGCGCGCGGCTTTGTGTGCTCAGGCCCTCGGTGGCGCTGTGGACCCGCGTACGACCAGTTCCACGGGAATGTCTCCCCGTGTGGGTGTGCGTCCGTCCAGGACGGCCAGGAGGGCTTCCATGCCGCGCTCGCCGAACTGTTCGGCGTCGAGTCGGACGGTGGTGAGTTCGGGGTCGAGTGCGGTGGCGAGGGCGAGGTCGTCGAGTCCGGTGACGGAGAGGTCCTCGGGGACCCGCAGTCCGAGCCGTCGTGCGGCCTTGTAGGCGCCGGCGGCCAGTTTGTCGTCGTCGCAGACGAGTGCGGTGGGCCGGGGTGTGCCCGGCGCGGTGTCGGTGAGCGCGGTCTCGGCGGCGGCGAGTGCTCCGTCGATGGAGATGGGTGCGGCGGCCGTGCGCAGTGATGTGCCGGGGGTGGAGCCGATCCGTGCCGCGAGTTCCCGTGCGCGGACGTCGAAGGTCCAGGAGGGGATGTCGGCGGCCAGGTGGAGGAAGTGGCGGTGTCCGAGGCCGAGCAGGTGGTCGGCGATCTGTCGTACGCCGTCGCGGATGTCGAGGTTGACGGTGGCGGCGCCGCGGCTGCCTTCGGGGTCGCTGTCGAGCATCACCAGGGGGAGCTGGTCGCCGCGGATGGCGGTGAGGGCGTCGGCGGCCATGGAGGAGGCGATCACGCCGTCGAGGGCGGCCTGGGCGGAGGCGAAGGGGTCGCGGGCGGGGCCGACGCCTTCGGGGGAGGGGTAGAGGACGACGCCGAAGCCGTGGCGGGCGGCGACGCGGGCGGCGCCGGTGTAGACGCCGGCGAAGAATTCGGTGGTCAGGGCGGGGACGACGAGCAGGACGGTGCGGGTGCGGCCGAGGCGGAGGTTGCGGGCGGCGAGGTTGGGGCGGTAGCCGAGGTCGCGTGCGGCTTCGCGGACGCGTTGGGCGGTGGTCTCGGAGACGCGGCCGCGCCATTTGTCGCCGAGGACGAGGGAGACGGCGGCCTGGGAGACGCCTGCGGCCTGGGCGACGTCACGGCTCGTGGGCCGTGTACTACCTCGTGCCACGGTCGGCGTGCTCCTTCGTCTGGACTGGTGGGTTGGGCACATGGTACGTATGACGGGAGACGTTATACGTAACACGTCGCTCGTCGAGAGCCCTTCGAGAGGCAGGACATGGCCGCCGGATATCTCGGGATCCTCAGGACGCGGCACGCCGCGCGGCTGCTCGCCGGAACGCTGGTGGGCCGGCTGCCGAACGCCACGGCCGCGATCGCCGTCGTGCTGTTCGTCAGGGCGGAGGGCGGCACCTACAGCCTCGCGGGCGCGCTGGCGGCCGTGTACGGCCTCGCGAACGCCGTGGGGCAGCCGCTGCTGGGACGGCTCGTGGATCTCCACGGACAGCCGCGTGTGCAGCTGCCGGCGGCTGTCGTGTCCGCGCTGGCCATGTCGGCCTTCGCCCTGTCGGGGCTGGATCCGCTGCCGGTGGCGTATCTGGCCATAGCGGTCGCCGGGCTGTTCACGCCTCCGCTGGAGGGCGGGCTGCGGGCGCTGTGGTCCTCCGTGCTGCGCGGGGAGGAGCAGGTGCACACGGCGTACGCGATGGACGCGGTGGCGCAGGAGGTCATGTTCACCGTGGGGCCGTTGCTGGTGACCCTGTGCGTGGCGCTGTGGTCGGCGTCGGCCGCGCTCGTCGTGCTGAGTGTCATCGGGGTGCTCGGGGCCCTGTGGGTGGTTCTCTCGCCGCCTTCGCGGGCCTGGCGTTCGGCTCCCCGCGAGGCGCACTGGCTGGGCGCGCTGCGTTCTCCGGGGCTGCTGGCGCTGCTCGGCGCGTTCTTCTTCGTCGGTGTCGCGCTCGGTTCGATCACGGTGGCCGCGCTGTCGTACGCGGACGGCCACGGTGGGGACGCCGTCTACGGCTGGCTGATGGCGGGTGTCGGGCTGGGCGCGCTCGTGGGCGGGACGGTGTACGGCGCGCGGCGGTGGAGCGGGGCGCCGGAGCGGCGTCTGCAGGTGCTGGTGGCCCTTCTGGCGGTCTGTTATGTGCCGCTGACGCTGATGCCGGGTCCGGTGGGCATGACGGGGCTGACGACGCTCGCGGGTGTGTTCCTGGCGCCGGCGATCGCCTGTGTGTTCGTTCTTGTCGACCGGCACGCGCCGCGCGGCACGGTGACGGAGGCGTTCTCGTGGATCGTGACGACGTTCACGGTGGGCCAGTCGGCGGGAACGGCGGTCGCGGGGCCGGTCGTCGAGTGGGGCGGGACGCTGTGGGGGTTCGTCGTGCCGGGGGCGGCGGGGGCCGTGTCGTTGCTGGTTCTGCTGGCCACCGGGCGGGTTCTCGCTGTTCCCTCCGAGGGTGCGGTGGTTGCGGTCTCATCGGAAAATGATCCAAACCGTGCTGCCGAACCCCGTTTCAGCTCGGTGGATCGGGCGTAATGTTCAGTCATGGACCGCCGCATTTTCGGGCTGGAGAACGAGTACGGCGTCACGTGCACGTTCAGGGGACAGCGCCGTCTGTCTCCTGACGAGGTGGCGCGGTACCTCTTCCGCCGTGTCGTGTCATGGGGCCGCAGCAGCAATGTGTTTCTGCGGAACGGGGCCCGCCTCTATCTCGACGTGGGCTCACATCCGGAATACGCGACACCCGAATGTGACAACGTGACCGAACTCGTCACTCACGACAAGGCCGGCGAGCGCATTCTCGAAGGACTGCTGGTCGATGCCGAACGCCGCCTGCACGAGGAGGGAATCGCGGGCGACGTCTACCTCTTCAAGAACAACACGGACTCGGCGGGCAACTCGTACGGTTGCCATGAGAACTATCTGGTGGCCCGGCACGGGGAGTTCTCCCGGCTCGCCGACATCCTGATTCCGTTCCTCGTCACCCGGCAGTTGCTGTGCGGCGCGGGCAAGGTGCTGCAGACTCCGCGCGGTGCGGTGTACTGCGTGAGCCAGCGCGCGGAGCACATCTGGGAGGGCGTCAGCTCGGCGACCACCCGCTCCCGGCCGATCATCAACACCCGCGACGAGCCGCACGCGGACGCCGAGCGGTACCGCCGTCTCCACGTCATCGTGGGCGACTCGAACATGTCCGAGACGACCATGCTGCTGAAGGTCGGGGCCACCGACCTGGTGCTGCGCATGATCGAGGCGGGCACGGTCATGCGTGACCTCACCCTGGAGAACCCGATCCGGGCGATCCGCGAGGTCAGCCATGACATCACCGGCCAACGCAAGGTGCGGCTGGCCAGCGGCCGTGAGGCCTCCGCGCTGGAGGTGCAGCGCGAGTACTACGAGAAGGCCGTGGACTTCGTGGAGCGCCGCGGCATCCGTACGGGCACCGTCGAGCAGGTCCTGGAGCTGTGGGGCCGCACGCTGGACGCGATCGAGGCCGAGGACCTCGACCGGATCGGTACCGAGATCGACTGGGTGATGAAGTACAAGCTCATCGAGCGGTACCGGGCCAAGCACAACATGACCATGTCGCATCCGCGGGTCGCCCAGATAGACCTCGCGTATCACGACATCCACCGCCGTCGTGGCCTCTACTACCTGTTGGAGAGGAAAGGTCAGGCCACCCGTATCTGCAATGACTTGAAGATCTTCGAGGGCAAGTCGGTTCCGCCGCAGACGACTCGGGCGAGGTTGCGTGGTGACTTCATCCGGCGTGCTCAGGAACAGCGTCGGGATTTCACGGTCGACTGGGTTCATCTCAAGCTCAACGACCAGGCGCAACGCACGGTTTTGTGCAAGGACCCGTTCCGTTCGGTGGACGATCGGGTGGAGAAGCTGATCGCCGGAATGTGAGCCGGCTCGTTCCGGGTGGGATTGCGGAACGCAACGCGGGGCGCCGTACGTTTGCCGTACGGCGCCCTTCGCACGCCGTAGAGTTGCGCGCACGCCATCCGACAAGATCGACCGATACGAGGCCTTCACCGTGCGCCGACGCTCACTCCTCATCGCTGTTCCCGCTGGACTGGTCACGCTCGCCGCCTGTGGTGACGGTGAGTCCGACTCGGCCAAGGCCAGCAGCAGCCCGTCCGCGTCGGCGAGCGGCGCGGCGAAGCCGCCGAAGATCGTGGACGGTCCGCTGCCGGCGATCACGGGCGGGGTGAAGTTCGACGAGAAGCCGACCGTCGCCAAGGGCAGTGGCGATCCGTCGAAGGATCTGGCGGTGAAGACGGTCATCGCGGGCAGCGGGCGGACCGTCGCCGAGGGCGACTACATCCAGGCGAACTACCTGGGGCAGGTCTGGTCGACGGCGAAGGTCTTCGACAACTCCTACGACCGCAAGACGCCGCTGGTCATCCAGCTCTCCCCGCAGGGCATCATCGACGGCTGGCGGTATGCGCTGACCGGCAAGAAGGCCGGCAGCCGGGTGCAGATGGCCGTGCCGCCGACCTGGGGCTACGGTCCGAAGGGCAACCCGAATGCGGGGATCAAGGGCACCGACACGCTGGTCTTCGTCGTCGACGTGCAGGACACCTTCAACGCCAAGAGTTCGGCGAAGGGCACGAAGGTCGCGCAGGGCGACGCGAATCTGCCGAAGGTGGGCACCAACACCGACGGCAAGGCTCCCTCCATCGAGGTGCCGAAGGTCGACCCGCCGACGAAGCTGGTCGCGAACTACATCCTCGAGGGCGACGGCCCGGAGGTCGGCGCCGACGACAGCCTTCTGGTGCAGTACAAGGGCGTGCTCTGGGACACCGGCAAGGAGTTCGACTCCTCGTACAGCCGTGAGGCGCTGAGCTCGTTCGGGTTGAAGCAGGTCGTCAAGGGCTGGTCGCAGGGCATGACGGGCAAGAAGGTGGGCAGTCGCCTTCTCATCGTCATCCCGCCGAAGCTGGGCTACGGGGACACGCCGCCCAGTGGCAGCGACATCAAGAAGGACTCCGTGATGGTGTTCACCGTGGACATCCTCGCGAAGATGTGAGGCCCCGGGATGCGAGACTGTCCGGCGTTGTCCAGTACATACACAAGCAGGAGCCTGAAGACGTGAGCATTGACAAGCCCGAGATCGACTTCCCCGAGGGCGCGCCGCCGGCCGACCTGGAGATCAAGGACATCTGGGAGGGCGACGGCGAGGTGGCCCAGGCGGGTCAGACCGTCACCGTGCACTACGTGGGTGTGTCGTACTCCACCGGTGAGGAGTTCGACGCCAGCTGGAACCGTGGTGCGCCGTTCCGCTTCCCGCTCGGTGGCGGTCGTGTCATCAAGGGCTGGGACCAGGGCGTGCAGGGCATGAAGGTCGGTGGCCGCCGCCAGCTGACCATTCCCGCGCACCTCGCCTACGGCAACCAGAGCCCGACGCCGGCGATCAAGCCCGGTGAGACGCTGATCTTCGTGGTCGATCTGCTCGGGGTCTGATCTGTCGCAAGCCGTGTCAGGGCCGACCGTGTCGTGACCGGTCTCGACTGTCTGGGGTCCATGCCTGTTCGGGCATGGACCCTCGGCTTTTGCCGCGACGCTTCGTAGCGGTAGGTTCGTGCCGCGCAAACACCCGAGGGAAGGGCGTCGATGGCCATTGCCAAGGCCGAGCGGTTGATGAACCTGGCGCTGTGTCTGCTGGGGACGCGCCGGCCGCTCAGCAAGCGCGAGCTGCGGGATTCGATCGAGGCGTACGTCGAGGCCGTCAGGCCGGAACACGGCGCAGCGGGAACCGACGACTCCTTCAACCGCATGTTCGAGCGCGACAAGGACGATCTGCGCGAACTCGGCCTGGTCATCGAGACGGTGGAGAACCTCGACGGCGAGGTCGGCTATCTGGCCCGCCGCGACAGCAACAGCCTTCCGCCCATCACCCTGGACGCCGAGGAGGCCGCGGCCCTCGGGCTCGCCGCGAAGGTCTGGCAGCAGGCCCGCCTCGCCGGAGCGGCGAGCGGCGCCCTGCAGAAGCTGCGCGCGGCCGGGCTGCCCGAGGACGTCGATCCGTACGAGGCCCATGGCGCCCTGGAACCGCGCATCCCGGTGCACGAGGCGGCCTTCGAACCGCTGATGCTGGCCTGCCGTGACCGCCGCCCGGTCCTGTTCGAGTACCGCAAGGCCACCGCCGCGCGTCCCGAGCCCCGGCATGTCGAGCCCTGGGCCCTGGAGTGCTGGCGCGGTCACTGGTATCTCGCCGGGTACGACCGTGACCGGGGCGCCGAGCGGGTCTTCCGGCTCTCGCGGATCACCGGCAAGGTCCGCAGCCGGGGCGGTGCGTTCACCGCCGAGGTGCCGGACGTCGTCACCGTGCGGGAGACGGTCGCGAGCTGGGCGGGGGAGACCGCCGACCGCTCCGCGCGGATCCGGCTGCGCTCCGGTGCCGGCTACCCGCTGCGGGCGAAGTCCTCCGCCGTGCGGGAACTCGGGGACGGCTGGGACGAGTTGGAGATTCCGTACGGGCACGGTCTGGATGCCTGGCTGGTGGAGTTCGGGCCCGATGTGGTGGTCCTGGAGCCCGCGGAGCTGCGGGCCGATGTGGTGGACCGGCTGCGTGCCGTGGCCAAGGGTTGAGGGGACGTAAGAACGTGGTGGGAAAACCGGCGCGGCCGGGGAACGCCATCGACCAGACCCGGCGGATGCTCTCCCTGGTGACGTATCTGCGGGAGCGGCCCGGCGCCCGGATCGAGGACGTCGCCCGTGCCTTCGGGATCACCGAGGACGAGCTGGTCTCGGACCTCGACGTGCTGCCCATGTGCGGGACCAGCTTCCGCGGTGGTGATCTGCTGGACATCGACACCGACGGCGAGCGCATCTGGTGGCACAACCCGGCCGCGCTCGGCGCGGAGGCGGCCGAGCCGCTGAGGCTGGCGGCCGACGAGGCCACCGCCCTGCTGGTGGCCGCCCGCGCGGTGGCCACGCTGCCGGGACTGCGCGAGAGCGACCGGCAGGCCCTGCTGCGGGCCACCGCCAAGGTCGAGGGGGCGGCCGGGGAGGCGGCGGGCGCCAGCTCGCGGCTGTCGGTCACCTTCGAGGCCGAGGGCGGGGTCTTCGCGGACGTCGACCGGGCCATCTCGGAGCGCCGGCGGCTGTGGATCCGCTACTACTCGCCCGCCCGGGACGAGCTCAGCGAACGCGAGATCGACCCGATCCGCCTGGTCAGCGTCGGTCACACCTATGTCGAGGCCTGGTGTCGCCGCTCCGAGGCGCGGCGGACGTTCCGGCTGGACCGGGTCGCCGAGATCAAGATCCTCGACGAGCCGTCCGCGCCGCCCGAGATCGAGCTGCGGGACCTGTCGGAGGCGCTGGTGCAGCCGGCCGCCGAGGATCCCGAGGTCGTCGTCGAGGTGGGGCCCGGGGGGCGCTGGGTCGCCGAGTACTACCCGCACGACAGTGCCGAGGAGCTGCCGGAGGGCGGACTGCGCATCAGCCTGCGCACACCCGACCCGGCGTCGCTGCGGCGCCTCGCGCTGCGGCTCGGGCGCGACGGCCGGATCGTCTCCCCGCAGGATCTCGCGGACAGTGCCCGCAGGGCGGCCCGTGAGGCGCTGGCGGCCTATGGCGAGGCTGTGCCGACGAGTCCGTGACGACGGGCCCCCGACGAGTCCGTGACGACCGACGAGTCCGTGACGACGGGCCCGTGACGACGACGAGTCCCTGACCGCGGGACCGTGACGACGGCGTACGACCGGAACAAGGAGATGCGAGGGCTGTGAGCGGCGGTTCGGTTGTGTCGGGTGTGAAGGCCGGTGTGAGGGCCGGGGTGCAGTCCGGCGTGCAGGAGATCCAGGAGCTCCGGGAGATGAGCGTGGCGGTCGCCTTCGCGGGCATGAAGAAGGCGGTGGACGTGGTGTTCAGAGCCGGCTGCCCCGACTGCCGGGCCCATGTCGAGCTGGGCGCGAGCGCGCTGCGCCTGGCCATCGGTGCCACCAGCAGGACCACGTTCTACTCCTTCACCTGCCCCGAGTGCGGCATCGCCGTCCGCAAGCCGGCCGGCGAGCGGATCGTCGAGCTGCTGACCGGGGGCGGGGTGCGGACCCTGCGGCTGCATTCGCCGGGTTAGGTCGCAGCTCGGCGGATCGGGCCGGCCGGCGGACGGCGACGCTCCGTAGGCGCCCGTGAGCGGTATCTGGTGCGGGCGGCCGCGGGGCGGGTGCGTGCGCCGGACCGTGCCGCTGGCCCGATCCGCCGGGCAGGCCCTAGGGTCGTCGCCATGTTCTGGGCGATGTTCGCGGTGGCTGTGGGTTTTGTGGGGCTGGTCGTGCTCGGGGTGCTCGCCGTACGGGTCTTTCTGGAGGCTCAGCGGCTGGGTATGCAGGTCACGGAGTCGGCGCGGAGGATCAGCCGGGCGGCGGAGGATCTGGAGCGGGCGACGGCGAGCGCGGCCCGTTCCGCGGACGTTCTGTGAGTTCCGGTCGAGGTTCCTGTGTCTTGCCCGGTGAGTGCGTTTTGCGCCACTTCGCCCTGTCACCTTCTCACCTTGTGCAGGTACGCTGCCTGTCGCGGCACGGAGAACGAGGCCCGGGTCGCGAATCGGGAGTACGCACGGGGATTGCCTGACGTTTACCCCTGAGCGTTACGATCGCTGCCAGCACGATCGTTCGGACACATGTCCGACCGGTCGGACAGCCCCCACCCGCCGCCTCGGTGAAGAAGGAAGACAGCTATGGGTAACCTCGGCCCCACCGAGATCATTCTGATCCTTGTCGTCATCGTCCTGCTGTTCGGGGCGAAGAAGCTGCCGGACATGGCGCGTTCGCTCGGCAAGTCCGCTCGCATCCTCAAGAGCGAGGCCAAGGCCATGAAGTCCGACGGCCAGGACGACAACACCTCGGCGGCCGCGCCCCCGCACGCCGGCGGCGAGACCCCGGCGCAGCGCACCATCCAGGCCTCTCCCGGCGATGTGACCACCGCTCGCCCGGTCGCCGAGCCGACGGACACGACCAAGCGCTGACGCAAGGCCGGACAAGGTTTCCGGCCTGCCGCACGAGATGAGGACGTGGGTTGCTCAAGTCTGCCCGCAAGACGGAGAAGGACAAGGATCCCGAGGGGCGGATGCCCCTCGCGGAGCACCTGCGCGAGCTGCGAAATCGCCTTGTCAAGAGCCTGCTGGCCATCGTCGTCACGACGGTCGTCGCGGTGATGTTCTACAAGGACATCATCCAGTTCTTCACGGATCCCATTCTCCAGTCGGTGGGATGCCAACACAGCTTCGCCGAGTTGGCGAAGGACACCAGCTCGGTCAAGTGCGCGCGCATCGTGCAGAACGGTCTGCTGAGCCCGTTCACGCTCGCTCTCACGGTCTCGCTGTCATCGGGCGTGGTACTCGCCGCCCCGGTCTGGCTGTACCAGCTCTGGGCGTTCATCGCCCCGGGTCTGCACCGCAACGAGAAGAAGTACAGCCTCGGCTTCGTGGCGGCGGGCTTCCCGCTGTTCCTCATGGGCTCGTACTTCGCCTACTGGTCGTTGCCCAAGATGGCCTCGGTCATGCTGCAGTTCTCGATCATCGGAAGCGACAACCAGCTGCCGCTCGATGATCTGCTGAACCTGATCATGCGGATGATCGTCGTCTTCGGCCTCTCCTTCGAGTTGCCGCTGCTGCTCGTGATGCTGAACTTCGGCGGGGTGCTCTCCGGCAAGAAGATGTTCGGCTGGTGGCGGGGCATGATCATCAGCATCACGCTCTTCGCGGCGATCGCCACCCCGAGCACCGACCCCATCTCGATGATGGCGCTGGCCGGCCCCATCTGGGTCCTGTACTTCTGCGCCTGTGCCGTCGCGCTGACCAACGACAGGCGCCGGGCCCGCGTCGAGGCGTTGAAGCCCGACGACGACGAGGCCTCCGAGCTGGATCTCACCCCCGAGGACGTCGGTGAGATCGAGACCGTCTCGGCGAGCCGGGCACTGCCCTCGCAGGCCGAGCCCGAGCGGGAGCGGATCAACGGGTACGACGACGTCACCTAGAACGGGCCGGGGTTCCGCGGGCGGACGGGTGCTCTCCGAGTGAGGGGTCCCGATCTGCTCTCCCGCCCGCCTCGAACGCCACTGGGGGCCCACCGGTACAACCGGTGGGCCCCCAGTCACTGTTCGGCGGCGAACGCCGGGATTCCGCTAGATCTCGGGTGAGCCCTGCAGGGGGGGCGTGCCGCCACCCGTTCCGTCGTTGTCGATGTCCCAGTTGATGTCGCCGTCGGCGGTCCAGCCACCCGTCGTGGTGCTGTGGAAGGTCGTGGTCGAGAAACCGCGGTTGCCCGACTGGGCGAAGTCGGTCGCCTCGGCCCAGTCGGCGCTACCGCTGCACTGGGTGCCGTCGTTGCGCTCCAGGCGCAGATTGACCTTGAGCTTGTCCATGCCGGTGCTGAGGCCCCCGCCACCGTCCGACCACCGGAACTTCACGGTGGCCTGGTAGTCGTTGCCCGACGTCCTCGACACGCACAGGTTGACGTACACGTCGAGGTCGGCGCCGATCGTGTCGTACGTCTTGTGCTGCTCGCCCGTGCACTTGCTGGCGGCGGCGGCAGTGGCCTGGGACGGGACGGCGACGAGGCCGACCATGGCAAGTCCCAGGGCGGCACCGGTGGTCATTGCGCGGGTGCTGCGTCGTTTCATGTGAACTCCCCGTAGAAATAGACGACCTGCGGCCGGATGGTCATCGGCCGTCGGCGGACTTCGGTGATCGTTGTTGCCGTGTCGGAGGCTTGGCAGGGCAATTGAGAAAGCGCTTACCCGCGTGCGGGTGCGACGGACGGGACCGCGACGGGCCGACGGTCACGGAAGCACGGGCCCGGCGGAGCCCCCGGACGCCGTGGCCGGTGGGCCGCTGCCGCCGCTCGTGCGCCGTGGGTCCGAGGGGGCGCCGAGGCAAGGGTGTGAGCTGCGCTTATCCCAGGTTTAACAGGATCTGATCCGGATAATGATCGTCCTGTTGTCGGTGGGGCCCGGTACGCTCGAAAGCACGATGACAGAGGACCTCTCCCCGGCCGAGCGTTACGCGGCAGCACGTAGGCGCGCTGTCGAGCAGGCCACCGCGCTCGCCGGTTTCCGCGCGATGTACGACTTCGGTCTCGACCCCTTCCAGATCGAGGCCTGCCAGGCCCTCGAATCGGGCAAGGGCGTCCTGGTGGCCGCCCCCACCGGCTCGGGCAAGACGATCGTCGGCGAGTTCGCCGTCCACCTCGCCCTGGAACAGGGCAAGAAGTGCTTCTACACGACCCCGATCAAGGCCCTGTCGAACCAGAAGTACTCCGACCTGTGCCGCCGCTACGGCGCCGACAAGGTCGGCCTGCTCACCGGTGACAACAGCGTCAACTCCGATGCCCCGGTGGTCGTGATGACCACCGAGGTGCTGCGGAACATGCTGTACGCGGGCTCCCAGACGCTCCTGGGCCTCGGGTACGTGGTCATGGACGAGGTGCACTACCTCTCCGACCGCTTCCGGGGCGCCGTCTGGGAAGAGGTGATCATCCACCTCCCCGAGTCGGTCACGCTCGTCTCCCTCTCGGCCACCGTGTCCAACGCGGAGGAGTTCGGGGACTGGCTGGACACCGTGCGCGGTGACACCGACGTGATCGTCTCCGAGCACCGGCCCGTGCCGCTGTTCCAGCACGTGCTCGCCGGCCGGCGGATGTACGACCTGTTCGAGGAGGGCGAGGGCAACAAGAAGGCCGTCAACCCGGACTTGACCCGGATGGCGCGGATGGAGGCCAGCCGGCCCTCCTACCAGGATCGCCGACGCGGCCGGTCCATGCGCGAGGCGGACCGTGAGCGCGAGCGCAGACAGCGGTCGAGGATCTGGATCCCGAGCCGCCCCGAAGTCATCGAACGGCTCGACTCCGAAGGCCTGTTGCCCGCCATCACCTTCATCTTCAGCCGCGCCGCCTGCGAGGCCGCCGTCCAGCAGTGCCTGTACGCGGGCCTCCGGCTGAACGACGACGAGTCCCGGCTCAAGGTGCGCGCCCTGGTCGAGGAGCGCACCGCCTCCATCCCGAACGAGGATCTCCACGTCCTCGGCTACTACGAGTGGCTGGAGGGCCTGGAGCGTGGGATCGCGGCCCACCACGCGGGCATGCTGCCGACGTTCAAGGAGGTCGTCGAGGAACTCTTCGTACGCGGCCTCGTCAAGGCCGTGTTCGCCACCGAGACCCTCGCGCTCGGCATCAACATGCCCGCCCGTTCGGTGGTGTTGGAGAAGCTCGTCAAGTGGAACGGCGAGCAGCACGCCGACATCACCCCCGGCGAGTACACACAGCTGACGGGGCGCGCGGGCCGGCGCGGCATCGACGTCGAGGGCCACGCGGTGGTGCTGTGGCAGCGCGGGATGAACCCCGACCATCTGGCAGGGCTCGCGGGCACCCGTACGTATCCGCTGCGCTCCAGCTTCAAGCCGTCGTACAACATGGCGGTCAACCTGGTCGAGCAGTTCGGGCGGCACCGCTCGCGCGAGCTGCTGGAGACCTCGTTCGCGCAGTTCCAGGCCGACAAGTCGGTCGTCGGGATCTCCCGGCAGGTCCAGCGCAACGAGGAGGGCCTGGAGGGCTACCAGGAGTCCATGACCTGCCACCTCGGGGACTTCGAGGAGTACGCGCGCCTGCGGCGGGAGCTGAAGGACCGCGAGACCGATCTGGCGAAGCAGGGCGCGGCCCAGCGGCGGGCGGAGGCGGCGGTCGCGCTGGAGAAGCTGAAGCCGGGCGATGTCATCCATGTGCCGACCGGCAAGTACGCGGGTCTGGCGCTGGTGCTGGATCCCGGGCTGCCCGCCGGGCGGTCCAACGGCCACCGCGGGTTCGAGCAGCACGACGGTCCGCGCCCGCTGGTGCTGACCGCCGAGCGGCAGGTCAAGCGGCTGGCCTCGATGGACTTCCCGGTGCCGGTGGAGGCGCTGGAGCGGATGCGTATCCCGAAGTCCTTCAACCCGCGTTCACCGCAGTCGCGGCGGGACCTGGCGTCCGCGCTGCGCACCAAGGCCGGGCACCTCGTGCCCGACCGGCACCGCAAGCGGAGAGCCGCCGCGGCGGACGACCGTGAGATCGCCCGGCTGCGGGCGGAGCTGCGGGCGCATCCGTGCCACGGCTGCAGCGACCGTGAGGACCACGCGCGGTGGGCCGAGCGCTACCACCGGCTCAAGCGGGACACCGCGCAGCTGGAACGCCGTATCGAGGGCCGGACGAACACCATCGCGCGGACCTTCGACCGGATCGTCGCCCTGCTGACCGAGCTGGACTACCTGCGGGCCGACGAGGTCACGGAGCACGGTAGGCGGCTCGCGCGGCTCTACGGCGAGCTGGACCTGCTGGCGAGCGAGTGCCTGCGGGCGGGTGTCTGGGAGGGGCTCGGCCCGGCCGAGCTCGCCGCGTGCGTCTCCGCCCTGGTGTACGAGGCACGGGCCGCGGACGACGCGATGGCGCCGAAGCTGCCGTCCGGGAACGCCAAGGCCGCGCTGGGGGAGATGGTGCGGATCTGGGGGCGGCTGGACGCGCTGGAGGAGGAGTTCCGGATCACGCAGAGCGAAGGGGTGGGGCAGCGCGAGCCCGACCTCGGCTTCGCCTGGGCCGCGTACATGTGGGCTTCGGGGTCGGGACTCGACGAGGTGCTGCGGGAGGTGGAGATGCCGGCCGGTGACTTCGTGCGGTGGTGCAAGCAGGTGATCGACGTGCTGGGGCAGATCTCGGCGGCGGCGCCGCCCGGGTCGAGCGTGGGGAAGAACGCGCGGAAGGCCGTGGACGGGCTGCTGAGGGGGGTGGTGGCCTACTCCTCGGTGGGGTGAGGCCGCCTGAAGCCATATACGGGACGGAACCGCTAAGGCTGGTCGGCTCGGTGGTTCAGATAGGTGCGCCAGCCGCCGTGGTCCGTGATGTCCTCGGCGTCCCGCAGGGCCGTCGGCTCGCAGAGGAAGCCCGGGGCCCGGGTGCCGTCGGACAGTTCGACGGTGCCCAGGGCCATGGGGCGGGGGAGCGCGGTCAGCAGGCGGCCCAGCCCCGCCGCCGGGAGGCGCCAGATCTCGGTCTCGATGGCGGCACCGCCCTCGCCCACATGGACCAGGCCCGGCTTCGGCGGAGTCGTGCGCAGGGCGTGCAGGCGGTAGACGGGGGCCGTGGTGGTCGTGCGCTCCAACTGGGCGCCCAGGGACAGGAGCTGGCTGTTCAGGGGCTGGCCGGACAGATGGGCGCCCACGACCGCCAGCCGGGCCTCCGGCTGGAGGAGAGCGGCGACGCCGGCCAGGCGGGTGTCCGTGAAGGCGGGGCCGATGAGCATGACCCCGAACGGGAGGCCGTTCACCTCGCCCGCGGGGACGGCGACGGCCGCCAGGTCGAACAGGTTCGTGGAGTTGGTGAAACGGCCGAGGCGGGCGTTCGCGCCCAGCGGGTCGGCGGTGACCTCGGCGAGCGTCGGGTGCCCCGGCGCCGTCGGCAGCAACAGGGCGTCCGCGTCGGCCAGTTCGGCGAGGGCGCGGGCACGCAGGGTGCTCAGCCGGTCCTGGTCGGCGAACAGCTGGTGGGCCGGGATGTCCCGGGCCCGGGTGATGATGCCGGCGACCGTGGGGTCGAGGGAGTCGACGCCGTCCGCGAGCGCCTTGTCGACGAAGCCGCCGACCGCCGTGTAGCGCTCGGCCACGAACGCGCCCTGGTAGAGCATGGCCGCGGCCTCGGTGAAGGGGGTGAGGTCGAGGGGGCGTACGTCCGCGCCCGCGGCCCTCAGACGGGTCACCGCCGACTCGTACGCCTCCGCCCAGCCCGCGTCCAGTTCGCCGAGCTGCTCGCGTGGGGGTACGGCGACGCGCCAGGGGCCCGGGGGGCGCTGCGCGAGCGGCGGGAGGACGCGGTCGGGCGGGGAGGCCATGTGGGCGAGGGCCTGTTCGGCCTCCGGGAGGGTGCGGGCGAACACCGTGACGCAGTCGATCGAGGCGCACGCCGGGACCACGCCGGTGGTGGGGACCAGGCCCCGGGTGGGCTTCAGGCCGACGATGCCGTTGAAGGCCGCGGGAACCCTGCCGGAGCCGGCCGTGTCGGTGCCCAGCGCGAAGTCGACGATGCCCAGCGCCACCGCCACGGCCGAGCCGGAGCTGGAGCCGCCGCTGATGCGGGACGGGTCGTGGGCGCTCCGTACGGCGCCGTGCGGGGAGCGGGTGCCGACCAGGCCGGTGGCGAACTGGTCGAGGTTGGTGGTGCCGAGGACGATGGCGCCGGCCGCGCGCAGGCGGGCGACCACGGGGGCGTCGGCGTCGGGGGTGTACGCGTACGCCGGGCAGCCCGCGGTGGTGGGGAGGCCGTGGACGTCGATGTTGCCCTTGACGGCGACGAGGCGGCCGGCGAGGGGGAGGGCGGTGCCGGTGGCGAGGCGGGCGTCGAGGGCGCGGGCCTCGGCCTCGACCTCCGCGCGGGGGCGGAGGTCGATCCAGATCTCGGGGCGGTCCACGGCTTCGATGCGGGCGTAGGCCGTGCGGACTCTGGTGAGGGTGGGGGAGGTCGGCATCTGTGCTCCTGGGCGTGCTGTGGTCGGCTGCGAGGCGGAGGGGTGCGTGATGTGCTCGCCCCCGCCGCCCCTACCCGTCCCCTTCCTGAGGGGCTGTGCCCCGTCGACCCCCTTGCGCAGGAGAGCTCGGGGGTGCGGGATCGTCGGCGGGTGCGGGTGGTTCGGGGTTGCTCGCGCGGTTCCTCGCGCCCCTAAAGGGGGCTCGGCGTCAGGATGAGCAAGGGGGTGCCCGCGTTCACCTGGGTGCCCGGGGTGGTCAGGATCTGGTCGACGATGCCGTCCGTGGGGGCGGGGACGCGGGACTCCATCTTCATCGCCTCCAGGGTCAGCAGGGGCTGCCCGGTGGTCACCCGGTCGCCCGGGCGCACGTTCACCTGCCAGACGGAGGCGGTGAACTCGGCCTCGATCAGCCGGCTGCCCTCGGGGACGTGGATCTGCGCCGGGGCGGCCGGGGGCTCGGGGGCCGCCTCCGCCCGGGTGAACTCGCCGGCCGCCTCCCAGGCCGCCCGCTCCGCCGCGAAGGCGGCCTGCTGTCCGGCCCTGAACTCGGCGATGGACTCGGCGTGTTCCGACAGGAACGCCTCGTACTCGGCCAGGGAGAACGTGCCGTCCTCCACGCGCGGGACGAAGCGGCCCGAGACGATGTCCGAGCGGAGGGAGAGCAGTTCGTCGGCCTCGACCGGGTACCACTTGATCCGGTCGAAGAAGCGCAGGAGCCACGGGGAGCCGGGTTCGAAGGCGCCGCGCTGCTGCCAGGGGGACCAGACCTGGGTGGTCCGGCCGACGAACTGGTAGCCGCCGGGCCCCTCCATGCCGTAGACGCAGAGATAGGCGCCGCCGATGCCGACCGAGTTCTCCGCCGTCCAGGTGCGGGCCGGGTTGTACTTCGTCGTCACCAGGCGGTGGCGGGGGTCCAGCGGGGTCGCGACCGGGGCGCCCAGATAGACGTCGCCCAGGCCCAGGACCAGGTACTCCGCGGCGAAGACCGTGTCATGGACGTCGGCCGGCGAGTCCAGGCCGTTGACGCGGCGGATGAACTCGATGTTCCAGGGGCACCAGGGCGCGTCGTCGCGGACGCCCGCCATGTAGCGGGCGATGGCCTCGCGGGTCGCGGGGTCGTCCCACGAGAGGGGGAGATGGATCGTGCGGGAGGGGACGACCAGTTCGTCCGTCGGGGGGAGGGACGCCACGATCCGGCGTACCGCCGAGAGGAGTTCGGGCTGGGGCAGGAGGATCGGGTCCGTCTGGATCTGGAGGGAGCGGATGCCGGGGGTGAGGTCGGTGACGCCGGCGAGGCCGGCTTCGGCGACCGCCTCCATCAGGGCGTGGACGCGCATCCGCAGGGCCAGGTCGAGCTGCATGGGGCCGAACTCGACGAGGAGGTTGTCGTCGCCGCTGCGGCGGTACGTCACGTCGCCGTCGCGGGCCAGGATCCCGCCGTCGACGATCGCGGGGCGGGGCGAGGTGTCGTCGGCCACCGGGAGGAAGCGGACCGTGTCGCCCGGGCGCAGCTGGCCGAGTTTCCAGCGTTCGGTGGACAGGATGGTGGCCGGGCAGACGAAGCCGCCGAGGGAGGGGCCGTCGGGGCCCAGGAGGACCGGCATGTCGCCGGTGTAGTCGACCGCGCCGACCGAGTACGGGGTGTCGTGGATGTTGGAGGGGTGCAGACCCGCCTCGCCGCCGTCGGTGCGGGCCCAGCGGGGCTTGGGGCCGACCAGGCGTACGCCGGTGCGGGCCGAGTTGAAGTGGACCTTCCAGTCGGCCGCGTAGAACTCGTGGATGTCCTCCTCGGTGAAGAACTCCGGTGCCGCGTGCGGGCCTTCGAGGGCGGCGACCTGCCAGGTCGTGGTGAAGGACGGGCGGGTGTCCGGCGGGACCGCTCCGCCCTCGTTCGTGACGTTCCCGCCGTGCAGTACGTCGCCGGTCCGCAGCTCCCGGCCGCCGTGGCCGCCGAAGCGGCCCAGGGTGAAGGTGGCCGCGCTGCCCAGGAAGGACGGCACGTCCAGGCCGCCGCCCGCGAAGAGGACGTAGGAGCGCAGTCCGTGTTCCGTGGGGGCGCCGACGGACAGGACGGCTCCGGCGGGTACGGTCACGGGCTCCCACTGCGCGACCGGCGCGCCGGCCACGGTCACCTCGGCGGGGGCACCCGTCACACAGACGGTGGTGGCGTGGGTGAAGCGGAGGGCCGGCCCCTGGAGGGTGCATTCGAGGCCGGGGGCGCCCTCGGGGTTGCCGAGCGCCCGGTTGCCGAGGCGGAAGGACAGGTCGTCCATGGGGCCGCAGGGCGGGACGCCGACCTGCCAGTGGCCGGTGCGGCCCGGCCAGTCCTGGACGGTGGTGAGGGTGCCTCCGGAGACGACCTCGATGCGGGGGGTCGGATCGGTCACGGTGGCGAGGGTGGCCGTGGAGTGGGTGGCGTGCCGGACGTCCGGGTCGTCGAGGGCGGCCCGGACCAGGCCCAGGTTCGTCTCGATGCCGTCGACCCGGGTCCCGGCCAGCGCCTCGTCCAGCCGGCGCAGGGCCTGTGCGCGGTCGGAGCCGTACGCGACGACCTTGGCGAGCATCGGGTCGTACGCCGTCGTGACCTCGGTGCCGGTCTCGGCCCAGCCGTCGACGCGGACGCCCGGCGGGAACGCGACCCGGGTCAACAGGCCCGCGCTCGGCCGGTGTTCGCGCGAGGGGTCCTCGGCGTAGATCCGGGCCTCGACGGCGTGCCCGCGGGGCTGCCCCGGGGCGCGCACGACGGCGGAGTCGCCGCGGGCCAGGCGCAGCATCCACTCGACGAGGTCGACGCCGTAGATCTCCTCGGTGACCGGGTGTTCGACCTGGAGGCGGGCGTTGACCTCCAGGAAGTACGCCTCCTCGCGGGCGGCGTCGTAGACGAACTCGACGGTTCCGGCGGAGCGGTACTCCACGCTCGCGCACAGGTCGCGGGCGGCGGCGGCCAGTCGGGCGCGCACATGGTCGGGGAGGCCGGGGGCCGGGGCCTCCTCGACGACCTTCTGGTGGCGACGCTGGAGGGAGCAGTCGCGGTCGCCGAACGTGACGACGAGGCCGTCGCCGTCGCCGAAGACCTGTACCTCGACGTGGCGGGCCCGTTCGACGAGGCGTTCGAGGTAGACGCCGGCGGAGGAGAAGGAGGCGGCGGCGACGCGCTGCACCCGCTCCCACGCCTCGGTGAGTTCGGCGGCGGACCGGCATGCCGACATACCGATGCCGCCGCCTCCGCCGGTGGCCTTGAGCATCACCGGGTAGCCGATGGCCGAGGCCCGGTCGAGGGCCTCGGCGAGCGAGGGCAGCAGATCGGTGCCGGGCAGGAGCGGGACGCCCGCCGCCTCCGCGGCCTCGCGGGCCGTGTGTTTCGCGCCGAACAGTTCGAGCTGGTCGGGGGTCGGGCCGACGAACACGATGTCGGCGTCCTCGCAGCGGCGGGCGAAGGCCGCGTCCTCGGAGAGGAAGCCGTAGCCGGGGTGGACGGCGCCCGCGCCCGTGTCCTTGGCGGCCTTCAGGATCAGGTCGGCGTCGAGGTACGACTCCTTCGCGGGCGCCGGGCCGAGCCGTACCGCCTCGTCGGCGAGCCGGACATGGGCGGCGGCGCGGTCGGCGTCGGAGTACACGGCGACCGTCCGCAGGCCCAGTTCGCGGGCGGTGCGGATGATCCGGACGGCGATCTCGCCGCGGTTGGCGACGAGCAGGGTGTCGAAGGTCATGTGCCGGCCTCGGTGATCGTCATCTGTACCGCCGTCGGGTCGAAGCCGTTGCAGGGGTTGTTGATCTGGGGGCAGTTGGAGACCAGCACGAGCACATCGCACTCCGCGCGCAGGGTCAGGGCCAGACCGGGGGCGGAGATGCCGTCGACGATGCCGAGGGTGCCGTCCTTCTCGACCGGCACGTTCATGTACCAGTTGATGTTCGACACGAGGTCGCGCTTGCCGAGGCCGTGCTTCGCGCCCTCGGCGAGGAAGTTGTCGACGCAGGCGTGCTGGGACCAGGTGTGGTGGCCGTACCGCAGGGTGTTCGACTCCTTGGAGCAGGCGCCGCCGACCGTGTCGTGGCGGCCCACGTCGTCGGCGGTCACGGTCATCAGCGGGGTGTGCTCGTTCGACATGAGCACGCTGCCGGTGGTGAGGAAGATGCCGCCCTGCGCGTGGATCGTGTCGGGCGCGCTGTAGCGGACGGCCGTGTCATGGGCGTCGTACACGAGGAAGTCGACGGCCTGGTTGCCGTGCAGATCGGTGAGGGTGAGGGTCTGACCTGCCCGTACGACGGAGGACCAGGCGGCCCTCGCCGGGACGACGGTCTTCACGGGGGCAGCTGTCCGTTCCGTGGCCGTGGCTGACGCTGTGGCCGTGGTCTGCGGCGACGCGGCGGTGTTCATGCGATCCCCCTCGCGGTGAGGAACTCGGCGGTGTTCAGGAAGGCGCGGCGGCCCTCGGGGGTGGCGTCCCACAGCGGGTCGCCGGGGCGGGTCGGCTCGGCGCGCCAGGCGAGTACCTCCAGCGGGGTGCTGACGTACGCGGGGCGCGGGTCGGCCGGGTGCGGGACGTTGGCGATCAGCACGGTCACGTCCTGCTCGGTGCGCAGGGTCACGGCGGCGCCGGGGCCGGCGGAGCCGGTGAAGTCGAGGGTGCCGTCCTCGCGTACCGCGACGCCCTGGAAGAAGGAGAGCGAGGGGGGCAGGTCCCGGGGTTCGAGACCGTTCTTGGCGGCGGCCAGCTTGAACAGTTCGCGTCCGGCGGGGGAGGGGGACTGCGGGGTGCCGTCCCCGTACCGCGCGGTGTTGCGTACGAGGGTGCTGGTGCCGCAGAGCGCGTCGTGGCGGCCCGAGGTGTCCGCGACGACCGAGGCGAGGACGCGGCCCTGGTCGGACAGGAGCAGGACGCCCTCGCCCAGGTAGGCGTTCCACTGGACCTTGACGGTGTCGGCGACGTTGAGCCGTTCCCAGGGGCGGTCGGCGTGGTGCAGGAGCAGATGTGCGCACGCGTCGCCGTGTACGTCGGTGAGGCGGATCTCGGTGCCCCGGGCGAGCACTCTGTGGGTGTAGTTGCCGCCCGCCACCGTCTCCGCCCACACCAGCCGTTCCGCCTCGACGGGCGGGGCCGGCCAGTGACCGGCGGGCACCACGGGCATCGCCTCGGCCCGGGCGCCCTCCTGCGCGCGGGCGTGGTCGCGTGCTCCGTACGTCGTCGATGTCGCCATCGTGGGACCTCCGGGTGCGGCGTGTATTTCTGTCGTGCGACAGAAATTAGGGGCCCGGCGGGTCGCGGCCATGTCCCGTGCGTTGCGGTGCGGTTACCGAGCCCTCACGAAGGTCTGCCTCGCCGACGGGTCCGGGAACCGTGCGACCGGTCGTCGGGATCGCGCGGGTGCCGTGTGCGAGGATCGAACGCATGGGAAGCGCGGGCGGCACCGGTGGGCGGCGGGTCGGCAGGCCCCGGGCCGACGGGCGCCCGGCGAGCGGGCTGTCGCCCCGCGACGAACTGCTCGTGGCCGCCGCCGAGTTGTTCACGACACGTGGCTACGCGGCCACCACCACCCGGGCCGTCGCCGAGCGGGCCGGGATGCGGCAGGCGTCCATGTACCACTACGTCTCCGGCAAGGAGGAACTGCTCGCGGAGCTGCTGGAGTCCACCGTCACCCCGTCGCTCGCGTACGCCCGCGAACTCCTCGCCCGGGACCGCGACCGCGCCGAGGGCCGGCTCCGGGAGCTGTGCCGCGCCGACGTCGCCCTCCTGTGCGGCGGCACGCACAACCTCGGCGGTCTGTACCTCCTGCCGGAGGTCCGCGCCGAGCGGTTCGCCGGATTCCATGCCGTGCGTGCCGAACTGAAGGACGCCTACCGGCAGTTGATCGCGACGACGGCCGTGGGCGGAGCGCTCGCCAAGAGTGAGCTGGATCTGCGTACGGATCTGGTCTTCGGGCTGATCGAGGGCGTCATCCTCGTCCATCGCTCCGATCCCGACCGCCCGGTCTCCGCCTTTGCCGAGGCAACGGCGGACGCCGCGCTGCGCATCGTCGGCGTCTGAGGAGGGGCGCCCCGGCGCGCTGCTCTCCGCCACCGGTTCACCCTGTCAAGAGGCTCTTTTCGTACACCCGTGCACCGTCACGCCCTGTGTGCGAATGATGCCCCAGCGTGTAAATGACCAGAGCGTACTCCTGTCGCGAGGGTGATTTCAGGCGGTTGCTGAATATGACACAGCGATGATCCGGTCGGACTAAGCTCGCCCGCAGCGCACCGAGTTGAGATGTATTCGGGCGCTTGTTCCAAAAAATACCGAAGATCCAGTTTGATTCGCGGATGAACCCGAGCAACCTCCGGCAACTCCCCGCAAGTCACCCGACCATCAGCCGAACCGTCTTTAGAGGGCATACATGGTGAGTGTTCAATCGCCTCCCGGTGGCCGTGAACTTCCCTACGCGCGCTTGCTGCCGCTACCGGCGATACTGATGGCCGCGGCGACCGGAACCACCGTCTCCCTGGTGACGGGGCCGGTCCGGCTCACCGTCGGCTTGTGCGGGGCCGTCGCGACGCTCCTGCTGATCGGGGTCGCCGCCCTCGCGGTGCGCGGCGGCCGTCGTACGGTCCGGGAACTGCGCGCCGAACACCAGCGGCGGACCGTCCTGCTCGAACAGCGCATCGCCGCCCACGACCAGGAATTCACCCGGCTGGGCAAGGAGATCCTGCCCGCCGCGCTGTACCGGCTGCGCGGCGGAGAATCCCCCTCAGAGGTGATTCGCCACGTCGTCGACGGTGACCCCGAGTGGCGCGAACTTCCCGCCTCCCAGCGAGACTTGCTGCGCACCCTCCTGACCATCGTCGACCGCGAGGAAGCACTGCGCGACTCCTCGCAGCGGTCCTTCGTCAACATCGCCCGCCGCGTCCAGGCGATCGTCCACCAGCAGAACAACGAACTCCGCGAGATGGAGGAGGACCACGGGCGCAACCCCGAGGTCTTCGACGACCTGCTGCGCATCGACCACGGCACCGCCCTGATCGGCCGCCTCGCCGACTCCATCGCCGTCCTCGGCGGCGGCCGCCCCGGCCGCGTCTGGTCCCGGCCCGTCCCGCTGTACAGCGTGCTGCGCGGCGCCATGTCCCGCATCCTGGAGTACCGCCGCATCGAGCTCGACTCGATCGCCAAGGTCAACGTCGACGGCGTCGGCGTCGAACCCGTCATCCACGCCTGCGCCGAACTCCTCGACAACGCCACCCGCTACTCGCCGCCCCACACCAAGGTGCACGTCACCGCGGTGGAGGTGCAGACCGGCATCGCCATCGAGATCGAGGACGGCGGGATCAGCCTCAGCGAGGAGACCCGCGCCAAGGTCGAGGACATGCTCGCCAAGGCCCAGCAGGGCGTCGACATGCAGGAGATGGGCGACACCCCGCGCCTCGGCCTCGCCGTCGTGGGCCGGCTGTCGACCATGTACAACATGCAGATCTCGCTGCGGTCCTCCGCCTACGGCGGCGTCCGCGCCGTCGTCGTCGTGCCGCGTGACCTGCTCACCGAGGAGCCCGCCCCCGGCCTCGCCCACGGCATCGGCGCCGGCGCCGTGACGACCATGGACATCGACGGCGTCGAGGGCCCCGACCGCAAGGCCAAGCGCCGCCGTCCGACCACCGGACCGCGGATCCCGAGCTCCGCGGAGGACATGGGCGAGGACCGGGAGGACGACGTCCCCGTCGTCACCGAGTGGACGGCCAACGGCCTGCCGCAGCGCCGCAGCCGGAGCAAGATCCCGCTCAGCCAGCGCTACGCCGAGGCCGCCGCCGCGGAGGCCGCCGCCGAGGCCGCCATGGCCGCCGCCCCCGTGTGGCAGGAGCCCGCACCGCAGAAGGAGCAGCCCCCGCCCGGCATGTGGGTCGAGGCGTTCATGGCCGGGCTCAAGGGCGACCCCGACCCGAACGCGTTTCGGAACCCGGACGACCCGACGGCGTCCACCGCACTCACCGCGAACACCGAGCCGGCCCGCACCGAGGCCGACGACGAGGGGGACCTCAAGTGATCCAGCAACGGGCCAATTTCGACTGGCTGCTGAAGGATCTGGCCGACGGCGTGCCCGGCATCCAGCAGATCGTCGTGCTCTCCGCCGACGGCCTGCGGATCGCCCGCCACGGCGGTGACCCGGACGCCGCCGACCGCGTCGCCGCGGCCTGCGCGGGACTGCAGAGCCTGGCCGGTGCCATGGCCGGTGAGATCCCGCAGAGCGACGGCCACATGCGGATGGTCATCATCGAGATCAACGGCGGCTACTTCTACATGATGGCCGCCGGCTCCAACGCCTATCTCGCGGTCCTCGCCAACGAGGTCGCCGAACCGGGCCTGATGAGCAACCGCATGCGTGACCTCGTCGACCGCATCGGCTCCCACCTCACCAGTCCGCCCCGGCGGAACGGGCACACCGTATGACGCCTCCGCGGCGCCAGCGGCGCCAGCCCCAGCACGAACCGCTCCCGCCGCCGGCCGAGGACGCTCCCGCGAGCGGAACGGGGGAGCGCCGGCAACCCGAGCGGCTCTACATCCTCACCGGCGCGGACGGCGAGCGAGCCCCGATCGACCTCGTCACGCTGATCGTGGCGCGCGCCGATCCGCCTCCGTCCGCGGCTCCGGAGCAGTCCGCGCTGCTGCGGATCTGCCAGGCACCCCTGTCCGTGGCCGAGATCTCGGCCTATCTCAACCTGCCGATCAGCGTGGTGACCGTCCTGCTCACCGAGCTGCTGACGGCCGAACTGGTACAGGCACGCGCACCGGTCGTCCGGCAGGCGCGGGCGGACCGTTCCCTCCTCGAAGCGGTGATGCATGGACTTCAAAAGCTCTGACACCATCACGGGTCCACGGACCGAGGACCACCTGCCGCACACCGCGCAGGCCGCGGCGAAGATCGTGATCGTGGGCGGTTTCGGCGTCGGCAAGACGACCATGGTGGGGTCCGTCAGCGAGATCAGGCCGCTGACGACCGAGGAGACCATGACGCAGGCCGGAATCGGGGTCGACGACAACTTCGGCTCCAAGTCCAAGACGGCCACCACCGTGGCCATGGACTTCGGCCGCATCAGCATCACCGACGAGCTGGTGCTCTATCTGTTCGGCACCCCCGGCCAGGAGCGCTTCTGGTTCCTGTGGAACGGCCTGTTCGAGGGCGCTCTGGGCGCGGTCGTCCTGGTCGACACCCGCCGGCTGGAGGTCAGCTTCGACGTCATGGGCCGCCTGGAGGAACGCGGTGTGCCCTTCGTCGTGGCGGTCAACGATTTCCCGGACGGGCCCCGCTACGCCGTCGAGGAACTGCGCCAGGCCCTCGACCTGGCCCGGGAGATCCCGATCGTCCGCTGCGACGCACGCCGCCGGGCGTCCAGCCGGGACGTCCTGATGACCCTCATGACCTTCCTCCACTCCCTGGCGATGTCCGGGGCGTCGGCGGCATCGGGTACGGCGCCGGGGGCGGCGTCGGCATGACCCGCACGCGTGCCCCGTACGACCCGTACGACCCCTACGTCCCCAGTGACCTTCCAGACACAGCCACAGACACAGACACAGACACCGGATCCACCTCAGTTCGGAGCGACCACCGTGACGCCTGAAGCAAACTCCCTGACCGGCACGGACGACCCCACGCTCGGGCCGCCCCCCGGTTGCCCCGCCCACGGCATGGGCCCCGGCGGACTCCGCCGCCTCTACGGCCCCGAGGCGGAGGACCTGGGAGCCGTGTACGAGAAGCTCCGCGCGGAGCACGGTCCGGTGGCTCCGGCCCTTCTCCATGACGATGTGCCGATCTGGGTGGTGCTCGGGCATGGGGAGAACATGCACATGGTGAGCACGCCGTCGCACTTCTGCAAGGACAACCGGCTGTGGGCTCCCATGCGGGAGGGCACGATCAAGCCCGACCATCCGCTCATGCCGCACTTCGCCTGGCAGCCCATCTGCGCCCACGCCGAGGGCGACGAGCACCTGCGGCTGCGCGGCGCGGTCACCGGCGCCATGTCGACCATCGACCACCGGGGCATCCGCCGTTACATCAACCGTGCGACCCAGCACCTCGTCAACAAGTTCTGCGAGGACGGCAGGGCCGACCTGGTCGGCCAGTTCGCCGAGCACCTGCCGATGGCGGTGATGTGCGAGATCCTCGGCATGCCCGACGAGTACGACGACCGGATGGTGCATGCCGCCCGTGACTGCCTGAAGGGCAGTGAGACCGCGCTCGTCAGCCACGCCTATGTCATGGACGCCCTCGACCGGCTCACCGCCCGCCGCCGTGCCCAACCGCAGGAGGACTTCACCAGCCACCTCATCACCCACCCGGCAGGGCTCAGTGACGACGAGGTCAGGGAACACCTGCGCGTGGTGCTCCTCGCCGCCTACGAGGCCACCGCCAACCTCCTCGCCAACGTGCTGCGCGTGGTGCTGACCGACCCCGGCTTCCGCGCGCAGCTGAAGGGCGGTCAGATGACCGTGCCCGAGGCGGTCGAGCAGTCTTTGTGGGACGAACCGCCGTTCAGCACCGTCTTCGCCTACTTCGCCAAGCAGGAGACCGAGCTGGGTGGTCAGCGCATCCGTAAGGGCGACGGACTCCTCCTCGGCATCGCGCCGGGCAACGTCGACCCCCGCGTCCGTCCCGACCTCAAGGCCAACATGCAGGGCAACCGCTCGCACCTCGCCTTCAGCGGCGGCCCCCACGAGTGCCCGGGCCAGGACATCGGCCGCGCCATCGCCGACGTCGGCGTCGACGCGTTGCTGACACGGGTCCCGGACGTCCAGCTCGCCTGCCCGGAGCACGAGTTGCGGTGGCGGGAGTCCATCTCCAACCGCCACCTGGTGGAGTTGCCGGTGACATTCGCGCCGCGGCCCCCTCAGGACGTCATGCAGAGGCCGGCCGTCAATCCGGTGCCTGTGAAGCCACCGCAGCAGCGGAGGGATGCCACACGGCAGCAGGCGAAGGCCGTCTCGCCCGACACCGCGGCCCCGGCTGCCGACTCCGCGCCACAGAACGAACCGGCCCGTAGGCCAGGCAGGCTCCGTCGTGTCCTGCGCTGGTTCGCAGGCAACTGAGCCGACCGGACACCCGGTCTACGTGGCCCATGCCTCGTAGGAGGACCAGGCCTGTAGCACGCGCGGGCTGACGAACCGGTGCTCGCACCCCGTGACCGGGTCGGTGAACTCCAGGCTCCGCGCCAGGAGTTGGAGCGGTCGCCGGAAGTCGCCGGCCGGTACGGGCGGGGTGACCACCGGATAGAGGGGATCGCCGAGAATCGGCACTCCCAACGCGCTCATATGTACCCGCAGTTGATGGGTCTGCCCGGTACTCGGCACCAGCCGGTACCGGGCATGCCCGTTCCGGTGTTCCAGCAACTCGACCCGGCTGACGGCGTTCGGCTCACCCTCGGTCTCGTACGCCGCCATGACCCCCCGCTCCTTGACGATCCGGCTGCGCACGGTGCGGGGCAGGACGAGCGCCGGGTCGTACGGTGCGACCGCCTCGTACTCCTTCCTCACCTTCCTGTCCCGGAACAGCGATTGATACGCACCGCGTTCCCTGGGCCGCACGGTGAAGAGCACCACCCCGGCGGTGAGCCGGTCCAGCCGGTGCGCCGCGCCGAGCGTCGGGACACCCAGCTCCCTGCGCAGCCGGGCCAGCGCCGTCTCGGCCACATGGCTGCCGCGCGGGGTGGTGGCGAGGAAGTGCGGCTTGTCGGCCACCACCACATGCTCGTCCCGGTACAGGACGCCGATCTCGAACGGCACACGCTCCTCGTGGGGCAGCTCCCGGTGGAACCACACGGACATCCCCGGCACGTACGCCATGTCCCTCGGCACCGGACGCCCGGCGACGTCCACGATCGACCCCGCGTCCAGCATCGCGTCGATCACCCCGGACCCGGCCGAGAGGCGCGCCACAAGATGATCCCGTACGGTCGCCCACAGGTCACTGTCCGGCAACCGCACCCGCACCGCGTCCACCCCGTTGCGCTGCGGCAGGGGAGAGGGCGGCGGAGGGGTACGACGTCTCATCACGATCAAGGATACGAGCGGCCGCGGCCGACCCGGCACGTCCGTTCAGGCAAGGAGCCGCGTGTTCCGGGGGGCCTGCCGCTCGCCCGGGTGGAGACGGTGAGGCTGCTCGACGTCATGTGTGTGCGGGGGAGCGGGGAACCCCGCGAGCCGGATTCGATTCGCCGCGGAGAACGCGTCGTCGAGCCATTCGTCCGTCGGTACCGTGCCGAAGAGCCGCTCAAGCTCGCTGACCATCGGCGGGGCCAAGGGGAAGCGCCTCCCCTGGCGGCGCTCTTGATAGCGGTCCTGGATCTGCACGAAGAGGAAACCGCTGCGGCCGAAGTGGACCAGTGGTTCGGGCGCGCCGGTGAAGACCAGATCGTCGATGAGGTCGAGGTAGATCGACCGGTAGCTCGCCTTCCGCTCCTCCGCCTGGTGTTTGCTCGACGTCGGCTGGTGGTCGTCCGCCGAGTAGATGCCGAGCGTGGACTTGCACAGATCCATGGAGAGGCAGTCGCAGATCGCGCTGTCCATGATCCAGGGGAAGGACACGGGCCCCGTCGCGCTGTTCCGGGCCACCATGATGGCGGTCCCGTACGCGTTTCCGGTGTTGCCCCGAAACATGACCCCGTCCCACATGTTCGGCGAGTCGTTCAGCGCGTCCTGGAGTCCGACGTGTTCGTCCCCCGGTCGGAAGTCCATCTTCTCCGCGTACTGGACGATGGCCTGCCGCACCAGCGACAGCAGCGCGTGCACCGCGTCGCGCCCCCAACCGGCTTCGTCCATGGTCCGTATCAGGTCGGGGACGGATCGTCCGTACATGCGAAAGCGGCCGCAGACAAGATCGAGCGGAGGTATGCAGATGTCGTCGATGATCGTGGCGAAGGCTATGTAGTGGAGCCCCAGTGGGTCCGCACCGAAGCGCTCACCGCACCAACAGGCCATCCACTGGACGGTGTCCCGGCAGGCGCGCGACACCGTGTCCGAGGCCTTGGCGTCATGTTTCTTCGTCCAGTCGGCATAGTGCTCGGGAGTCCTGCCGCCTCGTCCCCGCACCGCGTCCCACCGCTCCGTGACCTTCTCCAGCAGTGGCCAGACATTCACTTCATGGCTCTGGGCGACAGGGCCGGCGTACCCGTGGTCACCCATGACGGCGTACAGGTGGGCGGTCTGTTTGTTGTATCGGGACCGTGTGGTCGCGGGACGGACGGTTTCCGCCGGTTTCCGCGGGTAGTGCAGGAACGAGCAGGACGTACCGCGATCACAAGCCGATCCGCACCAGAGTTCGTGCGACCGGTGAAGCAGTTCCTGGATTCCCCTCGTGTATGACAGTTGCTCAAGAGCCTCTGAGGCGGAGCCCTTCCAAGCAAGCATGTCCGGGGTGACCATCGAGACCTCAACGCCACTTTTTGCCATAGCCCGAGCCTCCGCAAGAAGTCCCCACTTCTGGCTGCAATCCCAGCGTGCGGGCGACTGCCGCTCGCCGTGAAGGGGCGTACGACGAGCGTACTGCGGCACATAAGGGGCGCATTCGGTTGAAAATTTGTCATGAATGATACCCAGGTTGGCTGGAGTTGTCCCCTGCTTAGATCGCGAGTGTTCGGGCGTCAGGGGTGGCTGGTCGGCCCCGGAGCGGTCTTCCCGGCGGAACGACCCCGGCGCGCGCGGGTCAGGTGGTACAGGAGGCCGATGGTCAGCGTGGTGAGGAGGAACAGGAGGGTGAACCACTGGAAGTACCAGTGGCCGCCTGCGGGGTCGTAGACCTCCGCGCGGGGCCAGGCCAGGTTGACGGTCATGAAGAGGCCGTAGAGGAGGGCGAGGACGTTGACGGGGATGCCCCAGCGGCCCAGGGAGAAAAGGGGCTTGCCGGTCTCGTCGACGCCGGTGGTGGGGAAGGCGCCCTTCAGGCGGCGGACCAGGAGCGGGCCGGTGACCATCGCGTACGCCAGGTACAGCATCACGATGCAGGTGGTGCCGATCGCCAGGAACGCCTCCGGCGAGGCGAAGTTGAGGAGCAGCAGGGCCCCCGCGAGGACGCCGACGACCAGGGCGGGGGCGGTCGGCATGCCCGTGCGCGGGTTGACGTCGGCGAGCCGCGCGGCGAAGGGGAGCCGGCCGTCGCGGGCCATCGAGAACAGCATGCGGCTGGCCGACGTCTGGATCGCCAGCGTGGCCACGGCGATCGCCACCACCACGTCGGCGAGCAGGAAGCGGCCCACTCCGTCGCCGAGGCTGCTGGTCAGGACGTAGCTGAGACCGTCCACGCCCAGCCTGCCGTCGGTGAGGCTGGGCGCGGCGAGCAGTCCGGCCAGGACGAGGAGACCGCCGAGCAGACCGGCCGCGCCGAGTGCCGTGAGGATCGTGCGGGGCGCGATACGGCGGGGGTGATGGGTCTCCTCGCTCATCTCGCCCGCGCTGTCGAAGCCGATCATCACGTACGCCGCCATGAACGAGCCCACCAGCAGGGCGCCGAGGAGGTCGGTGCTGCCCTCCGCCGTGTGGAAGGTGATGCCGGGCGAGCGCTCGGAGTGGGTGAGCAGGAGGACGACGATCAGGATCGCGCCGATGATCTCCGCGGTCACACCGACCCGGTTGACCACGGACAGCACCCGGTTGTCGAGGACGTTCACGAACGTGGTGAGGGCCAGCAGGATCACACCCAGGACGGCCGCGTTCGCCGCGCCCGTCGCCGTGGTGGGTGCCGGGTCCCCGCCCACGATCTGGAAGCCCGACCAGATCGCCGGCATCACCATCTGCAGCGCCAGCGCGGCCGCCGCGACCACCACGATCTGCCCGATCACCATGATCCAGCCGGCGAACCAGCCGAACGTCGGGTTGGACAGCCGGGACGACCACTGGTAGATCGCGCCCGATATCGGGTAGCGCGCGGCCAGTTCCGCGAAGCACGCGGCCACCAGCAGCTGGCCGATCAGCACCGCCGGCCAGGTCCAGAAGAAGACCGGGCCGCCGAAGGCGTATCCGAAGGCGAAGAACTGGAAGACGGTCGTGAGGACCGAGATGAAGGAGAAACCGGCGGCGAACGAGGCGTACCTGCTCAGGCTGCGGTGCAGTTCCTGGGGGTAGCCGAACTCGTTCAGCGAACCGTCGTCGGGGGAGTGGGGTGGCTCCGGACGGACATCGGGGGCGGTGCTCGTCATGGCGGCAACCTGCTTTCGCACAAGCGGCGCGAGCGTTCGCGCCCGAGCGGCGCGAATTCCTGTCGGGCGACAGAAATTAGGGGAGGCCTGTGTCGCGCGTGTCACGCGACCGTGTCCGGAGCGAGCCCAAATCCTCACGATCGTGCCGGGGGCGCGGCCGTCGCCGTCGGGGGCGCCGGCGACGCCGTGCGAGGATCCCCGGATGGATCACCCCTTGCCCT
The DNA here is from genome assembly GCF_053593335.1 of Streptomyces sp. NPDC002324. NCBI lineage: Bacteria > Bacillati > Actinomycetota > Actinomycetes > Kitasatosporales > Streptomycetaceae > Streptomyces > Streptomyces sp. NPDC002324. The sequence continues at coordinate 69,853 of NZ_JBSFCF010000003.1, forward strand.
CCCACCGGCTTCTCGCCGGCGCGCCCGAGTCACCCGTGCTGCTGCACGTGCCGCACGGTGCACGGGTGATCCCCGCCGCCGTCCGGGCCGGGATCGTGCTCGACGACGCCGCGCTGGAGCGGGAGTTGGACCACATCACCGACGCCCACACGGAGCGGATCGCCGAGCGGGCGGCCGAGCGGGCGGTCACGCGCCCCTGGAGGTTCGTCAACGGGCTGTCCCGGCTCGTGGTCGACCCCGAGCGCTTCCCGGACGAGCGGGAGGAGATGCTGGCGGTGGGCATGGGGGCCGTCTACACGCGGACCACGCACCGCGAGGCCCTGCGCGACGCCGGGTACGACGGTCAGCGGCTCCTCGACCGCTACTTCCACCCCTACGCCGCCGCCATGACCGACGCGGTGACCGACCGGCTGGATGCCGTGGGCCGTGCCGTGGTCGTCGACATCCACTCCTATCCGAGCGAGCCGCTGCCCTACGAGCTGCACGGTGACGGTCCCCGCCCGCCCGTCTGTCTGGGCACCGACCCCTTCCACACCCCGGCGGACCTGCTGGCCGCCGCCGAGGACGCGTTCGCCGGCTTCGGTGGCACGGGCGTCGACAGCCCGTTCGGGGGCGCGTACGTCCCGCTGAAGTACTACGGGCAGGATCCCCGGGTGACCGCCCTGATGATCGAGATCCGCCGGGACGTGTACATGGCCGAGCCGGGTGGGGCGGCGGGACCGGGGGCGGTGGCGCTCGCGGACGCGCTCGCCCGGCTGGTGGACGTGCTCACGACCGTCTGAAGGTTCCCGGGCCGGTGCCGTCGAGCGCCTCGATCGTCACCGACGTCGCGTGGCCGTTCCCGTCGCCCTTGAAGGTCACGCCGGACCGGTGGCGTTCTCGCCGACCGTCTCGAAGGAGTACGTGTCGCTGTCGTGGTGGGTCAGGCGGAACGTCATGGGCTTCGGGCCGAGGCGCGTGGTCAGGTCGCCGCCCATGTCTCCGGCTCGTGGATCCCGGCGGCCAGGTCCAGTCGGTCCTCGGTCGGCCTGCCGTGCCGTGTCGAAGAAGCCGAATCGTGGAGCATCTTCCACTGCGTCTTCTCCCGCAGGGCGACGCCGAGGCGTCACAGGGCGGCGATCTGGTTCTCGGCGGGGGCCTCGGTACGGTCGGAGCGGTGCCGGCCGCCGCCCGGTGCCGTTCGTCGGATCGCACTCGATCCAGCCTTGGCACTGCCGCCAGCCGATCGCCTTGCGGGCGATGGACAGTTCCCGGTTGACGGTGTCGGCGCCCATCTCGTCCGCCCGCGCCGCCGCCGGCTCGGCCAGGACCTCCGGCAGCGCCGGGGCGTCGATCACGGCGACGGGGAAGACAGGCGGGTTCGCGCCTCGGCGGGCGGGTCCGGTCGGCGGCGGTTCGCCGGCGAGCGTCCATCCCCACGTCATGAGGGAGATCCGGTGGATCCGCGCGGAGGACTGCGCGATGCCCGCGCCGGTGAGGTACCGCTCGACCGCCGCGGTGTACGACGACGGCGGGGCGGCGGACAGAGGTACGACCCGAGCGCGCGGCAACCGAAGTGCGCCCCCGTTCCCGAGTTCGGTCACCGGTTCGATCGTCATGCCGCCCCGCCCTTCCGATAGTGACGCAGTAAATGCGTTCACCTCGCCCCGGCGGGCCGGATCGGTTCGCAGCAGGTCACGGTGATCTCGGCAGGGGCTCTGCGGCAGTAGAACCGGTATTCACTGCGGCAGGCCAGTTGATTGTGTCGCGCTCAGCCGGTCCGGGTTCGTGCTTGCTTGCGGTATCCATCCATAATGTCCTGGCGGAGCAGGAAATTGAAGCCGACAGACGCCAGGCGTATCCCCAGCTGATAGCACTCGATGCCAAGTTCGTGTGCGGTGTTCGCCAGGTGCCAGTCGTTGGCGGCAAGCCTGCTGAGAAGGTGACCGCGACGGACCTGGGTCTCCGACAGACGAAACGTCTTGAGATAGGCGATCCTGCCGCTGCGGTCGGTGATGGCCTCACCGATGTGGTTCTCCTGCTGAGGACGGAACGTCGGCAGGAAGCGGGAGAGCGTGAAGCCCCGCATCCGGTAGACCGACTGCCAGGTATACGCGTGATCCAGCAGGCCGGCCGCCATGGTTGTGTCGTGAAAACATGTCCAATCATGTTCCTGCTCGGCAACTGCCGTACGCAGGTGGGCCAGGGAGCGGATCTGCGAGTCGGAGATGCGGGCCCGGAAGTCCTGTACCGGTGGCATCAGCATGGCGTAGGTGTAGATCAGTTCGCCGTACAGATCCTGCAGGAGTGTTGGGTGGAGGGCGCGGTAGTCGTCGGGATGCGGGACCACGAAGGCGGACGCGAGTGCGTCGCCGACGTAGAGCATCACACCGCATTGATCGGGGTGGATCTCGAAGATGCGCAGTGCGTCGGCGAGTCCGCTTACTTCGGCACCCGCATAGGCTTCCTCGACGCGCGGGGAGAGCCCTTGGCTGATTGCACGCTGCGACCACTCCTCCCATGCGATGGAGGGGCCGCCGAAGTGCAGTGCCAGGTAGCCTTCCAGCGCCAGGTGCATGGGGAGGAACCGCAGCCGGTCTCTTGCCTGGCGGCGGGCCATCCTGCGGTGGATGTGCAGGCCCATGGTGGCGGCGGGCGCCGCGTTGCCGTCAGCGGAAAGCTGGGTGCCGTAGGCGGCTGCCGGCGTGCCATCGTCAGTCCATGTAGCGACGAATCCATGGGGGATGTAGGAGGTATAGACAGCGCGTGGGCCGACCTCGACCAGACCGGCCCCACCGCCGTAGAGCTGAGGGCGCAGGCGGAGGTCGACGACAGGTTCGTCACGTACGAGCGGCACCAGACGGACGGCACCCCAGACCTGTGAGGGGCGGGCGGTCAGGCCGGTCAGGTCCAGTGTGGTCATCGCGCCTGCTCCTGCTGGTGTCCGCTCAGCATTTGAGCGGCACGGGTGTCCATGTACGTGACCAGTTCGGCCAGACCGGTCCGGCCTTCCGCGAACTGGGCGAGTTCCACCAGGGCGGGAAGGTCCTCGGCGTCACGGATACCCGCGGTGGGCACCGTCGAGGACAGCCGACGTACGTCGAAATCGGCCGCGTCGTAGACGGGGTTGAGATGGACGATGCTGGTGCGACGCTCGGGGTCGAGCCGAGTGCGCCAGATGCGCAGCACCTCGGCGGCCAGGCCAGGAGGTGCGTTGTCCCATCCGTCGGAAACGATCACCAGCCTGGACGGTGTGGTGTCCAGCGCGTCGAGAATCCGCCGGCCCAACGGCGTCGGCCCGTACGGGCGGGTCAGCAGTGCGTCGGTCCGCCCGGACGTCCACAGCCCGGTGTAGGTGCCGGCAAGAGCCGCGAGCAGATAGTGGCAGGCCAGTGCCACGGCCAGCGGTCGACGACGCTTGTGAACCGAACCGAAGGCGGAAAAGCTGTCGTCCAGGACGGCGGTGACCTTGCCCCAGCTCCCCCGGTGCGAGCCGGCCACCCGGTCGGCGGCCGATTCCAGGGCGTGGGTCAGCTCGGCACGTCGGCGCAGCCGGTCCTCGACCGGCAGCGAAAGCACATAGGTTGTCAACCGGGTCAGCGGCATCCGGGACAGGTCTGCCTGTACTCCTGCGATCCCGGTCTTGTGCGCGGACTCCTGCAACCGCAAGGTCTCCAGGCGGGTCATCCGCGGGGCTATGCGCTCCAGGAAAACCTTCCGGGGGATCTTGTGCTTGGCGGCGAAGCCCTCGGCAGTCGTATAGGGCAGCTCGTACAGGGCGGCCTGCTCGTAGTGTGCGCGGCGCCACGTCTCCAGGAGAGGTGTCGCGTAGTGCTTGCGGGTCAGCGGCGCAAATACGAACGCCCCCAGCTCTTCGGTGGCAGGGGCCAGGTGTGCGTGGCGAAGGGCTCGCTTGAGGCCGCTGCGGTACTTCACGGCATCGAACGCCAGGTCCGGGCGGGCGGACAGCCAGTCACGCATGATCGCGCGAGTGCGACGGTTGTTCACCCCGGCCCGGCGTAAGGCATTGAACAGCCCGTACACGCGCTGTGGCGGCAGCGTCGCCAGACGGCACGCGATCAGTCGGCCCTCGCTGCGACGCTGGTCGGCAGTGGCCTCACCGGTGGTCTCCAGCAACTGTCTGATGACGAGGACCGCGTTGTGGTCGTTGATGTCGAGCGCAAGCACTCCGGCGTACAGGTCGCGGTAGTTACCCAGCATGTATGCATGGAGGAAGTCCAAGGACAGCCGCTGCTCGCCCGCGTCGCTGTGGAATTCACGTTGGCCGGTGGAGGTGGTTGCCGCGTTGATGAAGAGCAGTACATCGTCGGCAGCGACGAGGTCCCCGTACGAATCCATCCCGTTCTTTCCTCAAGAGTGCGGATGCCGGCCGGGGAATGGGGGCACGAACTGCGAATCATTGCTGAAATGGCATTTTCCGGAAGTCGCACCGAAGTCCCGCGGCCGGCCCCAGGACCGTAACAGGCCAGCCCACAGGCCCTCTACTGATTTCCTTCACCTCGCCTCCATGCGGGGATCTCCGGAGGCCGACGATGTGCGAGGACTGGGTACCACAACCGCAGGCACCCCGAGATCGAGCGGCTTGTCCATCCCAAGCCCGAAGGTTCTGTAGGGGTTGATGTTCGACCGGAACAATGCAGTCAGCCCGCGCCGTCCCTCTGCGCCGATTTTCCTGGCCCATTCCGGTTCGGCGAGAATGTGCTGGAGCAGCAGGGTGTTGACATGCACGAGCGCGGACCGGAGCACGTGCAGGGCGAGCATGGAGGTCTCGGCGGGCTCCTTGTCCGGGCCGGCCAGGGCGCCGTCCTTGCCGTAGTGGAGCACGGTGTTCGCCGAATTTCAGTTCTCGACGACCTGGAGGCCGCCGTGGATCTCCCGGCGCAGGCCGGGACTGGCCAGGTAGTCGGACGCGAAGATCGTGCGCACCGCGCGGCCGAGTTCTTCGAGCGCCTGGTAGGTGGGGTGCTTGGGGCCGCCGCGGGTGAAGCGTCGTGGTACCTGCTCGGCCTCCGCCGTGCCCAGGCGCAGTCCGCGCCCTCGGGTGAGGGCGCGTCCGGCGGGTCGCCGGGCCCGTGGGGGTCACGCCGTCGTCGGCGTGCCCTCCTGCTCCGCCTCCACGCGCGCGTTCCACTCCTTCTTCGACGCCTGCCAGCCGTCCTCGTCGTGGCCGAGGCGCCAGTAGCCGGAGATCGACAAGTTCTCGCGGGGGACGGCGAGTTCGACGCGGAGCAGACGGCGCAGCTCCTTCACGAAGCCCGCCTCGCCGTGGACGAAGGCGTGCATCCGGCCCTCGGGGAACCGCAGTGCGCGTACGGCCTCGACCAGGGCGGCGCCGACGGGGCGGTCGCCGCGGTGCAGCCAGACGACCTCCACATCGGAGTTGATCTTCTGCTCCTCCTCGGGGCCGGCGACCTCGACGATCGCGTGGGCGCGGGCGCCGTCGGGAAGGGCCTCCAGGGACGCGCCGATCGCCGGCAGGGCGCTCTCGTCGCCGACGAGGAGATGCCAGTCGGCCTCCGGGTCGGGCGCGTAGGCGCCACCGGGGCCGAGGAAACGGATCAGCTCGCCCGGCTGGACACGGGTGGCCCAGGGGCCGGCGATGCCCTCGTCGCCGTGGAGCACGAAGTCGAGGGTCAGCTCGCCCAGTTCGCGGTCCCAGGCACGCACGGTGTACGTCCGGGTCACGGGCCACTGCGCCCGGGGGAACTCCGCGCGGATCCGCTCGATGTCGAACGGCTCCGGATAGGTGACACCCTCGGGGCCGAACAGGAGCTTCACGTAGTGATCGGTGCTGCCGCGCGGGGAGAACTCGGCGAGGCCGTCACCACCGAGTACGACGCGCTGCATGTGCGGGGTGAGCCGCTCGGTGCGCACGACTCGCGCGGAGTGGGGCTTCGGGGTCCTGCGTACCGGACGCTCTGCCATGACGGCCTCCCAAGTACCTAGCTAAGGCATACCTAAGTTATCATCTCCCCCTCGTTGACACCCCACGCCCGAGGCGTATGCGAGGACTTCACGATGTGAATCGTGCCTCAGCGTCCTCACCACCGAGTGTCACCCCACCCTCCGGCGTACGCCCCACCTCCCGGCGTACGCCCCACCCACCGGCGTACCGCCCCGTCCATGGGGCGTGCGCCTCACGCCTGCAGTGTCGTGAGCAGCCGTTGCAGCGATCCGCCGAGTCCCCAGCGTGCCGCGAGCGCCTCCAACGCCGCCGGGTCCCGCGGTTCGCGCGGCAGAGCCGTGTCGACGTCCGGCAAGGGTACGTCCGCCGCCACGAGCACCACCGTGGGTGCGACCGCGACATAGGGGCGCGCCTCGTCGAGCCGTTTGCGCTGCGAAGGCGTGAGCTTCGCCGCCGGGTCGTCGACCGCGGCCATGATCCCGGCCAGGTCGCCGAACTGGTCGAGGAGCTTGGCCGCCGTCTTCTCGCCGATGCCCGGCACGCCCGGCAGCCCGTCGCTCGGGTCGCCGCGCAGCAGAGCCAGATCCGCGTACCCGCGCCCGACCACCCCGTACTTCTCGCGCAGCCACGCCTCGTCGGTCAGCTGCAGCGTGCCCACGCCCTTCAGCGGGTACAGCACGCGCACCCCGCGGGCGTCGTCGACCAGCTGGTACAGGTCGCGGTCGCCGGTGACGATGTCGACCGGCTCCTTCGCGAGGGCGGTGAAGGTGCCGATCACGTCGTCCGCCTCGTACCCGGCGACGCCCACGCGCGCGATGCCGAGGGCGTCCAGGACCGCCTCGATCACCGGCACCTGGGGCGACAGGGTGTCCGGCACCTCCTCCTCGTCCGGCCCGGCCTCGCGCACCTCGGCGACGCGGTGGGCCTTGTAGGAGGGGATCAGGTCGACCCGCCACTGCGGCCGCCAGTCCGCGTCCATGCATGCCACCAGGTCCGTCGGCCGGTGGTCCTTGACCAGCCGGTCGATGAATTCGAGCAGTCCGCGCACGGCGTTCACCGGGGTGCCGTCCGGGGCCTTCACGGACTCCGGCACGCCGAAGTAGGCGCGGAAGTACAACGAGGCGGTGTCGAGAAGCATCAGGCGTCGGGTCACGCCCCGCATCATGCCGTACACCACCGACAGACGGCTCCCGACGCGATCGCGCACGCCGCCGGGACCTGTTGGGTGAGAGCGCGCCGGTCGACTCCGACGCCGAGCCCCGGGCGGACGGTTCGGTCGTGGGCAGGGACCCTCCGTCGCGCGGGGCCGGTCCGAACGGACGCCGGTGGTGCCGTACTGGCGTACGGGAAAGATCCGGACAACCCTCCACGGGGTCCGGCCGCCCGGTTCGGAGTCCCTTCCGACCAGGTGGTACGAGTCGCGCGCGGATCGCCAACTCCGTTCCACGACCCGCGGCTTCACGACCCGGGCGACGGAGGGCGGCCGGGTGGGCCCTGTCGTGGCTGCGCGGGGCGACCTCGGCGGGCGCCGGACGCATGGCCGCGATCCGGTGACGGGGCGTGGCGCGGAGGCCACCGCGTGCGGTCGCCGCGGTCGGGACTCCCTTTCCGGGGCGCGCGAGAGGGCAGTGAAAACAGGGGCGGGACGGTGACGGCGCTGGCGCGAAGTGTGAGCATGGACCCTCGGCCGGTTCACGGGGATGTGACGGGCGCGTGAAACGGTTTGCCGAACATGCGTAGGGTGCAGAGAACTCCTCAGGAGAAGTGCTCCCGATGAGTGCCGGACGGGTGGCCATCCGTACCGGACCAGTAACCGCTCGCACGCCCACCCGTGGGCGTCCGTGAGTCGACCGACGAGCCGAGGAGGGAGCCGGAGCGATGGGCGACCACAAAGAACAGCCCCTTCGGGTGGGCGCGGCCGTCCGGCGGCGGCGCCGGGCACAGCAGCTCACCCTCGCCGCCGTGGCCGAGCGCAGCGGCCTGTCGGTCCCCTTCCTCAGCCAGGTCGAGAACGAACGGGCACGTCCCAGCAAGCCCTCCCTGGAACGCATCGCCGACGCCCTCGGCACCACCGCCGTCGAACTGCTCGCCGCGGCCGACCCGGCGTGCAGCGTCGACGTCGTACGGGCGGCCGACGAGGACGGTTTCACGCCCCCCGATTCCTGCTCGCGCTCCCTGGTGCGCGGTCACCACCAGCTCCACGCCATGGAGTTCACCGGCGACCACGACGAGGGCCGCGAGGTCCAGCATCGCAACGACGAGCTGATGTACGTCGTCGACGGCGCGGTCGAGGTCGAGGCCGAGGGCCGCGCCCACCGCCTCGGCCGCGGCGACACGCTGTACATGTCCGGTGGCGTACGGCATCGCTGGCGGGCCACCGAGCCGGAGACCCGGGTGATCGTGGTGGCCGTCGCGGACCACATCGAGGCCCTGGAAGACCGTCACCGCCGGGGCGCGTGAGGCCGCCGTGCGCTCCGTGTCCCGTGTCGTCTCCCTGGTGCCGTCACTGACGGAGGCCGTCGCCGTCACGCTGCCCGGTGTGCTGGTCGGCGCCACCGACTGGTGCGCCCACCCGGGTGATCTCGATGTCGTACGCATCGGCGGAACCAAGAACCCCAAGACCGACGTCATCGCCCGCCTCGGCCCCGACCTCGTGATCGCCAACGAGGAGGAGAACCGCGAGCCCGATCTCACCGCTCTGCGCGAGGCGGGTGTCGAGGTCCTCGTCACCGAGGTGCGGGACGTGCCGGGCGCCTTCACCGAACTGGACCGGGTGCTGCGCGCCTGCGGAGCCCGGTCCCGGCCGGGCTGGCTGGACGAGGCGGAGTCGGCGTGGTCGGGCCCGCCGGAGGCCGTGGCCGGCCCCGGCCGTCGTACGACCGCCGTGGTGCCCGTCTGGCGCCGGCCCTGGATGGTCCTCGGCCGGGACACCTTCGCCGGTGACGTGCTCGCGCGGCTCGGCGTGGACCATCTGTACGCCGGGCACGCGGAGCGCTACCCCCGTGTCCCCGTCGAGGAGCTGCGGGCCGCCGCGCCGGACGTCGTGGTCCTGCCCGACGAGCCGTACCGCTTCACCGCGGACGACGGGCCCGAGGCGTTCCCCGGGCTGCCGTGCGCCCTGGTGAGCGGGCGCCATCTCACCTGGTACGGGCCGTCGTTGGCCACGGCTCCGCGGGTGCTGGGCGAGGCGCTGCGAGCAGCTCGCCGCTGATCAGTCCGCGCGCGGTGTGCGCGGCGGCCGTCGCCCAGGCCGCCAGCAGCAGCGCGAACAGCGCCACGGCCAGGGCGTCGAGAGCGACGAGCCCGGTGTGCCGGGCCAGCCCCTCCGCGCCGGTCGCGCAGGTGCCCACCGGGAAGGTGAAGGCCCACCACGCCATCGAGAACCCCATGCCCCGCCGGCCGGCCCGCAGGACCAGGGCCACGGCGAGCGCGAGCCAGAGCAGTGCGAAGCCCATGACGGGCACGCCGTAGAGGACGGCGAACGCGGTGAGGACGTGCGGGGACGGGGCCGGCACGGCGCCGGGGGCCGCGTCGGCGAGGTTGGCGACGGCGGTGGTCGACTGCCCGAGCGGTCCGAGGACGAGGAACAGGCTCGGCGTGAGGGCGAGCGGCAGCGGCCCCGCGGTGACCAGCCGGCCGAACACCGGCGGCAGGACGAGCAGCGTGGCCGACAGGCTCAGCCCGAACAGGGCGAGACAGCCGAGCAGCAGCGTCTGCCGGGCCTGCCCGGGCGGCAGATACGGGACCAGCAGCGGGCCGAGCGCGGCGGACACCATGGGTGCGACGAGGGGGAGGAGCAGGACGGGGGTGACGCCGTCCGGCTCGATCCGGTGCCGGACGATCATCAGGTACGGCACCACGACGGCGGCCACCAGGCCCGTGACCGTCCCGGCGCCGAAGAGCACGACGTCCAGCGCGACGGCCGCCCGGAGCCCGATCCAGTCCCGGCCGACGAGGAGGGCGCCGCCGCCGACGGCCGCCAGGGCCATGGACAGACAGCCGTGGAAGGGGGCCACGGCCGGGTCGAGCAGGTGGGCGCGGGCCTGGTCGCGGTGGTGGATCCAGTGCAGGGCGCGGGCGCCGAGCACGGTGACCAGGGCGAGGAGCGCGAGCGCCCAGAACGCCGCGCAGACCGTCCGCCGGCCCGGGAGGTCCAGCGGGAGCCCGGCACCGGCGGCGGCCACGATCGCGGTGCCCATGACCGGGGCGTACCACTGGGGGCCGAGGTGGCGCAGGGCGGGAAGGCGGGGGCGGGTGCCGGGGCGGGGCGGGGAGGGGCGGGTGCGGCGGGCCGTAGGGGCGGGGCGGGCCGTTCGGGGTGGGCGGACTGCGGTGGCCATGTGCCGAGCGTCGCGCCGCCGCGCGGGGCCCGCCAGAGAGTTCGGATGTATGGGGACATAAGCTGGGGTTATGAGTGAGAGCGAGGGGCGGGGCGGGCTGGCTCATCGGGTGCCGGATCTCGGGGCGCTCGAACTGCTGCTGGCCGTGGCCCGGCTGGGTTCGCTCGGGCGGGCGGCCCGGGAGCTGGGGATCACCCAGCCGGCCGCGAGCAGCCGGATCCGCTCCATGGAACGGCAACTGGGTGTCGCCCTGGTCGACCGGTCGCCGCGCGGGTCCCGGCTCACCGACGCGGGGGCGCTGGTCACGGACTGGGCCCGGCGGATCGTGGAGGCGGCCGAGGCGTTCGACGTGGGCGCGCAGGCGCTGCGTGACCGGCGCGACTCCCGGCTGCGGGTGGCGGCGAGCATGACCATCGCCGAGTATCTGCTGCCCGGCTGGCTCATCGCGCTGCGCGCCGCGCGTCCGGACACGGCCGTCTCGCTCCTCGCGGGCAACTCGACGGTCGTCGCGGAGCGGCTGCTCGCGGACGAGGCCGACCTGGGGTTCGTCGAGGGACCCACGGTGCCGGCCGGGCTGGACGCGGTCGTGATCGCGCACGACCACCTGATCGTCGTGACCGCGCCCGGCCATCCCTGGGCCCGTCGCCGCAAGCCCGTGGAGGCGGCCGAGCTGGCCGCCACGCCGCTGATCCTCCGGGAGAAGGGGTCCGGGACGCGGCAGGTCCTGGAGGGGGCGCTCGGGAGCCTGGCCCGCCCCCTCATCGAGCTGTCCTCCACCACGGCGGTCAAGTCCTCCGCGCTGAGCGGCGCCGGGCCGGCCGTCCTGAGCGAGCTGGCCCTCGGCGAGGAGCTGTCCGCCCGCCGCCTGGTTCCCATCCCCGTCGCCGGTGTGCGTCTGCGACGGGCCCTCCGGGCGGTCTGGCCCACCGGACATCGGCCCGCGGGGCCGGCCCGGGATCTGCTGGGGCTGACGCGGGGGCCTGCGGCCGGTTGAGGCCGGCATTTCCTCGCCCCGGCCGCCCCTGCCCGGCCCATCCCCCAGGGGCTGCGCGCCTTCGCCACCCGGCGCGGGTCGGTGGGGCTTCTCGCGCAGTTCCCCGCGCTCGCAAGGGGGCCTGCGGCTCCTTGAGGGGCGCGGGAGCCGAGGGGACAGGCCGCCGCCCGGAAAATCCTTCGCACGGGGCAGCCGGGAACCCCCACCATGGCAGTCATGATCCCCACCGCCCCACCCGCCACCGGTGTCCGGACGCCTTGGCAGGCTCTGCCCGTCGCGGCGCGTGACGCCGTCGCGGACGTGCTCGGTGCGCCGGTGACGGGGGCGGTCACCCAGTCCGGCGGTTTCTCACCCGGCGTCGCCGCGCGGGTCGTCACGGCCGGAGGCCGCCGAGCCTTCGTGAAGGCGGTGAGTGCCCACGCCAACGCCGACAGCCCGGGGATCCACCGCCGCGAGGCCCACAGCGCCGCCGCGCTGCCGACGGACGTACCCGCGCCCCGGCTGCTCGGCACGTACGACGACGGCACCTGGGTGGCTCTGGTGTTCGAGGACGTGGTGGGTCGACAGCCACATGTCCCCTGGCGGGAGGACGAGTTGCGGACCGTCCTGGACGCGGTGGGGGAGCTGAGTCGTACGCTCACGCCCGCGCCCATCGCCGCGCAGCCCCTCGTGGAGAGCCTGACGGACAACTTCCGGGGCTGGCAGCGGATGATCGACCAGGGGGACTCGGGCGAGGGACTCGATCCCTGGGCCGCGCGGCATCTGCCACGACTCGCCGAACTCGCCGCCCGCTGGGCCGATCTCGCTGTCGGGGACACCCTCGCGCACTGCGATCTGCGTGCCGACAACATGCTGTTGACAACGGACGGCCGGGTCGTCTTCGTCGACTGGCCGCACGCCCGCAGCGGGGCCGCGCCCTGGTTCGACCTGCTGTTGCTGCTGCCCTGCGTCAGGGCCCAGGGCGGGCCCGACCCCGAGGCGGTCTTCACGGCGCACCCCCTGGGCCGGGACGCCGACCCCGCCGCCGTCACCGCCACCCTGGCCGCCTTCGCGGGCTTTCTGACCGAGCATTCCCGCAGACCACCGGTCCCCGGCATTCCGACCCTCCGCCCGTTCCAGCGTGCCCAGGGAGACGCGGCACTGGAATGGCTGAGGACACGGCTCGGGTAGGAGGCGGCTCGGGGCCGGGGATCAGATCGGGGCTACATTCACCCCTGTCGCCCCTGTCGCCCCTGTCGCCCCTGTCACCCCCGGCGAGTCAGGCGCCCCCGGCCAGTCAGGTGACCCCGGCGAGTCAGGCGCCCCCGGCGACTCAGGTGACCCGGCAGGCCGATGCCTCTGTCAGGGCTTGCATCACTCGGGTGTCCTCGCCCATTTCGGGGTGCCACTGGACGCCCATGGCCCAGGCGGGGTGGGGGAGTTCGATGGCCTCGATCGTGCCGTCGGAGGCGTGGGCCGAGGGGACGAGGCCGGTGCCGAGGCGGTCCACCGCTTGGTGGTGGTAGGTCGGGACGTCGGTCTCCTCGGCGTTGATGTCCGCGTACCGCGTGCCGGGCACGGGCTTGACGGGGTGGCGGCCGAAGACGCCGACCTCGACGACGTGGTCGTCGAGGTGCTGGACGAGGGTGCCGCCGAGGGCGACGTTCAGCAACTGCATGCCGCGGCAGATGCCGAGCAGGGGCGTACCGGTGTCCAGCGCCGCCCGGATCAGGGCCAGCTCCCACGCGTCGCGCAGCGGCGCGGGCGGGCCGCAGCGCGGGGAGCGCTCGGCGCCGTAGAGGGCGGGGTCCACGTCGGGCCCGCCCGCGATGACCAGGCCGTCGAGGCGGGCGACCGCCCCGGCGGCGTACGACGGATCGTCCGGCGGCAGCATCGCGGCGACGCCGCCCGCCGCCTGTACGAGCCGGGGATAGCCGACCGGCAACAGGGCCGCCTCCAGCTCCCAGACGCCCCAGCGCGCGCCGGACTCCAGATACGTACTCACACCGATCAGCGGCCTGGTCACGCGTGCTCGCTCCCTGCTCGTCACTCGTCGAACCTGTGGAACCCCCGGGACCCGTGGCACCGCGCCGGTGCCATGGCGGCGGTCAGTCCCGTGCCAACTCTGCCTCGGCGGCGGCCAGCGCGGCGAATTCCTCCTCCGGGGCCTTCGCCACCAGGTGCCTGCGGCTGTAGAGACCGAAGTACGCCGCCGCGACCGCGTACACGACGAGCGCGATGATCGCGGCCGTCACGTCCACCAGGAAGGTCGCCACCAGCGCAGAGCACGCGAGGACGAGGGCGACCGAGGAGGTCAGTACACCGCCCGGCGTGCGGTACGGCCGCTCCAGATCCGGCTCCCGGCGGCGCAGGACGATGTGTGACAGCGACATCAGCGCGTAGCTGATCGTGGCGCCGAAGACGGCGATGTTCAGCATCCGGCCGCCGTCCCCGGTGGCGGTGGCCAGCGCGAAGCCGATCGTGCCCGGCACCAGCAGGCCCAGGTAGGGGGCCTTGCGCTTGCTGGTGAGGGACAGGATTCGGGGCAGGTAGCCGGCCCGGGACAGGGCGAACAGCTGCCGGGAGCCCGCGTAGATCAGGGAGAAGAACGAGGCGACGAGGCCGGCCAGACCGGCGTAGTTCACGAACAGGCTGAGCGGGGTGGCCTCTCCGTCCGGCTGGAGCGCCTCGACCAGCGGGTTGCCGGCGTCCTGGATCGCGGCGGAGCCGCGCGCCCCGGCCGCGGCGAAGAAGGTGATCACCGCCAGCACCACGAGGACGCCCATCGACCAGCGGATCGCCTTGGGCAGCGCGCGGGCCGGGTCCTTGGTCTCCTCGGCGGCCAGCGGCACACCCTCGACGCCCAGGAAGAACCACATGCCGAACGGGAACGCCGCCCAGATGCCCAGCAGCCCCATGGGCAGCCATGAACTGGCGCCGAACGCCGAGGAGTCGACCGGGATGTCGTCGAGGGCGGCCACGCTGAAGTCGGGCAGCGCGCCCAGTGCGAACACGATCAGGGCGAAGACCGCGAAGCCGGTGACGACGAAGCTCGCGATCAGTGCCTCGCCGACGCCCCACAGGTGGATGGCGATGAAGAACGCGAAGCAGAACAGATAGACCGGCCAGCTCGACGTCAGGCCGAAGAGGCCCAGTGACTCGACGTAGTCGCCGATGAAGATCACGATGGCGGCCGGGGCGAGCACGTACTCGATCAGGATCGCCGTACCGGTCAGGAAGCCGCCCCACGGGCCGAGCGCCCGGCGTGCGAAGCCGTAGCCGCCGCCAGCCGTGGGCAGGATCGCCGAGAGTTCGGCGAGGGCGAAGACCATGCAGGCGTACATGGTGCCCATCAGCACCGTGGCGATCGCCAGGCCGCCGAAGCCGCCCTCCGCCAGGCCGAGGTTCCAGCCGGAGAAGTCGCCGGAGACGACATAGGCGACGCCGAGGCCGGTCAGCAGTACCCAGCCGGCGCTGCCCCGGCGGAGCGTTCGGCGCTCCAGGTAGTCGTCCGCCGCATCGGCGGTGTCCGTGTCTTTCAGGGACATGGCGCACTCTCCCCACTCAAAGGAATGGATCCATACCTTTGTGGGGTGGGTGGCCGAAAAGCAATACCCCTGCGTTAAGCGAGCGTAAATACGTGCTCATCGGGGAGATCGAGCGGCGGGCGCGCACTCATCCGAGGAAGCCACGCAGCAGGGCCGCCGTGCCGGAGCAGTGCTCCCGCATGATCTCCCGCGCCGCCTCGGCGTCCTCGTCCAGCACCGCCTCCACCAGGGCCGTGTGCTGCTGCTGGGAGTGCTCCAGGTTCCGCACCAGCAGCGGGATGCAGTCCAGCAGGTCGTTGACCCCGGCGCGGACGGCCGCGTACTGACCGGCGAGCGTGGGGGAGCCGGACAGCTCGGCGATCGTGAGATGCAGCAGGGTGTCCAGACGGCGGTACTCCGTGAGCGGCGCGTTGTGCGTGCGGGTCAGGGCCGCCCGCAGCCGCTCGACCTCCTCGCTGGTCAGACCATGTGCCGCGCACAGCCCCGCCGCGCCCACCTCCAGCACCTCGCGGAAGCGCAGCGTGTCCTCGACGTCGATCCCCTTCAGTCGGCGGCGCAGCTCGTCCTCGCCCGGCGTGGCGACCCGCGGCAGCACGAACGTGCCCCCGTACCGCCCGCGCCGTGCCTCGATCAGGCCCTGGTCCTGCAGGACCTTGAGCACCTCGCGCAGCGTCACCCGGCTGATCCCGAGCCGCTCGGCCAACTCGCGTTCCGCCGGCAGCCGTTCGCCGCCCGGCACCAGGCCGAGCCGGACGACCTGCATGATCTGCTCAAGCGCCTCCTCGAAGCCGTTGCCCGCCCGCACCGGCCGCAGTACGGACGCCAGCCGGTCGTCGGCCCAGGGAGTGCCCGGTTCCGCCCCTGTCTGCGACATGTGGACGTTGCCCCTTCCCAACTAATGGTTATGGGTAATACCTTATGGCTCCCGGATGGCTGAATGCCTCCGGGGTGGCCGAAGAAGCCCCTAGGAGGCTTTCCCGTGGCAGACCGCACACCCCCGCTCACCGTCGAGGAGCTGCACACCCTCGTCGCGGCCGGTGAGATCGACACTGTCGTCCTGGCCTTCCCCGACATGCAAGGGCGCCTCCAGGGCAAGCGGTTCGCCGCGCGCTTCTTCCTCGACGACGTGCTCGCCCATGGCACCGAGGGCTGCAACTACCTGCTCGCCGTCGACACCGAGATGAACACCGTCGACGGTTACGCGATGTCCTCCTGGGACCGCGGCTACGGCGACTTCGCCATGCACCCGGACCTGAGCACCCTGCGCCGGGTGCCATGGAACGAGGGTACGGCGATGCTCATCGCCGACCTCGCCTGGAACGACGGCTCACCGGTCGTCGCCGCGCCCCGCCAGATCCTGCGCCGCCAGCTGGAGCGCCTCGCCGAACTGGGCTACACGGCCAACGTCGGCACCGAGCTGGAGTTCATCGTCTTCAAGGACACCTACGAGCAGGCCTGGGACGCCGGTTACAAGGGGCTGACCCCGGCGAATCAGTACAACATCGACTACTCGGTCCTCGGCACCGGCCGTATCGAGCCCCTGCTGCGGCGCATCCGCAACGAGATGGAGGCCGCCGGGCTGACCGTCGAGTCCGCCAAGGGCGAGTGCAACCCCGGCCAGCACGAGATCGTGTTCAAGTACGACGATGCCCTGGTCACCTGCGACCAGCACGCGGTCTACAAGACCGGCGCCAAGGAGATCGCCTCGCAGGAGGGCGTCTCGCTCACCTTCATGGCGAAGTTCAACGAGCGCGAGGGCAACTCCTGCCACATCCACCTGTCCCTGGCGAACGCCGACGGCACCAACGCCATGGCCGACGGCCACGACATGTCGCCGGTGATGCGCCACTTCCTCGCCGGACAGCTCGCCGCGCTCCGCGACTTCTCGCTGCTCTACGCGCCCAACATCAACTCCTACAAGCGGTTCCAGCCGGGCTCCTTCGCGCCGACCGCCGTGGCCTGGGGGTACGACAACCGGACCTGCGCCCTGCGGGTCGTCGGTCACGGCCGCTCGATGCGTTTCGAGAACCGGCTCCCCGGCGGTGACGTCAACCCGCACCTCGCCGTCTCCGGGCTGATCGCGGCCGGGCTGTACGGCATCGAGCAGAAGCTCGAACTGCCGGAGGTGTGCACCGGGAACGCGTACGCCGCCGGGTACGACCAGGTGCCGACCACCCTCCGCGAGGCCGCCGAGCTGTGGGAGAACAGCCCCATCGCCAAGGCCGCCTTCGGCGAGGAGGTCGTCGCGCACTACAGCAACATGGCCCGCGTCGAGCTGGCCGCCTTCGACGCCGCCGTGACCGACTGGGAGCTGCGCCGCTCCTTCGAACGCCTGTGAGTCACCGAGTAGGTCCGTGAGTCACCGACGTAGGTCCGTGAGTAACCGACGTAGGTCCGTGCGTCACCGAGCACGTCCGTGCGTCACCGAGCACGTCCGTGCGTCACCGAGCACGCCGTGACGCACCCGCTGTGAGAGGCCCTGACTTGTCCGAGCAGTCCCAGCAGTCCCAGCAGTACGAGCAGCAGCTCCAGGTACTGAACCCCGCCACCGAGGAGGTCGTCGCCACCGTCGCGGCCGCCACGGCGGCGGACGTCGACGCGGCCGTGGCCCTGGCGACGAAGGCCCAGCGGCTGTGGGCCACCACCGCTCCGGGCGACCGCGCCCGGCTGCTGCGCCGCTTCGCGGTGACCGTGGACGAGCACCTGGAGGAGCTGGCGCTGCTGGAGGTCCGGGAGGCCGGACACACCATCGGCAACGCCCGCTGGGAGGCCGGCAACGTCCGGGACCTGCTCGACTACGCGGCCGGCGGCGTCGAGCGGCTCACCGGCCACCAGATCCCGGTGGCCGGTGGTCTCAACGTCACCTTCCTCGAACCGCTCGGCGTCGTCGCGGTGATCGCCCCCTGGAACTTCCCGATGCCCATCGCGGCGTGGGGCGTCGCCCCCGCGCTCGCGGCAGGCAACGCCGTCCTCCTCAAGCCCGCCGAGACGACACCGCTCACCGCGCTGCGCCTCGCCGAGCTGGCCCGCGAGGCAGGGCTCCCCGAGGGCCTGTTCCAGGTGCTGCCCGGCCACGGCCGCGTCACCGGCAACGCCCTGGTCGAGCACCCCGGCGTCGCGAAGATCGTCTTCACCGGGTCGACGGCCGTGGGCAAGCAGGTGCTGGCCAAGGGCTCGGCACTGCTCAAGCGCGTCACCCTCGAACTCGGCGGCAAGAGCCCCAACATCGTCTTCGCCGACTCCGACCTGGAGGCAGCCGCCGCGGCCGCCCCCATGTCGTTCCTCGACAACTCCGGCCAGGACTGCTGCGCCCGTACCCGCATCCTCGTACAGCGCTCCGCCTACGACCGCTTCCTCGACCTCCTCGCCCCCGGCATCGAGTCCGTCCGCGTCGGCGACCCGGCCGACGAGGCCACCCAGATGGGCCCGCTCATCTCCCGGATCCAGCTGGACCGCGTCCGCGCCTACGTCGACCCGGACGCGCCCGGCATCCGCGGCAAGGCGCCCGAGGGCCCCGGCTTCTGGTTCCCGCCGACCGTCCTGACCGGCGTCGCGCCCGACGCCCGGGTGGCCGCCGAGGAGGTCTTCGGCCCCGTCGCGGTCGTCCTGCCCTTCGAGGACGAGGCCGACGCGATCCGCCTCGCCAACGACACCCCCTACGGCCTCTCCGGCTCCATCTGGACCCGGGACGTCGGGCGCGCGCTGCGCGTCTCCCAGGCCGTCCGCGCGGGCAACCTGTCCGTCAACTCCCACTCCAGCGTCCGCTACTGGACCCCCTTCGGCGGGTTCAAGCAGTCCGGCATCGGCCGCGAACTCGGCCCCGACGCCCTGACCGCCTTCACCGAAACCAAGAACGTCTTCATCAGCACGGAGGGCTCCGCACAGTGACATCGGAAAACATCTGCCGCCGCCTGGTCGGCCGCACCGCCGTCATCACCGGTGCCGGCAGCGGCATCGGCCTCGCCACCGCGCGCCGGCTCGCCGCCGAGGGCGCGCACGTCGTCTGCGGCGACCTGGACGAGGCACGCGGCAAGTCGGCCGCCGAGGAGGTCGGCGGGCTCTTCGTCAAGGTCGACGTCACCGACGCCGAGCAGGTCGACGCGCTGTTCAAGACCGCGTTCGACACCTACGGCAGCGTCGACATCGCCTTCAACAACGCGGGCATCTCGCCGCCCGACGACGACTCCATCCTGGAGACCGGCCTGGATGCCTGGAAGCGGGTCCAGGAGGTCAACCTCACCTCCGTGTACCTGTGCTGCAAGGCCGCGATCCCCTACATGCGCAGCCAGGGCAAGGGCTCGATCATCAACACCGCGTCCTTCGTGGCCCGCATGGGCGCGGCGACCTCCCAGATCTCGTACACGGCCTCCAAGGGCGGTGTGCTGGCCATGTCCCGGGAGCTGGGCGTGCAGTTCGCGCGGGAGGGCATCCGCGTCAACGCGCTCTGCCCGGGGCCGGTCAACACCCCGCTGCTGCAGGAGCTGTTCGCGAAGGACCCGGAGCGGGCCGCGCGCCGGCTCGTGCACATCCCGGTCGGCCGCTTCGCCGAGGCCGACGAGATCGCGGCCGCCGTCGCGTTCCTCGCCAGTGACGACTCGTCCTTCGTCAACGCCACCGACTTCCTGGTCGACGGCGGTATCGCGGGCGCGTATGTCACCCCGGTCTAGACAGTCCGCCCCGGTGACCGGAGCACCGGCACGGTCGGTGTGATTAAAGTGCCGGGATGAGCAGTTCGCCGCCCGGCTGGTACCGCGACCCGTCCTACCCGCTCACCGAACGCTGGTGGGACGGGACCGCGTGGACCGACCACCGGCGCCAGCCGGAGCAGCCCGTGCCGCCGGTGCTCCGGCCGGGGCCGCCCGCGCGCGGCCCCGGCCGCACCAAGGTCGTCGCGCTGGCCGCCGCCGGGGCCGTCCTGGTCGCCGGGGCGGTCACGGGCGGCGTCCTCCTGCTCGGCGGTGACGGGGACGCGGGCGGCGGTCAGGAGACGAGGACCGCGACGACCTCCCCGGCCCCCGACCCCGGCGGAGACGACAGCCCGACCCCGACGAAGCCCGTCACCGGGTCCCCCACCGGCGACCCGACCGTCGTCGTGGACGACCTCAACGGCATCACGTTCCCGATCCCCGACGGCTGGGAGGACGGCGACGGGTCGGCCGAGGACGACGCGGTCCTGGTCACGGACGACGGCCTCTACGACTGCCCCGGCGACAACGGTCTGTGCCGCCGGGGCACGGTCGTCTCACGGACCGTCACCGGCAGCAGCGAGACCTCCCCGAAGGTCCTCGCCGAGAACGACATCGAGGACGCGGCGGACGACGCCTACGACCGCGACGAACTCGACCGGCGCCCGTACAACGGCATCACCGGCCACGAGGTCGTCGGCTCCGGCTCGGTCGCCGTCGCCGGCCGCGCCGGCTACTACGTGCGCTGGCGCGTCACGACCGGGGCCGGACCCGGCGGATACGTCCAGTCCCTCGTCTTCCCGTCCAGCAGCGGTTCCGAGGCACCGGTCCTCGTCCGCTTCGCCATCGACGCGGGCGAGGACGGCCCGCCGGTCGACGACATCGACGAGATCGTCGAGGGCATCCGCGCGGTGGGCGACACGGACGCGGGCGGGGGAGTGGGCAGCAGCCTCGGCCCCTCGTGAGCCCGCCGCGCCCCCCCGGGCGCGTGGAGAGCGGAGAGCGGTGTACGTGGAGGACGGGAGCCCGCGCGGGACTCCCGCCGCCCCCGCCTACAGGAACGTGTGGCCCTCGCCGCGGTATGTCGGCACGGCCGCCGTCACCTCGTCGCCCTCGACCAGGTGCAGCACGTCGAACCGCTCGCACAGCTCACCGGCCTTGGCGTGCCGGAACCACACCTTGTCGCCGAGCAGCAGGTCGTCGGCGGGCGCCCCCAGCAGCGGGGTCTGCACCTCGCCGGGGCCCTCCTGCGGGTCGTACCTCAGCCCCTCGGGCAGATACGGCACCGGCAGCCGGTCGGGGCCGGGCGCGCCGGAGGCCGGGTAACCGCCGCCCAGGACCGTGACGACCCCGACACCGGGACGCCGTACCACCGGCATGGCGAACAGCGCGGCCGGACGCCCGCTGAACGACGTGTAGTTGTCGAAGAGGCGCGGCACGTAGAGCCCGGAGCCGGCACCGATCTCGGTGACCGAGTCCTCCGCCGCCGTGTGCTGCACACTGCCCGTGCCGCCGCCGTTCACGAACTCCAGGTCCGGCGCCACCCGCCGTACGGCGCGCACCACTTCGGCCCGACGCGCGGCCAACTCCTTCTTCGCGGTGGCCTGCATCATCCGGATGGCACGCGAACGCAGCGGCCGTCCGGCCACCGCGTCGCCCACACCGGCGATATGACCCTCGTACGCCATGATTCCGACCAGCTTGAACCCCGGCCGCTCGGCGACCGCGCGGGCCATGTCGGCGACCTGCGCGGGGGAGTGCAGCGGAGAGCGCAGCGCCCCGACCCGCACCCGGCCGCCGAGCAGCTTCAGCGAGGTGTCCAACTCCAGGCAGACACGCACGACTTCGGTGCCGCCCCGCCGGGAGTTGTCGATCAGCTGGAGCTGGGCGGGGTCGTCGACCATGACGGTCACGGCGGCGGCGAGCTTGGGGTCGCTCGCCAGTTCGGCGAAGGCCTCGTGGTCGGCCGACGGGTAGGCGAGGAGCACGTCCTCGAACCCGGAGCGGGCCAGCCACAGGGACTCGGCGAGGGTGAACGACATGATGCCCTCGAAGCCCTCACGGGCCAGGACCCGCTCCAGGAGCGCCCGGCAGCGAACGGACTTGCTCGCGACGCGGATCGGCTTGCCGCCGGCCCTGCGGAGGAGGTCGTCGGCGTTCGCGTCGAAGGCGTCGAGGTCGACGATCGCCAGAGGGGCGTCGAGATGAGCTGTGGCCCGGTCGTACCGGGCCCGGTCGGCGGCGCGCGCAGTCATGCACGAAGCCTGCCAGACATGATTACCGCAGGGTAGGGGGACGTTCCGGGCAGAAGCCACGGGCCGGCGTACTGGTTCCCGTTCGACGGCGGCCAACCCGTAGAGTGACGCGCACGCAGGGACGACCTCGACGGGGATGCGGATCCGCTGCCGCGGGTATGGCTTGCCCGTGGTGACGGCGACCGCGGGCGGGCGAGTCCCGGTACGCGTGACGACCGCTCCCCACGGGCGGTCGGACGCCCGGACGGCCTCCGGGCCGCACGGGACGAGGAAACGGGGGGTGCATGAGCACGGAAGCGCGGCGCGCCTCCATTCCCCCACGCCCGCCGGTCCCGCCCCGCCCGTCCATACCACCGGACCACGAGCCGTCGACCACGCCGCCCGGCACCGCGCCCCGGCCTTCGTCGAGGGAACCCGGGTCCGACAGCGAGGCGCCGGACACGTGCCCGCCGGCCTCGGGCGGCGCGTCCGCCCCGACCACCCGCCCGCTCACCGCGGGTACGCGATCCCCGGCACCGGGTAGGCCCGGTTCGGGTACGCGCGCCTCCGCCTCCGGTGCGACCCCCACGGTTTCCTCTCCACGCGGCTCCGGCCCGGTGGGAGGCTCCTCGGTCCCCCCGCCCCGCCCGGATCGCGCACCCTCGGCCGGGAACGGCCCGACCGTGCCACGCCGCCCGCAGCGGCCCCCCGTGGCGGGCGCGCCCGCACGGCCCAGCGCTCCGCCCCGCCCGTCCTCGGCGCCCTCTTCGACGCCGGGCGCGCCCCGGGACGTTCGGCACCCCCGCACGACGGACGCGCCGAACACCCCGGAGAACAGCCGGAGTTCCAGCGGCCAGGGCGGCACCCCGCCTTCCCGCGCGCACGGCTCAGACCCGGCGGCCCGTCAGGGCGGCCTTCCGCGAGGCTCCCGCCCGCCGGCCGGGCAGGGCCCCCTGCGCGGCTCCGGCGCCACGGCGTCCGGGCGCGATGCCGTACGCGGACCGGGCGAGGCGGGCCGGGCTCCCGCCCGCGGCGCCGCCCAGACGGCCGGCCGGAGCCCCGCGGGCGATGCCGCCGTGGACAGCGCCGCCGCCCCGCGTCGCGGCGAACACCCGCGCTTCTCCGACTTCCGGCGCACCGCCGCCCAGAACGGCGGCACCCCGGCCACCGCGCCGCCGCCCCCGGCCGCCTCCGCCCGCTTCCCCGACGCCCCGCCGGCGGCCTGGACCCGCTTCCTGAAGGCTCCACCGGCGGCTCCGACCCGTTTCCCGGACGCCCCGCCCACGGCGTCGTCCCGCTTCCCGGACGGCCCCCCGGCCGCCGGTCGCCCGGACGACACCCCGCCCCCGGCCTCGGCCCGCTTCCCCGACACCCCACCGGCGGCACGTGACACCGCACGGCGGACGGACGTTCCACGGTCCTCGGGTCGGGCACCGACCTCGGGTCCGGCACCGTCATCGGGCCCGGCACCGTCCTCGGGCCCGGCACGGTCCTCTGGTCCCGCACGGCCCTCGGGAGCCCGGGCGGCCGACCCGGCCCCACCTGTCGGCGGCCGATCGCCCCGACCCTCCGGCCCACCCGCAGAGCAGGCGCCACCACGCTCCTCCGCAAGCGCGCCCTCCCGCCCGGCCGCACAGCCCCCGGCGCAGGCACCCGGTGACGGCGTACCGGGCTCCGGTGGCGCCGTCCCGCCCACCGCGCCGCCCCCGCGTCGGCCCATGCCCCAAGAGCGGGCCCCCGAGGGCACGCCCCACCCGAGGCCCCTCACCCCCGAGCGTCCCGGCGGCTGGCAGCCTCCGTCGGCTTCGTCCCGGCGGTCCGCCGAAGCCCTCGACGGCGTCCTCGGCGCCGCCGCCGGGCGGCCCTTCGTGACGTTCGCGCAGCCGGACACCTCGCCGTGGACCGCGCCGGAGCCGTACACCACGCGCCGCAGGCCGCGCCCCACCAGGGCGAGGGCGGCGGCCGTGGCCGCGTGCGTGGTGCTCGGCATCGGGCTCATCGGCGGTGCGGCGGCCGGGAGTTGGCTCACCGGGGACCCCGGGGCGGACGGCTCCCGCGACACCTTCGCGGTGGCCGGACAGCTGTGGCACGGCGTACCCGTCGACGAACTGTTCCCGCCCACCGTGCGCGGCGAGGGCGCCGGACCCGGCGGCACCGACCGCACCTGGACCCGGATCGCCGTCGCGCGCGACAGCGGCTGCGCGAACGCCTTCGACCCGCTGCTGCGCAAGGTCCTCGCCCCCGTCGGCTGTCTGCGGCTGCTGCGCGCCACCTACACCGACGCGACCCGCAGCAACGTCATCACCGTCGGCCTGATGTTCACCAAGGCCGACGCCGCCGCCATGACCGCGCTCAGGAACCGCTTCGCGAAGGACGAGCTGGACCGCCGCACCGACCTGATGCCGAGGCCGTACGCCGCCGAGGACACCGTCGCGGCCGGCTTCGGCGACGACCAGCGGGCCTCCTGGACGATCTCCGTCCTCACCGACGTCCCCGTCGTCGTCTACGCCGTCTCGGGCTTCGCCGACGGCCGCACCGTCACCGAACCACAGCCGGCCGAGGACGCGATGAAGCCCGGCGCCACCACCGCACCCGCCCAGTCCGGTCTCGGCCACGAGGCGAAGGGCCTCGCCGACCGCATCGAACGCGGCCTGCGCAGGACCGCCGCGTCCGCCACGGAGCAGCCCTCATGACCGCAGGGAAACCCGGAACCCCCGGGACCGCCGTACCGGCAGGAGAGACCGCGCGGGCCGTGACGCCCACCCGGGCCGGCCGCCGTGCCCGGCGTCCGCGACTCCGCCTGCTCAGCCTTCCCCTCGCCGCCTCCCTGGCCCTCCTGCCGTCCACCGCCGCGCACGCCGACGGCATCCGGGACCAGCAGTGGGCGCTGGATGCGATGCACACACAGGAGGCATGGCGTACGACGAAGGGGGCCGGCATCACCGTCGCGGTGCTCGACACCGGCGTCGACGACGAGCACCCGGACCTCGTCGGCAACATCCTGCCGACGAGGGACATGGTCGGCTTCGGGGCCTCGCGCGGCGACCGTGCCTGGGCCCGGCACGGCACGGCCATGGCCGGGATCATCGCCGGGCACGGACACGGCCCGAACAACGCCGACGGCGTCCTCGGCATCGCCCCCGAGGCACGGATCCTCCCTGTCCGCGTCATCCTCGAGGACAAGGACGCGGCCCGCTCCAAGGCCCGCAGCACCCGCGGCAACGCCCTCGCCGAAGGCATCCGCTGGGCCGCCGACCAGGACGTCGACGTCATCAACCTCTCCCTCGGCGACGACTCCGAGTCCGCCCACCCGGAACCCTCCGAGGACGCCGCCGTCCAGTACGCCCTGGCGAAGGGCTCGATCGTCGTCGCCTCGGCCGGCAACGGCGGCGCGAAGGGCGACCACATCTCCTACCCGGCGGCCTACCCGGGCGTGATCGCGGTGACCGCCGTCGACGAGGACGGCGACCGCGCCCCGTTCTCCACCCGTCGCTGGTACGCCACCGTCAGCGCCCCCGGCGTCGACGTCGTCATCGCCGACCCGGACCGCAAGTACTACGAGGGCTGGGGCACCAGCGCCGCCGCGGCCTTCGTCTCCGGCGCCGCCGCCCTCATCAAGGCGGCCCACCCGAGCCTGACCCCCGCCCAGGTCAAACGCCTCCTGGAGGAGACCGCCCGCGAAGCCCCCGCCGGCGGCCGCGACGACTCCCGCGGCTTCGGCTTCGTCGACCCGGCGGCCGCCATCGAGAAGGGCATCGAACTCACCTCCGACGACCTCAAGACCGCGTCGTACGGCGGCAAGTACTTCGGCTCCGGCCCGGACCCGGTCGAGGAGGAGGACCCGACCGTCGGCTGGGCCGCCCCCGCCGCGGGCGGAGTCGGAGCGTTCCTGCTGGTCATGGCCGTGATGGTCTGGCGCGGACGCGGTCGCGGCCGGCCCGACGAGTACATCGTCTGAAGGCGGCGCCTACGAGGTGCCGGCCGCCCCCGCCGCACCCGTCGTGCCCCCGAACACCGAGACGGCCGCCCGCGCGGCCGCCTCCACCAGCGTGACCCCCTTCGCCTTCGTCGTGTTGCCGTGCGACACCACCGCGACCAGGTACGCCCGCCCCTCCACCGTCACCCGGCCGACACTGTTGATGTCCCACAGCCCGGTCGCGGTACGCGGCAACCACCCGT
The DNA here is from genome assembly GCF_053593335.1 of Streptomyces sp. NPDC002324. Taxonomy (NCBI): domain Bacteria; kingdom Bacillati; phylum Actinomycetota; class Actinomycetes; order Kitasatosporales; family Streptomycetaceae; genus Streptomyces; species Streptomyces sp. NPDC002324. The sequence continues at coordinate 95,717 of NZ_JBSFCF010000003.1, forward strand.
TCTTCAGGGCGAATCCTGATCCTCCGACCCCGCCCGACGCAGCCGCCGAGACGCCCCAGTCCTGCCCCGGGGCGATCCGGCCCATCAGCTCCTGGACGTACGACCGTGCGGCCGCGCTCAGCTCGGACGTGCCGTCGTCCCCGAACACCTGCCGGAGAAGGGCGAGTTGATCGGCCGCCGTGGTCTGGGTGAGGCCCCAGTACAGGCCGTCGCCGCCCTCGGTGTCCGTCAGCCCGAACCGCTCGTTCGCGGCGTCGAGGCCGCCCGCCTGCCCGATGACCTTCCACAGCGCCGTCGCGGACGCGTTGTCGCTGTCCCGGATCATCGCGGAGGCGTACGTCCGCTCCCGCGCCGTGAGCGGCCGGCCCGCGTCCTCGGCCCGCAGCAGCAGGGCCGCCAAGATGTTCAGCTTGACGATGCTCGCGGTGTCGAAGCGCGCGTCCCCGTACCCGGCCGATTCCCCGGAGGCCACGTCCAGCACCGACACCGACACCGCCGCCCCGTCCTCGACGGACACCTCCGCCAGGGCAGCCGCGAGCAGCGCGTCGTGGTCCGCCTCGGGCGCCGCCACAGGTTCCACCGAAGCCTCCTCAGCGACCGCGCCCGCGCCCGGCGCGGTGGAAGCGGAGGCCGGGGGCGGTACCGACGATGACGCCGACGACGATACGGCGGAACCCCCGCCGTCCTGCGCCCGGGCCCTCATGTACACGGACCCGGCGGCCGTGCCGCCCACCAGGACGAGGGCGACGAGCGCGAGGTGGACGAGCGGACGGCGCACGGACGGACGGGCGCGGCGACGGGCTCCGGATGACGGCATGCCGCGATGGTTCTGGACTCCGCTGTGCGTGCGGTGAGGCGCTTGTTAAATGCGTGTCAGGGACGGCTGAGAAAACCGTGAGCGATGTGACCGTCACGTTTCCGGCCTGCCGGACGCCCGGGAGACCTCCCCCGATAGGCTCGACGACCGTGGCGAACAAGAACATTCCCGACCCCGGCTTCTCCGACGACGACGGTTCCGCCGACCCCCGGCTGAGCGCCGCGCTCGCCGCCTGGGCGGAGGACCGCACGGCCGTGGGCCCCGTCCTCGAAGCCCTAGAGGGGGCCCGGCTGCTCGTGCCCGTCGTGGCCGTGCTCGGCGAGGTCGAGGTGGACGAGAGGGGGCTGCGCCGCGAGAAGACCAGCGACATGGCCGTCCCCACGCTGAAGGCCGGCGGCCGCACCGCCCTGCCCGCCTTCACCTCCACCGACTCCCTGGCCCGCTGGGACCCGGCCGCCCGCCCCGTCGCCGTGCCCCTGCGCCAGGCGCTGCAGGCCGCCGCGCACGAGAAGGCGGACACGGTCGTCCTCGACCTCGCCGGTCCCGTCACCTACGAGCTGACCGGCCGCGCCCTGCTCGCGCTCGCCGAGGGACGCACCACCACCGACCCGCTCGCCGACCCCGCCGTCCGCGACGCCGTCCGCGCGGCCGTCGCCGCCGAGCCGGCCGTGCTCAGCGCCCACCTCGGCCCCGGGCGGGCCGACGGAACCCTGGCCCTCGTCCTCGACCCGTCCGCGGACCCGGCCGAGGCCGCGCAGTCCGTCGCGGGCCGCCTCGCCGCCGACGAGACACTACGGGCCCGCCTGGTGCGCGGCCTCGACCTGGCACTGCTGCCGGCCGGGGCGACGCCACCGGGCGAGCCCTTGTACGTACGGGGGTAGCGGTCGCCGCGGGGTCTAGCCGTAGACCGGGCCCGTGTACTTCTCGCCCGGGCCCTGACCCGGCTCGTCCGGTACGACCGACGCCTCGCGGAACGCCAGCTGCAGCGACTTCAGACCGTCGCGCAGCGGGGCCGCGTGGAAGGAGCTGATCTCGGTCGTGGACGCGTCCAGCAGACCGGCGAGGGCGGTGACCAGCTTGCGGGCCTCGTCCAGGTCCTTGTACTTGTCGCCCTCCTCCGTCAGGCCGAGCTTCACCGCGGCGGCGCTCATCAGATTGACGGCGACGGTCACGATCACCTCGACCGCGGGGACCTCGGCGATGTCGCGGGTCATCGAGTCGAAGTCGGGGTTCTCAGGAGGGGTCTCACTCATGCCCCACACGATAGGCCCCGGCGCGCGCGCCCCCACCTGCGGGAGTCCCGCGCAGCCCGATTGGCACGCCAGGTTTCAACCCGGTATGGTGGTGTCAACGACCGGCTGGACACCTGTGTGCCCGGCCCGCAAGTGGAGGCTCCGAACTCCCACCTGACTGTCCTCCGGGACGGCAGGTCAACCGGTCAGACGGCCCCCACCGTTCCGTACGGACGGTGGAGTCGTCCGATACTGCGCCCCGCGGCACACCCGCGGCGGTGCTCCGGCAGTACATGGAGCCCCGCCTGTGTCCCGTCCGGGGCATTTTTCATGGCCCCTGACGGTTGGTCTCTATGTCAACCAGACATAACACGGCGGTCCGCCAGACCGGCGTGTGGTGCTACCGAGGAGGATCCATCAGCACCGAGCCCCGCATCAACGACCGGATTCGCGTTCCCGAAGTGCGACTTGTCGGTCCCAGCGGCGAGCAGGTCGGGATTGTTCCGCTTGCCAAGGCCCTGGAGCTTGCGCAGGAGTACGACCTCGACCTGGTCGAGGTGGCGGCGAGCGCGCGCCCGCCGGTCTGCAAGCTCATGGACTACGGGAAGTTCAAGTACGAGTCGGCCATGAAGGCCCGTGAGGCGCGCAAGAACCAGGCGCACACGGTCATCAAGGAAATGAAGCTCCGGCCGAAGATCGACCCGCACGACTACGACACCAAAAAGGGTCACGTCGTCCGGTTCCTCAAGCAGGGCGACAAGGTCAAGATCACGATCATGTTCCGTGGTCGCGAGCAGTCCCGGCCCGAGCTGGGCTACCGACTGCTGCAGCGTCTCGCCTCGGACGTCGAGGATCTCGGGTTCATCGAGTCGAACCCGAAGCAGGACGGCCGAAACATGATCATGGTTCTCGGTCCGCACAAGAAGAAGACCGAGGCGATGGCCGAGGCCCGCCAGGCGCAGGAAGCCCGGAAGGCGGAAGCGAAGGCCAACCCAGGCAAGTCGCAGAACGCCGCCGAGCACAGCGACGCCGAGGACACCGACGTGGAGCTGGAGCACGTCGAGGCCGAGGCGCCTGCCGAGGAGCCTGCCGAGGCGTAAGTCCCCGGGACGTGAGTCCGGGGGAAGCTCTGGACACCGTCCAGGGTGTCAACCGAAAGAAATGACGTTCCGTCGTGCCCGGTTTCGCGACCGGGCACCGGAGCGCCACTGACGAGGAGAGAACGGCGCTATGCCGAAGAACAAGTCGCACAGCGGTGCCAGCAAGCGCTTCAAGATCACCGGCTCCGGCAAGGTGCTCCGTGAGCGCGCCGGCAAGCGCCACCTGCTCGAGCACAAGTCGTCCCGCGTGACGCGTCGCCTCACCGGCAACGCCGAGATGGCCCCGGGCGACGCCGCGAAGATCAAGAAGCTTCTCGGCAAGTGACGCGGCGGCGCCTGATCGGTTGATCGAAGCGCGCCGTACGTACGTCAGGACCGGGACCCCATCGATTTCGGGTCGTGTGAGGACAACCACGGCCCCGCTACAAGGAGTAAAAAGTGGCACGCGTCAAGCGGGCAGTAAACGCCCACAAGAAGCGCCGGGCGATCCTCGAGGCGGCCTCCGGCTACCGCGGTCAGCGTTCGCGCCTGTACCGCAAGGCCAAGGAGCAGGTCACCCACTCGCTGGTCTACAACTACAACGACCGCAAGAAGCGCAAGGGCGACTTCCGTCAGCTGTGGATCCAGCGCATCAACGCTGCGGCCCGCCAGAACGGCATGACGTACAACCGCCTCATCCAGGGTCTGAAGGCCGCGAACATCGAGGTCGACCGCAAGATCCTCGCCGAGCTGGCCGTCAACGACGCCACGGCGTTCTCCGCGCTGGTCGAGGTCGCGCAGAAGGCGCTGCCGGCGGACGTGAACGCGCCCAAGGCGGCGTGACGCTCGCGTCGGCCTGAGCCGTGTGAGAGGTGACCCGGACCCGCAGGTGCTTGCCGCCTGCGGGTCCGGGTGTTTTTTCGGCGCGTTGTCGGGTGCGGGCCCGGTGGGGCTTCTACGCAGTTCCCCGCGCCCCTGACAGCCCAGGCCCCTGCGGGCCTGAAAGCACGGGGCGCAGCCCCTGCTTCTCAGGGGCGCGGGGAACTGCGCGACCAGCGGCCCCCCCCCCCCCCCCCCCCCGCCCCGGGGGCCCCCCCCGGGGTGGGGGGGTGGGGGGGGGCGGGGGGGGGGGGGCGGGGGGGGGCCCCCCCCCCCCCCCCCGCCGCACGCACACGTACCGGCCTTTCGGTGGCCCTGACTCACAGGCCCCGCTCACAGGCCCCGGTGGCGCCGGTCCTCGACGTCCGCACCTGTCGACGCGGCTCCGCCCGCGGCCCCCGTCACTGCGTCGGTCGCGGTCCCGACACCGGGTGCGACGGGCGGAGGCGGCGGATACCCGGCCGGTCCCTGGCCGCCCGGGGGTGTCCCCGGCGCCGTACCGCCGACGACCCCGTCACGGTCCGCCGAGGGCCGCGCCGCGCCCCTGAGCAGGTACGCGGCCACACCGAGCACCACGGCGGTGATCAGGGCGGCGGCCCAGTCGGGCAGGACCAGACAGAGCGCCAGCCCGACGGCCAGCGCCACGGCGGCACCCGCGTACAGGGCGAGCGCCCCGGATGCCGCGTACAGCGCTGCCCTGCGCCGCTGCTTACGGGTCTGCTGCCGCAGCTCCTCACGGATGGTCTCGCGGGCCACCTGCGCCAACTCGTCGACCAGGTGCCTGTCCAGATGTTCCAGATGATCCAAGCGGTCCATCGCGGCCGAGTACCCGGCCCCCTGCGCACGTAACGCGGCGCACGGCGCTCCGCACGGCACTCCGCACGCGGGCGGAAAAGGCACGCGTTCGGTGATCCCGCGTTTCGATCACCGTCGCCGCCCGGCCCCAACTAGGCTCGTGCGCATGGAGATTCTCGGTACCACGCTCCGCATCTGCGTCGACGACCTGGAAGCGGCGGTCCCGTTCTACGAGAGACTCTCGGGCGGACCGGCGATGCGTTTCGAACGCGGTGGCGTCCAGGTCGCCGCCGTCGGCTGCTTCCTGCTGATGAGCGGCCCGGAGTCCGAGCTGGAGGTCCTGCGGAAGGTCACCGCCACCCTCGCCGTCGAGAACGTCGACGAGGCCGGCCAGATCCTCACCGCCTCAGGCGCCAAGGTGCTGGCCGGCCCGATCCCGACCCCCGTCGGCCGCAACCTCATCGCGGTCCATCCCGACGGCTCGGTCTACGAGTACGCCGACCGCAGGGCGACGGGCTAGCCGTCCGGTCCACCGAGGCGGGTGCCGGTCGGGGGCCCGGCGGCCGGTCGGTCCGTCGGGGCCGGTTCGGCGAAGGCGCGCACGCCGATGTCCGTGGGCAGCGCGCCCGCGGTGCCGTCGGGATCCGGATCGGGGTCGTAGATGGTGACGTCGAGGTCGACGCAGTGCGGTGAGGCGACCAACGGGCGCAGCAGCGCGGTCAGTTCGTCGGGGAGGAGTCCGTCGGGGTCGGGGCTGTCGACGGCGGGCATGACGGACGGGTCCAGCACGTCGGCGTCCAGGTGCACCCAGAAGCCGCTCAGTTCGGGTGTCTCGAAGCGCTGCGCGGTGACCCGGGCGAGATCGTCCGCGCCCCAGGGGCGCGGAGCGCCGACCGTCACGACCGGGATCCTGAGCGCGGCCGGCTCCGCACGGTCGTCCGGCCGACGGCCCCCGTCCGGCCACGCGCCCGTGCCCGCCTGCCCGCGAGCCGGCTCACGGGCCGGCTCGCTCACGACTCCCGAGCGGGTCCCGGGCGTCCCATCTCCACGGTCAGCGCCCACCGCTGATGGTCCCGCCACGCCCCGTCGATGAAGAGGAAGTCCGGCGAGAACCCCTCCAGCCGGAACCCGCAGCGGCGGGCCAGCGCGATGGAGGCGGCGTTGCCGGGCTGGACGTTGATCTCCAGCCGGTGCAGCCCCATGAATTCGAACGCGTAATCGATGACCAGCCCGAGCCCCTCCCCCATGAGCCCCCGTCCGGCGGCATGCGCGAAGGCGCCGTAGCCGAGGGCGCCGCTGCGGAAGCCGCCCTCCACGATGTTGTTGATGTTGATGAACCCGGCGATCCCCCCGCCGTCCCGCTCGCACACCAGGAACCCGGCCTTCGTCGGATCCCCGATGAGCCGCCCCGCGTAAGCCGCGTACGCGGCGGGGGTGGCCGGCGGAAAGAGCCACGGGTGGTGCAGATCCCTGCTCTCCCGCACCCGCGCGGTGAACTCGGAGCCGTCCTCGGGCGTGAAGTGCCGGATGGCCACGCGGGAGCCCGCGATGAGGTGACGAACATGTCCGGACACCCCGCCACGGTACTTCGCTCCAGGTGTCACCTGCGCCGTCTCATGAAGAACGCCCCGCACACCGCCCCCACCAGGCCTGTCCCCAGCAGCGCCATCCACAGCGGCATGGTGACCTCGGTGACCAGCAGCTGGATCTCGGTGTTCTGGGTGTTCTGGAAGACGAAGACGAGCGCCAGGGCCGCCAGCAGCCCCACGACGACCCTGCCGGGTGTCAGCAGATCGCCCCACCGCTTCCGCCGGTGCGTGCCGACCCGTTCCGATGTCTTCGGGCTCATGACTCCAGGATGACGCGAGCCGTCGGAACCCGCCCGGTGGGAGCCTGCCGGCTGCCTCGGCATGCGGCTTTCAGATCAGCGCCGGCTCGTCCAGCGTCAGCGTCCCCGCCTCGGTGTCCAGCTCCGCCGTCACCCCGAACGGGATCGTCAGCGCTCCCTCCCCGTGTCCGAAGCCGAACTCCTCCACCACCGGCACCCCGGCCCCGCCGAGCCGGTCCACGAGCAGCGCCCGCACCTTGTCGTACGGTTCGCACTCCGCCCAGGAGCCGAGGACGATGCCGGCGACGCCGTCGAGCCAGCCCGCGCGGAGCAGCTGGGTGAGGTAGCGGTCCAGGCGATAGGTCTCCTCGCCCACGTCCTCCAGACACAGCAGGGCGCCCCGGGCGGATCGGCGGGCGTGCGGATTGCCGAGTTCGGCGGCGAGCAGGCAGAGGCAGCCGCCGAGGAGGACGCCCCGGGCGCGGCCGGGCACCAGGGCGGTGCTGCCCTCGGCGGCCCGGATCGTGCGTACCGTCTCGGGGGCGAACAGGGTGGCGCGCAGATGCTCCTGGGATCGGGTGTTCTTGATGAAGTCGACACCCGCCGCCATGGGGCCGTGCAGGGTGACCAGCCCGGCACGGGTGGCGAACGCCTCGTGGAGCGCGGTGATGTCACTGAACCCCACGAGTGTCTTGGGGCCCGCCGCGCGGATGGCGTCCCAGTCGAGCAGGTCGACCATGCGCTGGACGCCGTAGCCACCGCGGGCGCACAGCACGGCGGACACGGACGGGTCGCACCAGGCGGCCTGGAGGTCGGCGGCCCGGTCGGCGTCCGTACCGGCGAGGTAGGGGAAATCCGGGTGCCGGTCGAGCGTGTGCGGGGCGACGACGGGGTCGAGATCCCAGCCGCGCAGGATGTCCAGCCCGGCGCTGAGCCGCTCCTCGGCCACCGGCCCGCTGGGGGCGACGACGGCCACGCGGGCACCGGGGGCGAGGCGGGCTGGTCGGGTCAGTGGTGTCACTTGGTGAGCTCCAGAGTAGGGATACCCGGAGGATTCAACCCGAAGACCTGCGCGTACAGCGAAAGCTCCGCCTCGAGGACGCGCACGGTCGTCTCCGCCCGCCGGAAGCCGTGCCCCTCCCCCTCGAAGGCGATGTACGCGTGCGGCACCCGCCGCTCCTCCAACCCGGCCAGGAAACGCTCGCACTGCGCGGGCCGGCAGATCACGTCGTCGAGGCCCTGGAGCAGCAGGAAGGGCGCGGTGATCCGGTCGGCGTGCTCGCTCGGCGACCGCTCCACGTACCGCATCGGTTCCTCCGCGAGCGGCCCCACCAAGCTCTCCAGATACTGGGACTCGAAGTCGTGGGTTTCCCCAGACCCCCACGTCGTGAGGTCGAGAACGGGATACAGGATGGTTCCGCAGGCGTAGACGTCGGTCGTGGTGAGGGACACGGCGGCGGTCCAGCCACCGGCGCTGCCGCCCCTGATGGCGAGCCTGGTCCGGTCGGCGGTGCCCTCGTCGGCGAGGGCGAGGGCCACCGCCGCGCAGTCCTCGACGTCCATGACACCCCACTGCTCGCGCAGCCGGTTGCGGTACTCCCGCCCGTACCCGCTCGACCCCCCGTAGTTGACCTCCGCCACCCCGATGCCGCGTGAGGTGAAGTAGGCGATCGCCAGGTCGAGGACCAGGGGCGCCCGGCTGGTGGGCCCGCCGTGCGCCCAGACCACGTAGGGCGGCAGTTCGGTGCTGAAGGCGACGCAGCCGGGGTGGTGCGGCGGATAGACGTGCGCGTGGATCTCGCGTCCGGCGGGGCCGAGGAAGGAGCGGATCTGGGGTTCCGGGTAGTAGGCGGGGTCGACCGGGTCGTCGTGCGCGGCCCCGATCACGCGGGCGTCGCCGGTGGCCGCGTCCAGCTCGACCACCTCGTAGGCACTGCGGGGGCTGGCCCCGATGCCGATGACCCGGCTGCCGCGCACGGCAAGCGACGGGGCGAACTCGGTCCACGGTCCGGCGGCGTCGACGACCTGGCCGGTGTCCAGGTCGAGGATGCCGAGCGCGGTGGCGCCCCGCCCGTGCACCACGGCGGCGAGTCCGCCGTCCAGCAGCGCGAACCAGCGGTGGCCGACCTTCCACAGCGGTCCGCCGAACTCCTCCTCCCGCGCGCAGAGAGCCGTGCGGTCACCGCTGTCGGGGTCGAGCCGGTAGAGGTTCCAGTAGCCGGTGGTGTCGCTGGAGTGGACGAGGGTCCCGTCGGCCGCCCACTCGACCTGCGCGACCGACTCCTCCGGGCCGCCCGCGACGGCGCGGGGCTCGCCCAGCAGACCGTCGCCGGTCACCTCGGCGACCAGCAGTGAGGTGCCGTCCCACGGCATGGCCGGATGGTCCCAGGCCAGCCAGGCGGCACGGCGGCCGTCGGGCGACAGGCGGGGGCCGGTGACGAACCGGCGGCTGTCGTCGGTGAGTTCGCGTACGGCGTGCCGGTCCTCGGCCGCCGAGCCGTCCAGCGGCACCGCGGCGACGACCCGCCGGACGTCGGTGGGCCCGTCACCGGTGAACTCCTCCAGGACGCACCACACCTCGTCTCGTTCCGGGTGCGGGCGCGGGTCCGCCCAGCGCAGGCCGCCGCCCACCGTCGACACCGGGGTGAGCGGGACGGGCTCGCCGCCCGGTTCGAAGCCGTAGAGGCGCTGGTCGGCGTGGTTGACGAAGACCACGAGGGGACCGGTGTCCCGCAAGACGCCGGTCCAGGGCTGCCCGCCGTACTCCATGACCCGGCTGCGCACGTCCCACGGGGCCGGCAGCACCGACTCCTGGGTGCCGTCGGCCGTGCGCCGGACCAGGGCGCGCCGGCCGCCCTCCGCGGGCCGTGGCTCGGTCCACCACGCCTCGTCGCCGACGAAGCCCACGAACTCGGGATGCCCGTCGTGCGCGGCGGCGAGCGCCGCGTCGATCGGCGAGGGCCACGAACCGTACGCCAGGGTCTGCACCTTGTCCCCCATCTGCCTTGGTCCCCCGTGTGTCATCGCTCAGGCCGTCCGCAGGAAGCGGTCCAGCACATGAACGCCGAAGTGGAGCGCCTCGACCGGGACGCGCTCGTCCACCCCGTGGAACATCGCCGCGTAGTCGAAGCCCTCGGGCAGCTTCAGCGGCGAGAAGCCGTACCCGGTGATGCCGAGGCGCGAGAACTGCTTGGCGTCCGTGCCGCCCGGCATGCAGTACGGCACCACGTGCCCCTCGGGCGCGAACTCCTCGACTGCGGCCCGCATCCGGGCGTAGGTCACCGAGTCCACCGGCGCCTGGAGGGCCACCTCCCGGTGCTCGTACTCCCATTCCACGTCCGGTCCGGTGAGCCGGTCGAGGGTCTGCCGGAACTCGTCCTCGCCACCGGGGAGGTAGCGCCCGTCCACGCGGGCGACGGCCTCCCCCGGGATCACGTTGACCTTGTACCCGGCGTCCAGCATCGTCGGGTTGGCGCTGTTGCGGACGGTGGCCTCCACCAGGGCGGCCGCCGGGCCGAGCTTGTCGAGGAGGCGGTCGACGCCGCCGGGGTCGTCGAGGTCGGCCTCGACGCCGTACAGCTCGGCGAGTGCGGTGAGGGCCGCGCGGACGGTCGGGGTGAGCCGCAGCGGCCATTCGTGCGCGCCGATCCTGGCGATCGCGGCCGCCAGCCGGGTCACCGCGTTGGTGCGGTTCACCTTGGAGCCGTGGCCGGCCCGGCCGTGCGCGGTGAGCTTCAGCCAGCCGGTGCCGCGCTCCCCGGCCGCGATCGGGTAGATCTGCCGCCCCGCGCCGTCGTGGAAGGTGAACGCCCCCGATTCGCTGATGCCCTCGGTGCAGCCCTCGAAGAGTGCGGGGTGCGCGTCGGCGAGGAAGCCGGAGCCGTCCGCGGCGCTCGCCTCCTCGTCGGCGGTGAAGGCGATCACCACGTCCCTGCGGGGCCTGACTCCCGTGCGCGCCCAGTGCCGGGCGACCGCGAGGATCATCGCGTCCATGTTCTTCATGTCGACCGCGCCCCGGCCCCAGACCACGCCGTCGCGGATCTCACCGGAGAACGGGTGCACGGTCCAGTCCGCCGCCTGCGCGGGCACCACGTCCAGATGACCGTGGACGAGCAGCGCGTCCGCCGACGGGTCGGTGCCCTCGATGCGCGCAACGACGTTGGTCCGGCCCTCGGTGCGCTCCAGCAGCGTGGGCTCCAGGCCCGCCTCGGCCAGCAGCGCGGCGGTGTACTCGGCGGCGGGCCGCTCCCGGCAGTCCCCGCCGCCGCGGTTGGTGGTGTCGATGCGGATGAGGTCGGAGGTGAAACGGACGACCTCCTCCAGCGCCTGCCGCTGCGAGGACTCCGCCGCCTGCGGGAGCTTCGCCGACTCAGCCATATGTCTCCTCCACCGCGGCAGAGACGATCGTGGTGACCGCCTTGAAAGTGCGGATTCCCTCGTACATGGTCGGGCTGGTGTACGCGACCTTGCGTTCACCGGTACGGGTCACACCCGGTACGACCGTCGCGGCCATCGCCAGGTGCTCGGCGTCGAACTCCAGCGCCACGGTGAACGGCCCGCCCCTGACGGGTGTGTGCCGCACGGCGAGCGAGACGGCCTGCTTCGCCGCGGCGCGGATGTCGGCGGCCGTTCTCGCCGGGGTGCGGCACACCGCCGCGTACCGCGAGACATGGTCCTTGACCGCCACTTTGAGCGCCTCGGGCGCATACCCGAGGGCGTCCTCGCACGCCACGTCGTCGCCAGTCACCAGCACCACCGGTACCCCGTACTCGGCCACGACATGCGAGTTGAGCAGCCCCTCGCCGGCCCGCTCCTCGTTCACCCACACCCCGGTGATCGAGTTGGCGAGGTAGGTGTGGGCGAGGACGCCCTCCATACCGGCGCCCGCGTGGTAGCCCACGAAGGCGATGCCGTCCACGTCGCCGTGCTGCACGCCCTCCACCATGGACAGCGCCTTGTGCCGGCCGGTCAGCATCTGCGCGCGCTCGTCCAGCTCCTCCAGCAGCAGATTGCGCATGGTCCAGTGCGCCTCGTTGATCAGCACCTCGTCGGCGCCGCCGTCGAAGAAACCGAGCACGGCGGCGTTCACGTCCGAGGTGAACATCGCACGACACCGCTCCCACTGCGGTGTCCCCGGCAGCACGTCGGCCGGCCAGGTGACACCGGTGGCGCCCTCCATGTCGGCGCTGATGAGGATCTTCATGGCTCGAAACCGTACGCGTTCGCGCCGATCCGTGGCAGACCTGTGGATAACTCTCACCACCGCGGCCCATGGACACCCCCGGGACGGCTCACGGACCCGCCCGAGCCCCCTACGCCGGGCGCCCCGCCACGTACCACCTCGACGGCAGTTCGATCAGGGTGCCGTCGGCCGTGAGCTCCGTGGTGATCAGCGGGAGTTCGCCCTCGGCGACGAGGGTGAGGCCGGCCGCCCGCAGATACCGCGGGACCGCGGCGTCGCTGACCTCGCCCGGGGTGATGCCGTGCCGGAAGACCGGGGCGAGTTTGGCGGGAGGGCCGGCGGGGCTCCGCGCGAGGCCCATGAGCACGGGCCCCGCGGCCTCGGCGACTTCGACCAGACAGACCCGGCCGCGCTCACCCACCAGCGTGGCGACGGTGTCGACGAGCCGCTGCCGGTCGTCGGGCTCGCACTGGTGGAGCACACCGCGGACGTAGACGTTGGCGTCGCCGAGGTCGGCGTGCAGGGTCTCGGCGTCCGTGCGGTCGGCCGCGTCCAGCGCCCGGTAGGCGGCCCGGCCGCCGGGGTCGGCGCGGCGGGCCCGGTCGACGGCGGCGGTGGAGAGGTCGACGCCGATCACCCGGGGGAAGCGGTCGGCCAGGTAGCGGGTCTGGGTGCCGTTGCCGCAGCCGAGGTCGACGAAGGGCAGGCCGGGGGCCGTCAGGTGGGGCTCGAACAGGGCGAGGTGGACGGCGGCGGTCCGCTCCGGCCCGGCGTCCCAGAAAACCTCTCCCGGGCCGTCGGGGGCCTCGCGCCAGAACCCCTCCCAGGCCTCCCGGTACCGACTCGTCACACTCATGCGCAACCCCCCGTTGAACGCGTCGTGGCCCGCCGCCGCGGCGAGCCCAGATCGGTCTACCGCGCCCGGCACGCGCGGGCAAGCACCCCGCACGCACCTTCTCCTCGCGTCCAGAACCCGCGTGTCGGTGATCGTGCGTCAGCCACCCCGGCGTCAGCCACCCCGGCCCTACCCGCCCCCGCGGGTGCTCAGCGCCGCCTCGGCAGTGTCAGCTCGAACCAGACCGTCTTGCCCGCGCCCGTCCGGCTGGTCCCCCACTCGCGCGCCAGGGTCGTGAGCACGCGCAGCCCGCGGCCGAACTCGTCCGTGGGCGCCGCGCTGAGCAGGGTCGGCAGGGTGGGGTCGTCGTCGTAGACCTCGCACTGCAGGGTGTCGCCCCGGACGAGGCGCACTTCGACGCGGCGCCCGCGCGCGTGCCGTACGGCGTTGGTGACGAGTTCGCCGACCAGGAGCGCGGTGGTGTCCGCGAGGGCGTCGAGGCCCCAGACGTACAGCTGTTCGCGGACGGCGGCGCGGGCGCGGGCCGCCTCGGCCGGGTCGGGGGCGAGGCGCCACTCGGCGACGTCCTCGGGTCCGATGCCGTTGAGCCGGGCCATCAGCAGGGCCACGTCGTCCTTGCGGCCGCCGCGCGTGTTGAGGGCGCGGATGATCGTGTCGCAGGCGTCGTCCATGGAGGCGGCCGGGTGGGCAGCGGACTCGCAGAGGGTCGCGAGCCCCACGCCGATGTCCTCGCCGCGCACCTCGACCAGCCCGTCGGTGCACATCACGAGCCGGTCGCCGGGCTCCACGCGCACGCGTACCGCCTCGAACGGCACCCCTCCGACACCGATCGGGGCGCCCGTGGGCAGGTCGAGGAGTTCGGTGCGGCCGTCCACCGCGCGGACCAGCACGGGCGGGATGTGCCCGGCGTTGGCGAGGTGCAGCTCGCCCGCGACGGGGTCGTAGACGGCGTAGAGGCAGGTCGCGAGGTAGTGCTCGCCGAGCCGCTGGGCGAGGTCGTCGAGGTTGCGCAGGAGCTGCGCGGGCGGCAGGTCGAGGGCGGCCATGGTCTGCACGGCCGTGCGCAGCTGCCCCATCATCGCGGCGGAGTTGAGGCCGTGCCCCATGACGTCGCCGACGACCAGGGCGGTGCGGGCGCCCGACAGCTTCACCGAGTCGAACCAGTCTCCGCCGACCCGCCCGAGCAGGGTGCCCGGCAGATAGCGGGTGGCGATGTCGCAGCCCGCCATGTGGGCCTCGATCTGCGGGAGCATGCTGTCCTGCAGCGTCTCCGCGACGTTCTCCTGGTAGGTGTACATACGGGCGTTGTCGAGGACGAGGCCCGCGCGGGCGGCGAGTTCGGCGCCGGTGACGCGGTCCATGTCGTCGAAGACCTCGCGCTCCGGGTGGCGCAGAAGGATCATGAAGCCGAGCACCACGTTGCGGGCCTTCAGGGGCACGACCAGCATGGACCGGCCCGTGATCAGCGGCCGGATGTCGCGCTTCTCGAACTGCGCGGCGATCGCGTGGCCCATCTGCTCGCTGATGCGGGGCACGAGGACGGGCTCGCCGGTGGTCATGCACTGGAAGAACGGGGTGTGCGCCGGGAACGGCATGGCCTCGCCGACGGGGACGACGTCGTCCCAGCGGCCCGGCTCGTCCGTGTGCTCCAGGGCCACCCGGTGCCACATGGTCGTCGTGTCCGGCACGCCCTCGGGGAAGCCCTCGCCGGCGACGACCTGCTCGCGCAGATAGGTGCCGGCGACGTCGGTGAATCGGGGCACGACCGCCCGGCTGACCTCGATGATGGTCTGCGACAGATCCAGGGAGGTGCCGATGCGTCCGCTGACCTCGTTGAGGAACTCCAGGCGCTCGCGTACGGCCGCGTATTCGAGGTCCTCGTCCTCCTCCCGCGCGTCCGGGGGGACCGGCAGCCCCTCGGCGACGGCGCGCGCGGCCCGCTCGCGGCGCGCCCGGCGCTCCGCGCGCCGGGGCACGCCCCAGTCGGGGGTGACGGGCACCCGGTCGTTCTGGCTGAACTCCAGCATCGGATAGCCCAGCTCCAGGACCTGGGCGACGATGCGGGCGCTCTCGCCGACGCTCATGCTGGGCAGGATCTCGGGGAGTCTGCGGGCGAGTTCCTCGGCGCCGGGGAAGTCGGTGTGCAGGGCGAAGCCGGGGGCGATGCGCTCGACGGCGACGACCGGCTCGTCGTCCCTTCGACGCAGCGTCTCGGCGTCGGCCGCGAGGACGAGCAGACGCTCCCGGCCGGGGCCGACCAGGGGGTACGCCCACCACAGGACGTCCATCCGGTCGCGGCCGGGCACGGTGAGCCGGGCGCGGCCGGCCGCCGGGTAGGAGAGGTGTCCGTCGAGGGAGGTCTCCAGGTCGTGGCCGAGCGCGTCGTACGCGCCGTACGCCCCATGGGGCGGGATGTCGTCCTCGTCGGGGAGGGCGCCGGAGACGGGCAGCAGGTCCAGGGCGGGCCGGCCCACCGCTTCGTCCTTGGGGGTGGCGAAGAGACGGCGTGCGCCGGTGCTCCAGTGCGACACGAGGCCGGCGCGGTCGACGACGACCACGGCCAGGGGGATACGACCGACCGCGGCCCCCTCCGCCGTGCCGTCACCGGCTCCGTGGCCGGTAGTCGCGCCCGTGTCGGTGCCACGGTCCATGGCCAAGGCCCTCTCTCCCCACGGCTCCCAAGATCTGCGCCGCCCCCACTACCGTACGACCGCGTAGCGTCGCGATGTGTGGCAATACGCGAATTGCTCCCGGGGAGGCTCCGGCGCACGCGCAGGCCACACGGGCGGCGCACGATCACGCGCGCGCCCTCGCACGAACACCGGTTGATCACCGGCCGGTCAGCCGATCACCGGCTGACCGGAGGTCGGCCACCGGCCCGCTCCCCCGGTGGCCGTGGGCTCAGTCCTCGTACCCCAGCCGCAGATCCCGCTCCGTGCCGCCGCCGGCGATCTGGAGCACCGTCGCGACGGGGGGATGGCCGGTGGCGATGACGGTGTACTCGCCGGCGGCGAGGTCGGCGAACCGGAACGTTCCGTCGGCGCCGGTGGTGATCGTGCCGACGACGTCCCCGGCGGCGTCCAGGAGTGTCACGCGCGCCTCCTCCACCGGCCTGCCGCTCCCGGCGCGGACCGTGCCCCGCAGGACGGCGCCCCCGGCGAGTTCGACGTCACGGCGGGTCTCGCGGGCGGCCCGGACGGTGACGGGCAGCGCGGCCGGGCGGTGGGAATGGGTGCTCACGGCGAGGGTGTAGTCCCCGGCGACCAGCTCGGTGATGAGGTAGGCGCCCTCCGCCCCGCTGCGGGTGGTCACGACGACCTCGCCGTGCGCGTCGGTGAGCGTGACGGTCGCGTCGCCGACCGCCCGCCCGTCCGCCGTCCGTACGGTCCCGGCCAGGCGCCCCGCGCCGCCGAGCACGATGTCGACCTCGACGGGCCCGTCCCCGACCGTGACGCTCACGGCCTGCGGCTGGTGGCCGCCCGCGGCCGCGATCAGCACGTACGCCCCCGGCCCGGGGGTGGACAGCGTGTACCGCCCGTCCTCGCCGACGGCGCCGCGCCCGGTCTGCCGGCCGGTGCCGTCGATCAGGGTGAGCGCGGCGCGGGGCACGACGGTGCCGTCGGACTGCCGGACCGTGCCGCGGACGGGGACCCCGGGCACGTACGGGGCCCGTGTCTGCGGCACCCGGGCGGCCGGCCCTGGAGCGGGGGCCGAGGCGGGCGCGGGCCCGGCGGGGACGTCGTCGCGGGCCACCGGCGCCCTCTCCCGGAGGAAGCAGGCCACGAGCGCCCCGAGCACGAGCACCGGCACGAGGTACAGGAAGAGGCTCGGCACGGTCTGCGCGTAGGCCTCGACATGAGCGTCGCGCAGCGGGGCGGGCAGGGCGTGGACGAGTTCCGGGGTGAGGGAGCGGGGGTCGGGGAGCACGGCGCCCGCACGCTCCGGGAGGCGGTCGGCGAGGCGGGTCGTGAGGAGCGCGCCGAAGGCGGCCACGCCGACACTGCCGCCGAGCTGCCGGAAGTAGTCGCCGGCGGCGGTGGCGGCCCCGAGGTCGGCGGGGCGGACGGAGTTCTGCGCCGCGAGGACCAGGACGGGCATCACCATGCCGATACCGGCGCCGAGGAGGGCCGTCCAGATGCCGAACTGCAGCCGGGGCGTGTCCGGCTCCAGGCGGGACAGCAGCCAGACGCCGAGGGCGGCCAGGGCGCTGCCGAGGACCGGGTACGTCCGGTAGTGCCCGGTGCGGGCGATGAGCCGGCCGCAGACGACGGACGCGCCGACGATGCCGGCCGTCATCGGCAGCATGAGCAGGCCGGACTCGGTGGCGGAGATCCCGCCGACCATACGCAGCTGGGTCGGCAGGTATCCGGCGGTGCCGAAGAGGGCGAGACCGACGGCGATCCCGACCAGGCCGGTCACGACGAAGGCCGGGTTCCTGAACAGCCGCAAAGGAAGCAGGGGTTGGATCGCGAACCGCTCGACGACGAGGAGGAGCGCGGTCGCCAGGACCGCGCCGGCGGCGAGAGCGAGGACGAGCCGCGAGTTCCAGGCGTGCGAGGTACCGCCCCAACCGGCCAGGAGAACCAGACAGGTCGAGGCGGCGGCGAGCAACAGCGTGCCCAGGACGTCGAGCCGCCCCCTGGCGGAGGTCCTCGGCAGCCGCAGCGCGAAGGTGACGACGGCCAGGGCGACGAGCCCGCAGGGCACGTTGACGTAGAAGCACCAGCGCCAGGAGAGGTGGTCGGTGAGCCAGCCGCCCAGGAGCGGCCCGGTGACGGAGGCGAGGCCGAACACGGCGCCGACGACGCCCAGATGGCGGCCGCGTCTCCGGGACGGCACGACGGCGGCGACGATCGCCTGCGCACCGGTCATGAGGCCGCCCGCGCCGGCGCCCTGGAGCGCGCGGAACGCGATGAGCTGGTCCATGTTCCGGGCGAGTCCGGCGAGGGCGGAGCCGGTCACGAAGAGCACCAGCGCGCACTGGAACACGCCCTTGGGGCCTCGGAGTTCGCTCAGCGCGGCGTAGACGGGCAGGGTGACGGTCGCGGCGAGGAGATAGGCGGTGATCGCCCAGGACATCCGGTCGACGCCGCGCAGTGCCCCGACGATCTCGGGGAGGGCGGTGGCGACGGCCATCTGCTCCAGCGCGGCGAGGAGCAGGACGAGGAGCAGGGCGAAGAAGACCAGCCGGGTGCGGTGCGGGGCGTGCGGGGGATGGTCGTCCGCCGGTGGTGGTGTCGCGGGTGTGGTGGCCGGATCGCCCTTCACCAGTGTGATCGCGCTCATGCGTACCGCTCCCCTCGTCGCGCTTACCGCACAATTCCCGCGATAAGCGGGAACTGTCGGCAAGTGCGACGAGTTACGGCATTCCGGCGCACGTCATGGAGATCCACTCGAACCGGTGAGGGCGGCAACGCGCCCCCGAGGTGCGGTCGTCGGGCCGGGCACCGCCGGCGACGCGGCTCCCGGCCCAGGAGGTTACTTCTCCACCTCGGCGGCGAGGTTGGCGAGCAGGGCGTCGTAGATCCGGGCGAGACCCTTGGGGGCGAAGGTCTTCTCGAAGAAGCCGCCGATACCGCCGGCGCCCTGCCAGGTGGTGGTGACGACGACACGGGAGCCGCCCTCGCCGGCCGGGGTGACCCGCCAGACGGTGACCATGGAGGAGTTGCGGTCCTTCTCGACGAGTTCGCCGTCGGAGGGCTCGGTGACCTCCAGGAGGCAGTCGCGCACGCGCTTGCTGGTGGCCTGGAGCTTCCAGTGGACGAGGGTGCCCTCGCCGTCGCCGCCCTCGCGCACCTCGTACTCGCTGAAGTGCTGCGGCATCAGCTTCCCGCGCGCGCCGCTGTAGTCGGCCAGGGTGTCGAACACCGTCTCCGCGTCCGCCGCGACGACTCGTTCAGTCGTGGCCTCGACCTGCGCCATTGCACTTCCTCCAGCACTTGGTAACTCGGGGATGTGCGGAAAGCCAACCACCCCCCGGCCGGAGGGCCCAAATCGGGGTGCCCCAAGGGACCCCGGCGGTCCGCCCGGAGGACCACCGACGAGACCTCCACACGATGTTCGAAAACCAGTTCGCACGATCAAGGGAACATGTGTTCTATTCTGGCGGCAGAGCAAACCGAGGAGGCGTCCATGCGCTGGGACCATCTGGCCGAGAACCCCGCCACGGCCCGGGACGCCGCGCTGTTCGGCGCGGACATGGTGACGAGCCGGACCTTCGACACTCCCGAGTTCCGCGGCATGACCTTCCACGAGGTCCGGGCGAGGACGATCGTGAACCGGGTGCCGGGCGCCTCCCGGATGCCGTTCGAGTGGACGGTGAACCCCTACCGGGGCTGCACGCACGCGTGCGTCTACTGCTTCGCCCGCAGCACCCACAGCTACCTGGACCTCGACACGGGTCTCGACTTCGACTCGCAGATCGTCGTGAAGATCAACGCGCCCGACCTGCTGCGCCGGCAGCTGGCCTCGCCGCGCTGGCGGGGCGAGCACATCGCGATGGGCACCAACGTCGACTGCTACCAGCGCGCGGAAGGCCGCTACCGCCTGATGCCGGGCATCATCGCGGCCCTGCGCGACCACGCGAACCCCTTCTCCATCCTGACCAAGGGCACGCTGATCCTGCGCGACCTGGAGCTGATCCGGCAGGCGGCGGAGGTCACCGAGGTCGGCCTGTCGGTCTCCGTCGGCTTCACCGACCACGAGCTGTGGCGCACGGTCGAGCCCGGCACGCCCGCGCCGGAGCGCCGACTCGACGTCGTACGGGCCTTCACCGGCCAGGGGATCGGCTGCGGGGTGCTGATGGCCCCCGTGCTGCCCTTCCTCAGCGACCACCCCGACCGGCTGCGCGAGACCGTGCGGGCCGTCGCGGCCTCCGGCGCCACCTCCGTGACCCCGCTGGTGCTGCATCTGCGGCCCGGCGCGCGGGAGTGGTACATGGCCTGGCTGGAACGCCACCACCCCCGTCTCGTACGGCGTTACGAGCTGCTCTACGCGGAGGGCGCCTACGCCCCGAAGTGGTATCAGCGGCAGATCACCCGTCAGGTCCACGAACTGGCCGAGGAGTACGGCATCGGGCCCCGGCGCGCGGAGCGGCTGCGACGACCGCCGGTGCGCGAGCGTCCCGCGCCGGAGACGGCCCGGGACACGGCACCGACCCAGCTGACCCTGCTCTGACTCTCCCCGGACCCGTCCACGACGCTTCCGGCACTTGCCGAACCCTCCGCGGCCTCCTCCAGCCCCTCGGGGAGCATCCGGGCGCTTCTCCCGCCCCGAACGGGTCAAGTCCCGGGGGAACGCGTTCTTCGCGGGGCCAGATTCGGGACGATGCGACGAAGGCCGTGGCGTGCACGGCCCGAAATCCTCCGTCCTGGGAGGCCTGACGATGAAGAAACGCACGGCTGCTCTGTGCGGTGCCGTCGCCCTGTTGGCCGGAATGGTCACGGCGGTCCCGGCCGGTGCGAGCGGCGCCATGGCCGCCGCCCCGATGGCGAAGCCGGCCTGGAAGAAGTGCGCCACCGCCGACCATCCCAAGCTCCAGTGCGCCACCCTGAAGGTGCCACTGGACCACGGCGAGCCGAACGGCAGAAAGATCACGCTCGCCCTCTCCCGCGTCCCGCACACCGCGAAGACGTACCAGGGCCCCCTGCTGGTCAACCCGGGCGGCCCCGGCGGCAGCGGCCGCACCCTCGCCGGTTTCGTCGCGTCGTCGCTGCCGAAGAAGGTGGCGGCGCAGTACGACGTCATCGGCTTCGACCCGCGCGGCGTCGGCGCCAGCAAGCCCGCGCTGAACTGCAGGCCGGGCCACTTCGCGGCGGTGCGCCCCGACTCCCTGCCGGGCACCCCGAAGGCCGAGCGGGCCAACCTCGCGCGTGCCAAGGCCTTCGCCCAGGCGTGCGCCAAGAGGTACGCGGACGTGCTGCCGTACATCGACACGGTCAGCGCGGTCCGGGACCTGGACGCCATCCGCGCGGCCCTCGGCGCCAAAAAGATCAACTACTTCGGGTACTCGTACGGCACCTACCTCGGCGCCGTGTACGCCAAGCTCTTCCCGAACCGGGTACGACGCGTGGTGCTGGACTCCGTCGTGGACCCCACGGGGGTCTGGTACGACGGCAACCTCCGGCAGGACCAGGCGTTCAACGACCGTCACCGGGCGCTGATGGCCTGGATCGCCCGGCACGACCGGACGTACCGGCTGGGCACCGATCCGGAGAAGATCGAGGCCAAGTGGTACGCGATGCGGTCGGCGCTGGCCGCGCGCCCCGCGGACGGCAAGGTGGGCGCCTCCGAACTGGAGGACACGTTCATGCCCGGCGGCTACTACGACGGCTACTGGCCCTATCTCGCCGAGGCGTTCGCGGCCTTCGTGAACAAGAAGAACGACGATCCACTGGTCGAGGCGTACGAGAACTTCGGCGCCGTCGACGCGTCCGGCGAGAACGGCTACAGCGTCTACGCCTCGGTGCAGTGCCGTGACGCGCGCTGGACCCGCGACTGGGACGAGTGGCGCGACGACAACTGGGCGATGTACGAGAAGGCACCGTTCATGACCTGGAACAACGCCTGGTACAACGCGCCCTGCGCGTTCTGGCCCACCGCGTCCCTGGACCCCGTGGACGTCTCCAACACCGCGCTGCCGCCGGTGCTGATCCTCCAGGCGACGGACGACGCGGCCACCCCCTACGAGGGCGGGGTCGTCACCCACCAGCTGCTGCGCGGGTCCAGCCTGGTCGTCGAGGAGGGCGGCGGGAACCACGGCATCTCGCTGAGCGGCAACGCCTGCCTGGACAAGCACCTGGCGGCCTATCTGACCGACGGCAGGGTGCCGCGCGGCCAGGGCGAGATCGACGCCACCTGCGCGAAGCTCGCCGACCCCAAGCCCCTGAAGAACAAGGCCGCGTCCGCCTCCTCCCGGGGCACGGCGCTGCACGGTCTGCTGGGCTTCCGCGGCTGAGCCGGGGCCGTGGGGGTCCCGCCGGAAAAGCACGGGACTCCCACAGCCCGCCCCGCCTAGGGTGCCGCCATGAACGACACACCCCACGGCCTCGGCGAACTCCGCGTCCGCGAGATGACCCCGTCCGACTGCCGTGCCGTGGCCGAGATCCGCGTGGGCGGCTGGCGGACCGCTTACGCCGGCCTCGTCCCTGGGTCCCACCTCGACGCCATGGACGTGGAGGAGGACGCCGAGAAGCGCCGCGCGATGCTGGCGAAGGCCGGCAACCCCGTGGTGAACCTGATCGCCGAGCGGGCCGGCGAGATCGTCGGCTGGGCGGCGTACGGCCCCTACCGCGACGGCGAAGTCCGCACCGGGGACGCCGAGTTGTACGCCCTCTACACGCGCCCGGGGCACTACGGCACCGGAGTGGGCACCGCGCTGCTGCGGGAGTCCGCCGTGCGCTGCGAGGCGGCCGGCCACGGCGCGGTGCGCCTGTGGGTGCTGAAGGAGAACGTACGGGCCCGCCGCTTCTACGCCCACCACGGCTTCACCGCGGACGGCGCCGAGGAGCCGTTCGAGGTGGACGGAACCGAGGTGCCCGAGGTCCGGTACGTGCGGGAACTCGGCGCCTAACGCTGCCGGGGGATGCGTGCCAGCGCCCGCACCGCCGCCTCCGCGAGCGTGGGGTGCGCGAGGGCGTCGTTCAGTACGGTCCTGGCGCGGGCGTCCCCGAGGGCGCCCAGCCCGTCCACGCACGCGAGCGCCACCCGGCGGTAGGGATCGTGCGGGTTCAGACGGCGCCGGAGTGTGGTGATCAGCGCCGGGACGGACTCGGGGGCGCGGAGTTCGACGAGGAGGCGCACCGGGTGCAGGGCGTAGGCGATCCGGAGTTCGTTGGTCGCGAGGGCGGCCGCCGCGCGCGCGGTGCGTGGGTCGCCGAGCCGGGCGAGCGCGTAGGCGGCCGAGGCGCAGCGCGGTGGATCGCGGTGGTTGAGCAGGAGGACGAGGGACTCGAAGGCCCGGCGGTCCCCCGCGACGCCGAGCCGGAACGCGGCCAACTCCCGTGCCCAGAGCGGCTGCCCCTGCTCGACGAGCACTCCCGCCAGTTCGTCCGTGGACTCGGTCCGCACGAGCCGCTCGTATCCCGCCGCGCCGCCCGACTCGCTCCGCACACGCTCCGTGAGTGATCGCAACTCCTCGTCCATGTCGTCGAGCGTACGGGGGTGGGACGCTCTCGGGGGACGTACGTCACAAACACGGGGGCTGGCGCGCTCGTTACCCACCGGTTAAGCTCAGACGAGCGAGATACCCACTCGTGTTCGCTCCCGACGGTTTGGTGACGCAGCCGTCGTGAGCACAGTCGGTTCGGTACCTGGAGTACCAGTACGGCTCGGCCTCGGGACAGGGCCGGTCGGTTCAGCCGTTCCCCCGGGCGTGTGCACGCCCCGGCGACGGCACCGGGCGTGTGCGTTCATCAGCCCGGCACCACCAACACCCGCACGCCACGCGCCGGTTGCGCGCTCTTCGCGTACCCGCGGCGTATCCCTCAGTCGTCACCTCGTCTGGAGTCCCGCGATGGCCACTCCCCTTTCCGACTCGTCGCTGTCCCCTCTGTCTGCGCACCCCCCGTTCAAGACGATCGCCGTGGTCGGCCTCGGCACCATGGGCACCGGTATCGCCGAAGTGCTGGCCCGGGCCGGCCGTGAGGTCGTCGGCATCGACATCAGCGAGGCCGCCGCCGCCCGCGCCGCCGCCGCGCTGGAGGCCGCCACCGAGCGTGCCGTGGCCCGTGGGCGCCTCACCGAGCAGGAGCGCGGTGACGCCCTCGCCCGCTTCCGCACCTTCACCGACCTCCAGGCCGCGGCCGACGCCGACCTGGTGATCGAGGTGGTCCCGGAGTCGTACGAGATCAAGCAGCAGGTCTTCCGTGAGCTGGACGCGATCGTGCGTCCGGACGCCGTCCTCGCCACCGGCACCAACGCCCTGTCGGTCACACGGCTGGCCGCCGAGTCGGCGCGCCCGGAGCGGGTGCTCGGCCTGCACTTCTTCAACCCGGCGCCGGCGATGAAGCTGGTCGAGGTCGTCTCCTCGGTGCTGACCGCGCCCCAGGCCGTCGCCCGGGTCACGGATCTCGCCCTCGACCTGGGCAAGGAGCCCGTCGCGGTCGGCGACCGGCCCGGATTCGTCGCCGACGGACTGCTGTTCGGCTACCTCAACCAGGCCGCCGCGATGTACGAGGCCAAGTACGCCTCCCGCGAGGACATCGACGCGGCGATGCGGCTCGGCTGCGGCCTGCCGATGGGCCCGCTGGCCCTGCTGGACCTGATCGGCGTCGACACCGCGCGCACGGTCCTGGAAGCCATGTACGCGGCCTCGCACGACCGCCTGCACGCACCGGCGCCGATCCTGCGGCAGCTCAGCGAGGCGGGTCTGACCGGCCGCAAGTCGGGGCGCGGCTTCTACTCCTACGAGGCCCCCGGCTCCGCCACCGTCGTGCGGGACGCGCTGACGCCGCTGGACGGGGTCGTCACGGTCCCCGGCCGTACCGTCCGCTCGGTGGGGGTCGCGGGCTCCGGGACCATGGCGTCCGGGATCGCCGAGGTGTTCGCGAAGTCCGGGTACGAGGTCGTGCTGGCCGCCCGCACCGAGGAGAAGGCGCAGGCCGCGAAGGCCCGTATCGGCAAGTCGCTGGCGCGCTCCGTCGACAAGGGGCGGATGACGGTCGAGGCCGCCGCCGAGACCCTGGACCGGATCACCCCGGCGGGCTCCTACGACGCCTTCGCGGACGTCGATCTGGCGCTGGAGGCCGTGGCCGAGGACCTGGAGGTCAAGCGGCAGCTGTTCGCGACCTTCGACAAGGTCTGCAAGCCGGGCGCGATCCTGGCCACCACCACCTCCTCGCTGCCCGTGGTCGCCTGCGCCCGCGCCACCTCGCGCCCGCAGGACGTGATCGGGATGCACTTCTTCAACCCGGCCCCCGCGATGAAGCTGGTCGAGGTGGTCCGCACGGTCCTGACCGCCGACGACGTGCACGCCACCGTCCGCGAGGTGTGCGCGAAGGTCCGCAAGCACCCGGTGGACTGCGGGGACCGGGCCGGTTTCATCGTGAACGCGCTGCTGTTCCCGTACCTGAACAACGCGATCAAGATGGTCCAGGAGCACTACGCGACGCTGGACGACATCGACGCGGCCATGAAGCTGGGCGGCGGCTACCCGATGGGTCCGTTCGAACTGCTGGACGTGGTCGGCCTGGACGTCTCGCTGGCCATCGAGAAGGTGCTGCACCGCGAGTTCCGCGATCCCGGACTGGCCCCGGCGCCGCTGCTGGAGCACCTGGTGGCCGCGGGCTGCCTCGGCCGCAAGACGGGCCGTGGCTTCCGCGAATATGCCAAGCGCTGAGGGACCGGGCGACGCGGCCGGAGCGGACGCGGGCCGGTACGGCCCGGTGACGGCGGGACCGGACTGGGGAGGGCTGCTCGGTCCGGGCAGCCGTTCCGGGCCGGCCCGCCCCGCCGCCGCCCCGCCCGCCCACCTGGTCGCTTCGCCGTCCGAGCGGGGCGGGGGAAGGGCCGGACACGCGCACTCTCCTGCACGGATGCAGTACGTTCGGGGCATGTCCCAGCCCGCCAAGTCCTCACGTACACCAGCTGCGCCCGACGCTCCGGAGAGCGCCGCGGGAAGTCGCGCCGCCGCCCAACGCCTCAAGATGCGGCGGGAACTGGCGGCCGCGGCCATGGAGCTGTTCTCGACCAAGGGGTACGAGGCGACCACCGTCGACGAGATCGCGGCGGCGGCCGGGGTCGCCCGCCGCACCTTCTTCCGCCACTTCCGCTCCAAGGAAGAGGCGATCTTCCCGGACCACGACGACACCCTGATCCGGGCCGAGGCGGTGCTCAACGCGGCACCCCAGCACGAGCACCCGCTCGACACGGTGTGCCGCGGCATCAAGGAAGTCATGAAGATGTACGCGGCCCGGCCGGAGATCTCGGTCGCCCGCTACAAGCTGACCCGTGAGGTCCCGACCCTGCGGGAGGCGGAGATCGCCTCCGTGGCCCGCTACGAGCGTCTGTTCACCCGTTATCTGCTGGGCCACTTCGACGAGAACGCCCACCACGACGCCGGCAACGACGATCCGCTGCTCGCGGAGGTGGCCGCGTCCGCGGTCGTCACCGCGCACAACCACGTGCTGCGCCGGTGGCTCCGGTCGGGCGGGCAGGGCGACGTGGAGACCCATCTCGACCACGCCTTCGCCATCGTGCGCAGGACGTTCGGCACGGGCACCGGCGCCGGCCGCACCCTGGCACCCGAGCCGGCCGCCGCGACGGCCTCCACCCACGGCGAGGTCCTGGTGACGGTCGCCCGCACCGACGCCCCCCTCGACGAGGTCATGCGGACGATCGAAGAGGCACTCCGGGACCGCTGAACCCGATCCGGACCACGTTCTACTCATCGGTAACTGTGAGGACGGCCACCCTGCGGGGTGGCCGTTTTGCCATGTCAGAGGCCCTTTTGGCTCGTCGTCTGATCGATCATCGCTCACGTGTTACGTAAAGATTTCACCTGAGCGAACTTTCTGGCACTCGGTGCCTTGCGGGGTGACACGGCGTGCCATACGTTGAAGGAGTCCGGGCGGCCGGCGTGCAGAGAACTCCCGTACGCCGGCTGTCCCCGCAGACTCCGGTCCGCGCGCCCGGACGCCTGCGTCACAGGCACCCTCCGCGCCACAAAGCGCCGCCGTAGCACCACCTCCGCCGAACCGACGGCACCACTCCCACCAGCAGCACCCGACGTAACCCTCAACAGCGTCTTCCCTCAGGACGCTCGTCGCCGGAGGCACCACCGTGAAGGAAATCCTGGACGCGATCCAGTCGCCGGACTCCACGTCGGCCGACTTCGCCGCTCTGCCGCTCCCCGAGTCGTACCGCGCGATCACCGTGCACAAGGACGAGACGGAGATGTTCGCCGGGCTCACCACCCGCGACAAGGACCCCCGCAAGTCGATCCACCTCGACGAGGTCCCGCTCCCGGAGCTGGGCCCGGGCGAGGCCCTGGTGGCCGTCATGGCCTCCTCGGTCAACTACAACTCCGTGTGGACCTCGATCTTCGAGCCGCTGTCCACCTTCGGGTTCCTGGAGCGCTACGGCCGCACCAACGAGCTGGCCAAGCGCCACGACCTGCCGTACCACATCATCGGCTCCGACCTCGCGGGCGTCGTCCTGCGCACCGGCCCGGGCGTCAACGCCTGGAAGCCCGGTGACGAGGTCGTCGCGCACTGCCTCTCCGTCGAGCTGGAGTCCTCCGACGGCCACAACGACACGATGCTCGACCCCGAGCAGCGGATCTGGGGCTTCGAGACCAACTTCGGCGGCCTCGCCGAGATCGCGCTCGTCAAGTCCAACCAGCTGATGCCGAAGCCCGACCACCTCAGCTGGGAGGAGGCCGCCGCCCCGGGTCTGGTGAACTCCACCGCCTACCGGCAGCTGGTCTCCCGCAACGGCGCCGGCATGAAGCAGGGCGACAACGTGCTGATCTGGGGCGCCAGCGGCGGCCTCGGCTCGTACGCCACCCAGTTCGCGCTGGCCGGCGGCGCCAACCCGATCTGTGTCGTCTCCAGCGAGCAGAAGGCGAACATCTGCCGCTCGATGGGCGCCGACGCGATCATCGACCGCACCGCCGAGGCCTACAAGTTCTGGAAGGACGAGACCACCCAGGACCCCAAGGAGTGGAAGCGCTTCGGCAAGCGCATCCGCGAACTCACCGGCGGCGAGGACATCGACATCGTCTTCGAGCACCCCGGCCGCGAGACCTTCGGGGCGAGCGTCTTCGTCACGCGCAAGGGCGGCACCATCACCACCTGCGCCTCGACCTCGGGCTACATGCACGAGTACGACAACCGCTACCTGTGGATGTCGCTGAAGCGGATCATCGGCTCGCACTTCGCGAACTACCGCGAGGCGTGGGAGGCCAACCGCCTCATCGCCAAGGGCAAGATCCACCCGACGCTGTCGAAGGTCTACTCCCTGGAGGAGACCGGGCAGGCCGCGTACGACGTGCAC
The DNA here is from genome assembly GCF_053593335.1 of Streptomyces sp. NPDC002324. Lineage (NCBI taxonomy): Bacteria > Bacillati > Actinomycetota > Actinomycetes > Kitasatosporales > Streptomycetaceae > Streptomyces > Streptomyces sp. NPDC002324. The sequence goes on from NZ_JBSFCF010000003.1 coordinate 123,379, forward strand.
CGCAACCTCCACCAGGGCAAGGTCGGCGTCCTCGCGCTGGCCCCCGAGGAGGGCCTGGGCGTCCGCGACCACGACAAGCGGGCCCAGCACATCGACGCCATCAACCGCTTCCGGAACATCTGAGGTCCACGATGAGCGAGCGTCAGCCCGCCGAGGGCGGGAAAGCCAAGGACCGGCCGTGGCTCATGCGCACGTACGCCGGTCACTCCACGGCCGAGGCGTCCAACGAGTTGTACCGGCGCAACCTCGCCAAGGGGCAGACGGGTCTGTCGGTCGCCTTCGACCTGCCGACCCAGACCGGCTACGACTCCGACCACATCCTCGCCCGCGGCGAGGTCGGCCGGGTCGGCGTCCCGGTGGCCCATCTCGGTGACATGCGCAGGCTGTTCCAGGACATCCCCCTGGACCAGATGAACACCTCGATGACCATCAACGCCACCGCCATGTGGCTGCTGGCGCTCTACCAGGTCGTCGCCGAGGAACAGGGTGTGGACATCACCCGGCTCCAGGGCACGACCCAGAACGACATCGTCAAGGAGTACCTGTCGCGGGGCACCCATGTGTTCCCGCCGGGACCCTCGCTCCGGCTGACGACGGACATGATCGCGTACACGGTCTCCCACATACCGAAGTGGAACCCGATCAACATCTGCAGCTACCACCTGCAGGAGGCCGGGGCCACGCCGGTGCAGGAGATCGCGTACGCGATGTCCACGGCGATCGCGGTGCTGGACGCCGTGCGGGACTCCGGGCAGGTCCCGGCCGAGAAGTTCGGTGACGTCGTCGCCCGCATCTCCTTCTTCGTGAACGCGGGCGTCCGCTTCGTCGAGGAGATGTGCAAGATGCGGGCGTTCGGCCGCATCTGGGACCGCATCACCCGCGAGCGGTACGGCATCGAGAACGCCAAGCAACGGCGTTTCCGGTACGGCGTCCAGGTCAACTCCCTCGGTCTGACCGAGGCGCAGCCGGAGAACAACGTCCAGCGGATCGTCCTGGAGATGCTGGCCGTGACCCTCTCCAAGGACGCGCGGGCCAGGGCGGTCCAGCTGCCGGCCTGGAACGAGGCCCTCGGGCTGCCCCGGCCGTGGGACCAGCAGTGGTCGCTGCGGATCCAGCAGGTGCTGGCGCACGAGAGCGATCTGCTGGAGTACGAGGACATCTTCGAGGGCTCGCACGTCATCGAGGCGAAGGTGGCCGAGCTGGTCGAGCAGTCCTTCGCCGAGATCGACCGGATCCAGGAGATGGGCGGCGCGATGGCCGCCGTCGAGTCCGGCTACCTCAAGTCGCAGCTGGTCTCCTCGCACGCCGAGCGCCGGGCCCGGATCGAGTCCGGCCAGGAGAAGATCGTCGGCGTCAACGTCTTCGAGTCGACGGAGCCGAACCCGTTGACCGCCGACCTGGACGCGGCGATCCAGACGGTCGACCCGGCGGTCGAGGCCCGGGTGATCACATCGCTCCGGAACTGGCGTGACACCCGCTACCAGCCGCCCTTCAACCACCCGCGCCCGTGCAAGGCGCTGGAGCGGCTGAAGGAGGCCGCGAAGGGCACCGACAACCTCATGGAGGCCACACTGGAGTGCGCCCGCGCCGGGGTCACGACCGGCGAGTGGGCCGGGGCCCTGCGGGAGGTGTTCGGGGAGTTCCGGGCGCCGACCGGGGTGTCGTCGGCCCCGGTGGCCGTCTCCGCCGAGGAGGGCTCGGCCATGTCGGTGGTCCGCCACAAGGTGGAGCTGACGGCGAAGGACCTGAACGTCGGCAAGCTCCGCTTCCTGGTCGGCAAGCCGGGTCTGGACGGGCACTCCAACGGGGCCGAGCAGATCGCCGTGCGGGCCCGCGACGCGGGCTTCGAGGTGGTCTACCAGGGCATCCGGCTCACCCCGGAGCAGATCGTGGACGCGGCCCTCGCCGAGGACGTGCACGCGGTCGGGCTCTCCACCCTCTCCGGCTCGCACGCCCAGCTGGTCCCGGACGTGCTGGAGCGGCTGCGCGAGGCGGGCGCCCACGACATCCCGGTGATCGCCGGCGGGATCATCCCGAACGCGGACGCCGCGCAGCTCAGGGCCGCCGGAGTGGCCGCCGTGTTCACCCCGAAGGACTTCGACATCACCGGGATCATCGGCCGTATCGTCGACGAGATCCGCAAAGCGAACAAGCTCAACCCCCTCATCAGCACGGAGGTCCCCGCATGACCAGCCCTGTTCCGCAGGTGAACCGCCTTCGTCCGCGGCGCTCCTGCCTCGCGGTGCCGGGAAGCAACCCCCGCTTCCTGGAGAAGGCCCAGGGCCTCCCGGCCGACCAGGTCTTCCTGGACCTGGAGGACGCCTGCGCCCCGCTCGCCAAGCCCGAGGCGCGGCACACCATCGTCAAGTTCCTCAATGAGGGCGACTGGACCGGCAAGACGCGGGTCGTGCGCGTCAACGACTGGACGACGGAGTGGACGTACCGCGATGTCGTGACCGTCGTGGAAGGCGCCGGGCAGAACCTCGACTGCATCATGCTGCCGAAGGTGCAGACGGCCCAGCAGGTCGTCGCCCTCGACCTGCTGCTGACGCAGATCGAGAAGACCATGGGCTTCGAGGTCGGCAGGATCGGCATCGAGGCGCAGATCGAGAACGCGCAGGGCCTGAACAACGTCAACGAGATCGCGACGGCCTCCCAGCGCGTGGAGACGATCATCTTCGGCCCGGCCGACTTCATGGCCTCGATCAACATGAAGTCGCTGGTCGTGGGCGAGCAGCCGCCCGGCTACCCGGCGGACGCCTACCACTACATCCTGATGAAGATCCTGATGGCCGCCCGCGCCAACGACCTCCAGGCGATCGACGGCCCCTACCTGCAGATCCGCAACGTCGACGGCTACCGCGAGGTCGCGCGGCGCGCCGCCGCGCTCGGCTTCGACGGCAAGTGGGTGCTGCACCCGGGCCAGGTCGAGGCGTCCAACGAGATCTTCTCGCCCTCGCAGGAGGACTTCGACCACGCCGAGCTGATCCTGGACGCCTACGACTACTGCACGTCCGAGGCGGGCGGCAAGAAGGGCTCGGCGATGCTCGGCGACGAGATGATCGACGAGGCCAGCCGCAAGATGGCCCTGGTCATCTCCGGCAAGGGGCGGGCCGCCGGCATGCAGCGGACGTCGAAGTTCGAGACCCCGGAGGCGTGAGCATGCAGTTCGGACGCACCTACGAGGAGTTCGAGGTCGGAGCTGTCTACAAGCACTGGCCCGGGAAGACGGTCACGGAGTACGACGACCACCTCTTCTGCCTCCTCACCATGAACCACCACCCGCTCCACATGGACAGCAACTACGCCGAGAAGACGACCGACTTCGGCAGGAACGTCGTGGTCGGGAACTACATCTACTCGCTGCTGCTGGGCATGTCCGTGCCGGACGTCTCCGGCAAGGCGATCGCCAACCTGGAGATCGAGTCGCTGCGCCACGTGGCGCCGACCTTCCACGGCGACACGATCTACGGCCAGACGACCGTGCTCGACAAGTGGCCGTCCAAGTCGAAGAACGACCGCGGGATCGTCCACGTCGAGACCAAGGGCTACAAGCAGGACGGCACGCTGGTGTGCGTGTTCCGCCGCAAGGTCATGGTGCCGACCGAGACGTACATCAAGGAGCGCGGCGGCGAGCAGCCGGGCCGCCCCGAGCTCAGGGAGCAGGAGAAGTAGCCATGGCACGACTCGCCCAGACCCACGGCCTCACGGACGTCCAGCAGGAGATCCTGTCCACCGTCCGTGACTTCGTGGACAAGGAGATCATCCCGGTCGCGACCGAGCTGGAGCACCGGGACGAATACCCGCAGCAGATCGTCGACGGACTCAAGGAACTCGGCCTCTTCGGCCTGATGATCCCCGAGGAGTACGGCGGTCTGGGCGAGTCCCTCCTCACCTACGCGCTGTGCGTGGAGGAGATCGCCCGGGGCTGGATGTCGGTGTCCGGCATCATCAACACGCACTTCATCGTCGCGTACATGCTGAAGCAGCACGGTACGCAGGAGCAGAGGGACCATTTCCTGCCGAGGATGGCGGCCGGTGACATCCGGGGCGCGTTCTCGATGTCGGAGCCGGGCCTCGGCTCCGATGTGTCGGCGATCACGTCCAAGGCGGTCAAGGACGGCGACGAGTACGTCCTGAACGGTCAGAAGATGTGGCTGACGAACGGCGGAACGTCAACACTCGTCGCCGTACTCGTCCGAAGTGACGAAGGACACCCGGAGGGCACGGCCCCCCACAAGTCGATGACGACCTTCCTGGTCGAGAAGGAGCCCGGCTTCGGAGAGGTCCGCCCCGGCCTCACCATTCCCGGGAAGATCGACAAGATGGGCTACAAGGGCGTCGACACGACCGAGCTCATCATGGACGGACTGCGCATTCCGGCCAATCGTGTACTGGGCGGCGCCACCGGCCGAGGGTTTTACCAAATGATGGACGGCGTCGAGGTGGGCCGGGTGAATGTGGCCGCACGTGGCTGCGGTGTCGCTCAGCGTGCATTCGAACTCGGCGTGCGGTACGCCCAGCAGCGCCACACTTTCGGCAAGCAGATCGCCCAGCACCAGGCGATCCAGTTCAAGCTGGCCGAGATGGCTACCAAGGTCGAGGCCGCGCATGCGATGATGGTGAACGCAGCGCGCAAAAAGGACTCGGGCGAACGAAACGACCTCGAAGCAGGGATGGCGAAGTATCTCGCCTCCGAATACTGCAAGGAGGTCGTCGAGGACGCTTTCCGGATTCACGGCGGCTACGGCTTCTCCAAGGAGTACGAGATCGAGCGCCTCTACCGAGAGGCACCGATGCTGCTGATCGGTGAAGGCACCGCCGAAATCCAGAAAATGATCATCGGTCGTCGACTGCTCGAGGAGTATCGGTTCCAGGGTTAGTCAAGGGCTGATCGAGGGCCGGTTGTCCGCTTGGGGGTGTTTTCTTCGAGAAGAAGATCACACCCCGTCAGCACGTTCCGGCTGTCGACTCGGCTTCCTGGCTTGCCCAGTTGCGGTCCGCGACCGGTACGATCCCCAGGAAAGCCGCCGTCCCCAGTCACCGCGCGGCATCATCCGCTACGAAGGTCATCCATGCCCCACAGCCAAACCTCTGCACCTCGCGACAGCCTTGCCGGTGTACGGCTCGCGCGCGGAGCATCGCCGTGGCTTCTCCCGACCGTCGCCACCGCAGCACTCAGCCTCGCCCGTTCGCGCCGCTCCGGTGCGGCACGGGCCGTGGCCGTACCCGCCACCGCGCTGGCGGCGGGCATGCTGTGGTTCTTCCGCGACCCCGAGCGTGAGATCGCCCAGGGCCGGGTCATCTCGCCCGCCGACGGAGTGGTGCAGAGCATCATGCCGTGGAAGGACGGCCGCACCCGCGTCGCGATCTTCATGAGCCCGCTCAACGTCCACGTCAACCGGGCGCCGCTGTCCGGCACGGTGACGTCGGTCGAGCACATCCCGGGCGGGTTCGTACCGGCGTTCAACAAGGAGAGCGAGAACAACGAGCGCGTCGTCTGGCACTTCGACACCGAACTCGGTGACATCGAGATGATCCAGATCGCCGGCGCCGTGGCTCGCCGTATCGTTCCGTACCTCCCCGAGGGCACCAAGGTCGAGCAGGGTGACCGGATCGGGCTGATCCGCTTCGGCTCGCGGGTGGACATCTACCTGCCCGAGGGTGTGGAGATCGACGTCGAGGTGGGGCAGAAGACCGTGGCTGGGGTGACTCGCATTGACCGTGACTGATCCTGAGACCCAACCCGGCCAGACCGGGGCCGGCTGGGTGCCCGAGGTCGACGTGGAGGACGACGCGGAGGAGATGCCGCTGTCGCTCCGCCTGTCGATAGCGGACACCCTCACGCTGGGCAACGCCACGTGCGGCTTCATGGCGGTGTACTTCACCACCACCGGCATCCTGATCCCGCACCTCACCGGCAGCCAGGAGACGGGCATGGCCCGCCACAGCGCGGCCACCGCCGTGATCCTGATGCTGTGCGCGGCGATCTTCGACCTGTTCGACGGGCTGGTGGCGCGCAAGCTCCGCTCCTCGCCGATGGGCGCGGAGCTGGACAACCTCTCCGACCTGATCAGCTTCGGCCTGGCGCCGGCGTACTTCGTCCTCGTCTACGGCATGGTCGCGGACGACGCGCACCAGCGGGTGGCCGCGGTGGGTGCGATCGTCGTGCTCCTGGCCGTGGTGCTGAGGCTCGCGAGATTCTCCTGCGTGACAGTGAAGGACGGCACCTTCCAGGGCATGCCGTCGCCGTTCGGCGCGCTGACCGTCGTGTCGATCGTGCTCCTGGAGCTGCCCTTCGTGGCCACGCTCCTGGCGATCATCGGCACGGCGTGGCTGATGGTGAGCCGGGTCGAGTACCCGAAGCCGCGGGGTCCCCTCGCGGGCGCGATGCTCTCCTGGATCGTCCTGTCGATGGGTCTGCTGATGGCCTGGGCCTTCGACGCCCCCGGCGGTCAGCTCCTCCTCCAGACCGGCTGCGCCCTGCAGCTCGTGATGGGCGCGGTGATCCCCCTCTTCGCCACGGCCCGACGGGTGAACAACTTCCGCGGCAACCGACGCGAGGCCCGCGCGGCACAGCTGCCCTGACCTTCGTTCCCGCTTCGACGGGTGTGGCCCGAGCCTTGATGGCTCGGGCCACACCCGTTTCTGGTTCAAGGGCGTCCGCGGTGTGCCCTTGACGGGTCAACTACCTGGTGTGGGGGTCGGGTTGCTGGGGGTGAGGAAGGGGAGGACGGTGGAAATGGGTGGATGGCACACGAATTGCACCCATGCGACCGTCAGGAGAGGGCCATGGCCGACTATGAACTGAGAGAGCACAAGGTCACGCACACGTCGACGGTCCCGGCGACCGCGGGCGTCGAGCTGGAGCTGCCCGTCCGGGAGTACGACGGCACCCCCGGCAACGGACACGCGCACGACCGCGAGCCGGTGCTGATGCTGCATGGCAGGAGCGTGCCGGCGCTGGCGGGGTTCGACCTCGCACCGGTGCCCGGCGGCAAGCCCACCCGCTACAGCTGGGCCCAGGCCCTCGCGCGGGCCAACTTCGACGTCTTCGTCATGGATCTCCAGGGCTCCGGTCGGTCGCCCCGCCCGGGGCAGATGGACGATCCGTACAACACCAACCCGGCTCAGCAGCAACCGGTCCTCGTCGACCACACCATCCCGGCACCCGGCCCGCCCAAGTACAAGAGCGAACTGGGCAATTCGGAGAGTGACGAGGCAGAGCTGGCCACGGTGGTGGGGTTCATCAAGAAGCAGGTCGGCCCGGGGAAGCGGATCCGCTTCGTCGGCTGGTCAGCCGCCTCGTTCGTCATGGGCCCCTACACCCTCAAGCACCCCGGGGACGTCGAGAGCCTGTTCCTGCTCGCTCCGATGTTCCCGCCGCGAGGACGGTGGTCGGGAAAGCCCGAGGACCCCTTCGGTCGTCCCCCGGGTGTCACCTCACTGCCGGTGGGCAAGCCGCCGCAGTTCAGCTTCCCGATGCACGTCACCAGCAAGACCGGGTTCAAGAGGGCACTGACCGGCACGCCCTCCCTGTGGGAGCCCGGCATCGACGAGCTGGCCTGGGCCGCCTGCATGGAGGACGACCCCGTCGCCAGCAAGTGGGGACCGCTCACGAACGGCGAACACGAGGGTGTTCTGCGGTATCGGAACACCTACTGGTGGGGCTGGAACAGCAAGACCGCCCCGCACAAGCACGAGGGCAAGTACGTGCTCGGCGAGCGGGTCCCCGTCCTCATCGCCTACGGGGAACTGGACCGGACGGCGAACAGCCCGGTCCCGATGCCCGACGACCTGTACTTCTCGGTTCCGGATCTCTACGCGGCGATCGGCGGCTCGAAGAAGCAGATGTTCTGCTTCGAGGGATCCAGTCACTCCCTGGTCTGGGAGACAACCGCCCAGGCCATCCACCACTTCTCGAAGCAATGGTTCAAGCACGGCACGGTGGAGGAGCTCGCCCCCGGCAAGTACTTCAGGGAACTGGACGGCAACCTGATCCCCCTGCCGTAGCCGTCAGGTGAGGAAGTCCCGGCCGATCTGCTCGGCCACCCGCTCCAGGATCGGGCCGGGATCGGCGATGCAGCGCTGGAGGTCCGGCTCGACCTCCGTGAGCGGATACGCCCGGCGGATGCCCGCGCGCCCCAGCGCCTCCGGCGGAAGGGCCAGGCGGCCGCAGACCGCGACGACCTCCTTGCCGGCGGCCCGGGCGGCCGCCGCGACGCCCGCCGGGGCCTTGCCGTGGAGGGTCTGTTCGTCGAGGGACCCCTCGCCGGTGATCACCAGGGTCGCCTTCTCCAGCGCCGCAGCGAAGCCGAGGACGTCGAGCATGACCTCGATGCCGGGGCGGAACCGGGCGCCGAGGACGAGGGCACCGAAGCCGATGCCGCCGGCGGCGCCCGCACCGGGCGCGAGGGCGTGTTCGGCGACCAGTCCGCCGAGGGTCTTCTCCAGGACGGCCGCGAAGTGGGCCAGGTTCGCGTCGAGCGTCGCCACGTCCTCGGGGCTCGCGCCCTTCTGCGGCCCGTACACGGCGGGCGCGCCCTTCGGCCCGGTCAGCGGGTTGTCGACGTCGCTGGCGAGGACGAGGTCGACCGCCGCGAGCCGCTCGTCGAGGCCCGACAGGTCCGCCGTCGCCAGGTCGCGCAGACCTACGCCGCCGGGACCGACGGGCTCCCCCGCCGCGTCCAGGAAGCGTGCCCCGAGCGCGGCGAGCATGCCCGCGCCGCCGTCCGTCGTCGCACTGCCGCCCACGCCGAACACGATCGTCCGGGCACCCGCGTCGAGAGCGGCGCGCAGCAGCTCCCCGGAGCCGTAGGTGGAGGCGGTGAGCGGGGCGAAGGTCCCGGCGGGCAGCCGCTGCAGTCCGCTCGCCTCCGCCATCTCGACGACGGCCGTGCCGTCGCGCAGGGCGTACGCGGCGGTGACGCTCTCACCGAGCGGACCGGCGACCCGTACCTCGCGCTGTTCGAAGCCGGCGGCGACCGCCGCGGCCACCGTGCCGTCACCGCCGTCGGCGACGGGCAGGGCCTCCACCGCCAGCTCGGGCCGGACCCGGCGCAGGCCCGCGGTGACCCGCTCGGCGACCTGGACGGCCGTCAGCGTGCCCTTGAACTTGTCCGCGGCGATCAGCACCCGCGGAACTGCCGTGTCCGTGTCGATGGACGTACCGATCCCGTCCACTGCGGCGTTCGCCACCTTGCGTTCCCCTCGCTCATCGGGCCTTGCGCACGTCAAGGCAGTCGCGCCGCTGCGACCCTAACCGCCCGGGCCCCCGTACGTCATGCCCCGTCCCGCCCACCGAACACCGCCGGACGGGCCGCCGTGCCCGGAAGTGGGTAGACCTGGACCATGACGCCCACGAGCCCCGCGACCCTCACACCCCCGGTGGGGGCCGAACTCGGCGACCGTGTCCTCGGGGGCTGGCTGGGCCGGATCGCCGGGAACATGCTCGGCAAACCGGTCGAGCAGGGCGAGCTGTGGACGCGGGAGCGTATCGACCGGTACCTCCGCGAGGCCGGGGCCCTCCCCCTCACGGACTACCTCCCGGAGCCGGCCACCGAGAGCGACCGGCGCGCGCTGCGGCCGGAGTGGCGCAGCTGCGTCCGGGGCCGGATCCACGGCAGCTGCCGCGACGACGACGTCGACTACGCGATCCTCGGGCTGCACCTGCTGGAGACGCACGGTTTCGGCTTCAGCACCGAGCAGGTCGGCGACCTGTGGCTGCTGCGGCTGCCGTATCTGCAGACGTTCACGGCGGAGCGGGCGGCCTACCGCAACCTCGCCCGGGGTCTGAAGCCGCCGGTGACCGCGACGTACGACAACCCGTACCAGGAGTGGATCGGCGCCCTCATCCGCGCCGACGTCCACGGCTGGACCTGCCCCGGTCTGCCCCGGCGCGCGGCCTCGCTGGCCCGGCGGGACGCGGTGCTCTCGCACACCGGCAACGGGGTGTACGGGGCCATGTGGGCGGCGGCGCTGGTCGCGGCGGCGTTCACGGCCACGGGTGTGCGGGCGGCCGTGGAAGAGGCGCAGGCGGTGATCCCGGCGGGTAGCCGCCTCGCCCGGACCGTGCGCCGGGTCGTCGCCCTGCACGACGCCGGGCTGGACTGGGCGGACACGCTGGCGACGGTGGGCGAGGAGACGGCCGGCCTGGGCTGGATCCATGTCGTGCCGAACGTGGCGGTGCTGACCGCCGGGCTGTTGTACGGCGGGGGCGACTTCACCCGGACGATCGCGCTGACCGTCCGCGGTGGCCTGGACACCGACTCCAACGGGGCCACCGCCGGGTCGGTGGCGGGGGTGCTGTGCGGGGCGGCGGCGATCCCGGACCGGTGGAAGGACCCCCTGGAGGACACCGTGCGCAGCGCCGTGTTCGGTTTCGACGGGGTGCGCATCAGTGAACTCGCGGAGCGCACGGTGCGGTTGGCCGAGGCCGCCGGCTCCTGAGCGCCGGTCGTCGTGCTCCCCGAGCGCCGATTTCCCGCCTCCCGCGGGCCGTCTACCCTGCCTGGATGAGCACTCCGGACTTCGCCGCGTACCTCGCGAGCCTGCCCCGTGTCCTGGCCGGCGCCGCCGCCCTCTTCCGGGACACCGAGGGGCGGATCCTCCTCGTCGAGCCCAACTACCGAGAGGGATGGGCGCTCCCGGGCGGGACGATCGAGTCGGACGACGGGGAGAGCCCGAGGCAGGGGGCGCGGCGCGAGACGCTGGAGGAGATCGGGCTGGACGTCGAGCCGGGGCGGCTGCTCGCCGTGGACTGGGTGCACGGGGTCGGGAGGCCGCCGCTGGTGGCGTACCTGTACGACGGCGGGGTGCTCGGCGAGGAGGATCTGAAGCGGATCCGTCTGCAGGAGGAGGAGTTGCTGTCGTGGCGGCTCGTCCCGCGCGCCGAACTCGCCGGGTACCTCCCGGGGGCGCTCGGCCCGCGGGTGCTCGCCGCCCTCGACGTGCTGGCGGACGGCACGGGTCCGGTCGAGTTGGAGAACGGCTGCCGGGTCGGCTGAACCGGCGATGACCGGCCACGGCGGTGGCGCTCCGCTGTTGACAGGAGTCACCTGACTTCGGGTCAACTGCCCTTGTACAGAACGTGAGAAGGGTGGAGGGGGCATTTAATGCAACTTTGAAGCGCTGGCTGAAAACGCTGCCCGTTCGTCACTCCAGCATCTAGGCTGACATCACCCCCGTCCGAGGGATGGCGCCTCGTGTCCCGCTCAGGAACCGGGGCAGCACTCGGGACACCGTGATCGGCGGCCCGGGCGCGGGCCGTGGCTCCGGGAGACCCGGAGCACCTGGGGGAACGGTCACCGGGAGCCGCCCGGAGCAGTGCGTCTCCTCCGCCCGCGGGCCGATTGTCGCCCGTCCTCACCGAACAGGCAGCTGAGGTCATGGAACCACTGGGCTCAGACGATCCCGAGGAGCTAGGTCCCTACCGTCTCGTGGCCCGGCTCGGCGCAGGAGGAATGGGACGGGTCTATCTGGCGCGCTCCCCCGGGGGACGGACCGTCGCGGTCAAGGCCATCCGTCCCGAGCTGTTGGGGGACAAGAACTTCCGTATCCGTTTCCGCCGGGAGGTGGAGGCCGCCGGAGCGGTCGGCGGCCGGTACACCGCGCCCGTGGTGGACGCCGACCCGGACGGCCCCGTCCCGTGGCTGGCCACGGACTACATCGCCGGCCCCACCCTGGCCGAGGCGGTCGCCGCGCACGGCCCGCTCCCGGTGGAGTCGGTGCTCGTGCTGGGCGCCGGCATCGCCGAGGCGCTGATCTCGGTACAGGCCGCCGGGCTGGTGCACCGCGACCTGAAGCCCTCCAACGTGCTGCTCGCCGCCGACGGCCCGCGCGTCATCGACTTCGGCATCGTCCGGGCGAGCGACGGCTACGACCTCACCCGCTCCGGCGCCCTCTTCGGTTCCTTCGAGTACATGTGCCCCGAGCAGGCCACGGGTGAGCCACTGGGTCCCGAGGGCGACGTCTTCTCGCTGGGCTCGGTGCTCACGTTCGCCGCGACCGGACACGCGCCGTTCAGCGGCACCGCGGCGGCCACGCTCCTCTACCAGGTCGTGCACAGCGCCCCCGATCTGACCGGGGTGCCCGAGCCCCTGGACAAGATCATCAACCTCTGCCTCACCAAGGACCCCCGGCTGCGCATCACTCCCGACAAGCTGGCCGCGGCCTGCGCGCCCGGGGGTGTGGAGCAGTCGACGGGAGACGACTGGCTGCCCGCGTCGGTGACCTCCTCGATCGCGCTGCGCGCGGCGGCGGTGCGGACCCTGGACACCACGCCGTACACCGAGGTCACGTTCCCCTCGGCCGGGACCGGCCCCGAGCCGGACGTCCACACCGCACGGCACAGCCGGGCCGCGTACGACTTCGAGCGGGACGACGAGGGGGCCCGCGACACCCGGAGCCCGTCGGCGACGGAGCCCGGCCGCCCGTACGACGGCTCCGGACTGCCGGGCCGCTCCGCGCAGGAGCCGGCGCCCGGCGGTGCCGGCGGCGAACCGCGCTCGGGAACCGGGCTCCGCGCCCGTGCGGAGCAGTACTCCCCTCCCGAGGAGCCTGAGCCCTACCGGTCCTCCGGCGGACACCGCCGCGCGGTGTCGCGGCCCGGCCCGTCCCGGCGCATGCTCCTGGGCGTGTCGGCCGGCTCCGCCACCGCCGCCGCCGTCGGTGCCGCCGTGGTGCTCGGCCGGCCGGAGAAGACGGCCGCACGCTCCACGAAGCCCGTGGGCCCGCCCCCCAAGCCGCTGTGGACCTATCGGGGCGGCCCGCTGGTCCAGGCGCCCGCAGTCTTCGAGGACGGCACGGCCCTGCTGAAGACCCGCCCGGGTGACATGCTCAGCCTCGATCTCAGGGACGGCACCCGGCCGAGGTGGGTCTACGAGGGCATCAGCCCGTCGCCGACCCCGACCGTGCTGGCCTTCGACGCCGCGGTCGCGCTCGGTGAGGGGGCGACGGTGATCGGAGTCGACCCGGTCGACGGAACGGAACGTTTCACCATCGACTTCGGGCCGGATTTCCGCTTCGACACGCTGCTCGGAGCCACCGACGACCGGGCCATCTCCGTCATCGGCGTCCGCCTCAAGAGACAGTCCGACGAGCAGGGCGTCGCGACCTCCACGGACACGGTGTTCAGCGTCGACCTGGCGGGCCGCCGCGCCGAGGTCATCCCGATCAGCCCGGAGGACGTCGGGGTCCGGCTGGCGCCGGTCATCGTCCCCGGCTTCTTCGTCTACGCCGACGGCCTGCGCAATGTCACCGCCCGGAACCTGGACGACTCCGGCGTCGTGTGGCGCCGCCCCGTCGGCTACGACCTCCGGCCCGGCCTCGCCGTCCTCGACCGTACGGTGTTCGCCATCGGCCGGCAGCTGGAGGCCCTGAACCTGACCACCGGCAAGCTCCGCTGGCGGGTGAAGCCCGAGCGCGGCATGTTCGCCTCCCTCGGCGGCTACGGCAACACGGTCTACGTCACCGGCACCGACCCCGCCGGCGTGTACGCCTTCAACGCCGGTACCGGCGCCCGCCGTTGGTTCTGCCCCACCCCCCGCCTCAACATCGACCAGCCGGTCACCGCGGGCCCGGGCGCCGTCTACGTCCCGGCCTACCAGAACAGGGACGGCATCTACGCGATCGGCGCCGCCAAGGGCCGGCTCCTGTGGAACTTCACCGACGGCGTGGAGACCGGAGTCAACGACTGGCAGCTCGCCTGCGACCACAGCGGCGTCCTGGTCGCCCAGCACTACGACCGCACGTACGGGCTGCCCGCCCCCTGACACCACGCGCCCGGGCGCCGCCCCGTTATCCGCTCGCCCCGGCCGGACCCCCGACCTACCCTCACCCCATGGACAAGCCCCTCGTCGCCCTCCTCAGCGGCGCCGGCATCAGCACCGACTCCGGCATCCCCGACTACCGGGGCCCGAACGGGCTGTGGCGGCGCGATCCCGAGGCCGAGAAGCTGGTGACGTACGCGTACTACATGGCTGATCCCGAGATCCGCAGGCGCGCGTGGCGGATGCGGCGGCAGAACCGGACGCTGCTGGCGGAGCCGAACGTGGCGCACCGGGCGGTGGCCGAGCTGGAGCGGTCCGGGGTGCCGGTGCGGGTGATCACGCAGAACGTGGACGGGCTGCACCAGCTCGCCGGGATGCCCGCCCGCAAGGTCCTCGAACTCCACGGCAGCGCGCGATCCGTGGTGTGCGTCGCGTGCCACGCCCGTACGCCGATGGAGGACGCCCTCGCCCGGGTCGAGGCCGGTGAGGACGATCCGCCGTGCCTGGAGTGCGGCGGCATCCTGAAGTCCGCCACCGTCATGTTCGGCGAGCGCCTGGACCCGGTGGTGCTCGGCCAGGCCGTCTCCATCGCCAAGGCCAGCCAGGTGTTCATCGCCGTCGGCACCAGCCTCCAGGTCCAGCCGGCCGCCGGGCTCGCCGGAGTCGCCGCCGACCACGGGGCACGGCTGATCATCGTCAACGCCGATCCGACCCCGTACGACGAGCGGGCGGACGAGATCGTGCGGGAGCCGATCGGGACCGCGCTGCCGGAGCTGTTGCGGGGGCTCGGTGCCGCGAGCGGCTGACCGGGCCGCCGGGCCCCCGCGCTTCAGGACGCGGCGGGCCGGCTGACGCGGAGCTTGGACTGGCCGTGCGGCAGTTTCTCCCAGTCGTCCATGAAGCGGGCCTGAAGTCCGTGCTTCTCGGCCAGGGCGACGAGCGTCTCGGTGCGGTAGTAGAAGTCCTCCCGCAGGACGTGGTGTTCCGTGCCCTCGGTGCGGTCGAAGGTGAAGTCGAACCAGCCGTTCGGGGTCAGCACCCGGCCGACGTGGGACAGGCACTCCTCGATGACGTGGAGCGGCGAGTGCGAGAAGACGCTGTGCGCGTGCACGACGTCGAAGTGGGCGTCGGGGAGGAACTTGAGGGTCAGGTCGCGTACGGGGGTCAGGGTGGGCAGGCGCGACTGCAGCCCCATCTCGACGATGGTGTCCTGGGCGGCGGCGAGGATGTCGGGCGAGATGTCGAGGCCGTAGTAGTGGCCGGGCTCCAGGTGCCGGATGAACCGCCAGCCGCCGCGCAGGTTGCCGCAGCCGATCTCCAGCATCCGGTGCTCGGGACGCAGGCCGTGGCCGAGCAGGTAGTCGAACTGCATCGCGCCGAGGGCCAGCCATCTCTCCCGGCTGCGGCTGCCGACCGCCGCGTCCGGGTCGGCGCGGGTGTCGGAGCGCATCACCGCGCGGTAGTAGTCGATGTGGTCCGGGTGGCGGTGGCGCAGCCACATGTCGCGGGTCACGCGGACGAGATGGCGCGGCACTCGGCCGGGGTGGCGCAGCGCGTAGGTGACACGGTGGCCGAGGGCGGCCCGGTTGACGGTGAGGTTCTTCTCGGTCGGCGGCACGGGGCTTCCTTCCCTGAGGACTCGGTGGTCGCGTCCCGAGGCGGCTCGGGTCGTGCTGCCAGCCTCGGGGCGCCGGCGGGGTGTTCGGTTCGGTCGACCGGCTCCGGTCCGCGGGCGGTTCGGGCGATCCTCGTATCAGCCGATCGGTTGATGCGGCCGGGAGCCGGTCACGTTAGACACAGGAGGGCGACCTGTGAAGTACCCGAGGAGCACGACAAGAGAGCCGGTGGGGCGATGAGTTGGCCGGAGCAGGAGCGCACGGACCCGGACGGCCGCTGGCTGGCCGCCGTCGTGCACGCCGCGTTCTTCCTGCTGTTGTGCTCCTCGTTCGCCCGGTTCCTGACCCGCGATCAGGGCGGTACGCGCGCCCACTGGGTGATGGCGCTGTTCGCGGTGTTCGGGCTCCTCTACGCCGTCGGGCATCTGCTGGCTCCCGCGCCGCCTCCCGGCAGCCGGCCGTCCACCCGGCATCTGGCCTGGCTGGGGTCGGTGACGGCGGTCTGGGTCGTCCTGCTCGCGCTCGCTCCGAGTGCCACCTGGTGTGCCATGCCGCTGCTGTTCGCCGGGCTCCACACGCTGCCGCCGCGGATGGCCGTGCCGCTGGCGGTGCTGCTGACCACGCTGGTGGTCGCCGCCGAGATACGGGTGTCCGAGGGCACCATCAACCCCAACATGGTCGCCGCCCCGCCGGCCATCGCGGCGGTCGCCACCGCCCTCTTCGTCCATCTGCGGCGGCAGGCGGCCCGGCAGCGCGTCCTCATCGGCGACCTGGTCCGCACCCGCCGGGATCTCGCGGCCACGGAACGGCGGGCGGGGGTCCTCGCGGAGCGGCAGCGGCTGGCCACGGAGATCCACGACACCCTCGCCCAGGGGCTGTCCAGCCAGCGGATGCTGCTCCAGGCCGCCGAACGCGTCTGGGACACGGACCCGGACGCGGCCCGTGGACACATCGGGAGGGCGGCCGAGATCACCTCCCACAGCCTGGCCGAGGCACGCCGGTTCGTGCACGACCTGGCTCCGGCCGACCTCGTGGAGCGCTCGCTCCCCGCCGCGCTCGGCGCCCTCGCCGAACGGGAGAGCGGGCCGGGCCTGACGGTGGAGTTCCGTCTCGACGGCCGCCCCGGGCCGCTCCCCGAACGCGCCGAGGCGGCCCTGCTGCGCATCGCCCAGGGCGCCCTTGCCAACGTCCGCGAACACGCCGCCGCGACCCGGGCCGCACTGACCCTGACCTGCCTCGACGACCAGGTCTCGCTGGACATCGCCGACAACGGGCGGGGCTTCGACGCGGAGCGCCGGACGGCCACCGGGGCGGACGGGGCGGCGCCGGGACGGGAGCGCGGGCACGGGCTGCCGGCCATGCGCATCCGGGCACGGCAGTCGGGCGGCACCCTCACCGTGGAGTCCGCTCCGGGCGAGGGCACGGTGGTGTCGGCGGCCGTCCCCCGTACGCCGATCGTCCGCGACACCGCCGGGGAGTACATCCGATGAGCTGGCCGGTGTCCTCGGGGCCGGCCGGGTCGCCGCCCGTCGCCCGGCCGCCGGTGCGGCTCCTGCTGTGCGACGACCACGCCGTCGTACGCGCCGGGTTGCGCGCGCTGCTGTCCAGTGCCGACGGCATCGAGGTGGTCGGTGAGGCGGGCACCGGCGAGGAGGCGCTCGCGCTGGCCGCCCGTCTGCGCCCCGACGTGGTGCTGATGGACCTGCAACTCGGCGACGGCATGGACGGGGTGACGGCCACCCGGCGGCTGACGGCGCGCCCGGCCGAGGAGGCGGAGACACCCGCCGCGCCGGTGCCCCGCGTTCTCGTGCTCACCATGTTCGACACCGACGCCGACATCAGCCGCGCCATCGAGGCGGGAGCCACCGGCTACCTCCTCAAGGCCGAGCGGCCCGACGAACTGTTCGCGGCGATCCGCGACGCCGCGACCGGCCGCACCGCGCTGTCGGCACCGGTGGCCGACCGGCTGATGGCCCAACTGCGCAGCCCACGGCCCACGTTGTCCGAGCGCGAGCACGAGATCCTGGGCCAGCTGGCCCGCGGTCTGGGCAACCGGGAGATAGCGCGGGCCCTCTTCATCAGCGAGGCGACCGTCAAGACCCACCTCGGCCGCATCTACGCCAAGCTGGGCGTGGAGACGCGGGCGGGCGCGGTGGCCGTGGCGAAGGAGCGCCGTCTGCTGTCGTGATCCGCGCCCCCGCGCCCCCGCGCGCCCGACGCGCTCCCGTTCCCCCGCTCCCCCGCGTCCTCGGGCTAGAACAGGGCCGCCCCCCGCTCGAAGTCCAGCAGCCGCCGCTTGCGTTCGACGCCACCGCCGTAGCCGGTGAGGCTGCCGTCGGAGCCGACCACACGATGGCAGGGCACGATGATGCTGACGGGGTTGCGGCCGTTGGCCAGGCCGACCGCGCGGGACGCCTTGGGGTTGCCGAGGGCGTCGGCGAGATCGCCGTACGCGCGGGTCTCGCCGTAGGGGATCGACACGAGCCGCTCCCAGACCAGACGCTGGAACGGGGTGCCGTGCAGTCGGAGTTCGAGGGTGAACTCCCGCAGCTCGCCCGCGAAGTAGGCCTTCAGCTGCTCCTCCGCCCCGGCGAAGAGCGAGTCGTCACGGGGGCCGAAGTTCTCCTGCGGCGGGCGGTGCCGCTGCTCGGCCATGTAGAGCCCGCAGAGCACACCGTCGTCGTCGGCGACGAGGGTGAGGGGGCCGTAGGGACTGTCGACGACCGTGTGCCGCTTTTGCGACGCCTGGTGCTTCATGAAAGGTCCTTGGGAGATGCGTCGGCCCTGAACGGGCTCATACGGGAAGGTAGTTGATGGGGTGGCTGTCCGTCGCCCACAGATACTGGACGGCGTACGCCCGCCAGGGCCGCCAGGCCGCCGCCCGGGCCGTGAGCGCCGCCGGGGTGGACGGCAGGCCCAACTCCCGGGCCGCGCGCCGGATTCCGAGGTCGCCGGGGAGGAAGGCGTCGGGGTCGCCGAGGGCGCGCATGGCGATGACCTCGACGGTCCAGGGGCCGAAGCCCGGGAGGGCGAGGAGGCGGGCACGGGTCTCGGCCCAGTCGCTGTCGACGCCCAGGTGCAGCTCCCCGTCGGCGAGCCCGCGTACCAGGGTGGAGAAGGTGGTCCGGCGGGTGCCGGGCATCGCGAGGGTCCCGGGGTCGACGGCCGCCAGCGCCTCGGGGGTCGGGAAGAGACGGGTGAGACCGCCTTCGGGGTCGTCGACCGGTTCGCCGTGCGCGACGACCAGCCGGGCCGCGTGCGTGCGGGCCGCTGCTGTGGACACCTGCTGGCCGAGCACGGCCCGCACGGCGAACTCGGCCTCGTCGACGGTACGCGGCACCCGGCGCCCCGGCGCCTTGCCCACCAGGGGCGCAAGGACGGGATCGCCGCTCAGCTGCTCGTCGACGGCGACCGGGTCGGCGTCCAGGTCGAGCAGGCGGCGGCAGCGGCTGATGGCGACGGGGAGGTCGCGCAGATCACCGAGGGTGAGCCGGCAGGCGATGTGGTCGGGCCGCGGTGTGAGGCCCACGATGCCGTGACCGTACGGCAGCCGGAGGGTCCGCCGGTACGCGCCGTCATGCCACTCCTCCACCCCGGGCACGGCGGTCGCGGCGAGGTGACCGAAGAGGTTGTCGGGGTTGAGCGGGGCCCGGAACGGCAGCCGCAGGCTCAGCGCGCCCGAGGTGCCGGGGGAGTCGGCGCGCTGCCTGGCCGAGCGGGTGGCCCGCCCGCGCAGTTCGCTCGGCGACAGCGCGAAGACCTCCCGCACGGTGTCGTTGAACGTCCGGATCGACGCGAACCCGGCGGCGAACGCGATCTCCGCCATCGGCAGCGCGGTCGTCTCGATCAGCAGCCGCGCGGTCTGCGCCCGCTGCGCCCGGGCGAGCGCGAGCGGCCCGGCCCCCAGCTCGGCGAGCAGCTGCCGCTCGACCTGGCGGGAGCTGTACCCGAGGCGCCGCGCCAGCCCCGGCACGCCCTCGCGGTCCACCACCCCGTCCCCCACCAGCCGCATCGCCCGTGCCACGAGGTCCGCCCGCTGATCCCACTCCGGTGATCCGGGGCTCGTGTCCGGCCGGCACCGCTTGCAGGCCCGGAACCCGGCCTGCTGGCAGGCCGCCGCACTCGGATAGAACGTCATGTTCTCCGCCTTCGGCGGCACCACCGGGCAGCTGGGCCGGCAGTAGATCCGCGTGGTCACCACGGCCGTGAAGAACCACCCGTCGAACCGCGCGTCCTTCGACCGCACGGCCCGCACACACCGCTCCGTGTCTTCGTGCATCCCGTTCCGCATGACACCAGCATCAGGGAGGGGAGCAGGGAGGGCTGGCGAGAATCCGACATCGAGGTGCGGGTGCCCCGCGGGCTCCGGGCCCGCCGGGGGCGCGGAGTACCGCGCGACCGGCCCGCGCGACCAGCCGGTGCGGACCCGTGCCACCGTCCCCCGACGAGCCCCCCGGCTCCCCCTCAGTCGCGCGCGGCCCTGCGCCAGGCCGACTCCCTCAGCAAGCGAAGCCCGTTGAGCCCCACCACCACCGTGGACCCCTCGTGCCCCGCCACCCCGAGGGGCAGCGGCAGATGACCCACCAGGTCCCACACCACCAGTACCGCGATGCACACCCCGGCGATCACGAGGTTCTGCACCACCAGCCGCCGGGCCGCCCGCGACAGCCGCACCACCGCCGGGATCGCGCCCAGCTCGTCGCGCACCACCACCGCGTCCGCGGTCTCCAGCGCGAGATCGGACCCGGCCCGGCCCATCGCCACCCCGGAATGGGCGGCGGCGAGGGCGGGCGCGTCGTTGACGCCGTCCCCGACGAACAGCACCTTCCGGCCCTCGTCCTGGAGCCCCCGTACCGCCGCCACCTTCTCCTGCGGCAGCAGCCCGGCCCGCACGTCGGCGATGCCGGTGTCCGCCGCCACCCGGGCCGCGGCACCGGCGTTGTCCCCGGTGAGCAGGACCGGCGACACACCGGTCACGGCCACGAGCGCGGCCACGGCGCCGGGTGCGTCGGGGCGCAGCCGGTCGGCCAGGGTGAGCGTCCCGACGGCCTCCCCGTCCCGTGTGACGGCGACGGTCGTCCCCTCGGCCTCCGCGCCGGAGTCGGCACCCTCGCTCTCCCCGGGCCGTCCCACCGTCACCACGCGCCCCTCGACACTCGCCCGCACACCCCGTCCGGGCAGGGCGGTGAAGTCCCCGGCGGCGGCCACTCGCAGCCCGCGGGCGCCGGCCGCGGCCACCACGGCGCGGGCGAGCGGATGCTCACTGGGGTGCTCGGCGGCGGCGGCCAGCGCCAGCAGCCCGTCCTCGTCGAGCCCGGAGCCGGGCAGCGGCCGTACGGCCGTGATCTCGGGCGCGCCCTCCGTGAGGGTGCCGGTCTTGTCGAGGGCGGCGACGTCGATCTCGCCCAGCCGCTCCATGGCGACGGCGGACTTGACCAGGACACCGTGGCGGCCGGCGTTGGCGATGGCGGAGAGCAGCGGCGGCATGGTGGCGAGGACGACCGCGCAGGGCGAGGCCACGATCATGAAGGTCATGGCGCGGAGCAGCGCGGACGTGAGGTCCTCGCCGAGGGTCAGCGGGACGCCGAAGACGGCGAGGGTCGCGACGACGACGCCGACGGCGTACCGCTGTTCGACCTTCTCGATGAACAGCTGGGTGGGCGCCTTGGTGCGCGAGGCCTCCTCGACGAGGCTCACGATGCGGGCGATCACGGAGTCGGCCGGGTCCCGTTCGACGCGGACGCGCAGCACTCCCGTGCCGTTGAGGGTCCCGGCGAAGACCTCGTCGCCGGGGGCCTTGGGCACGGGCAGGGGTTCGCCGGTGATGGTGGCCTGGTCGGCCTCGCTGTCCCCCTCCAGGACCCGCCCGTCGGCGCCGATGCGCTCGCCGGGGCGGACCAGCACCACGTCGCCGACGGCGAGCCGGTCGGTGGGCACGGTCTCCTCGGCGGAGCCGTCCGCCGGCAGCCGGGTAGCCGTGGTGGGCGCGAGGTCGAGGAGCCCCCGTACCGAGTCGGCGGTGCGGGCGGTGGCCAGGGCCTCCAGGGCTCCGGAGGTGGCGAAGATGACGATCAGCAGACCGCCGTCGAGGACCTGGCCGATCGCGGCCGCGCCCAGCGCCGCGACGATCATCAGCAGGTCGACGTCGAGGCTCTTGTCCCGCAGCGCCCGCAGCCCTTCGAGCGCGGGCTCCCAGCCGCCGGCCACGTACGCGATCGCGTAGAGGGGGCCGTACAGCCAGGCGGAGGCCCCGGCGAGGTCCAGCGGGAAGGCGAGCAGGAAGGCGACGGTCGAGGCCAGCGCCCAGCGGGCCTCGGGCAGGGCGAGGACCCGGGTGCGGCGGCGGGGGGCCGTCGGCATGGACGAACGGGGGGCGGGTGACGGAGCGAGGGTGGCAGACACGCGGCACACCATACAGGAACACATGAAGACTCATTCATGCCTTCATGTGCGATGGGTAGGATACGGGCCATGGGTCATGGAGCCGTCACCTCAGCGCAGGACGCCACCCCTCGCGTGCGCCTGGACGCGGGCAACGTCGCCAAGGTGGCCACCACCCTCCAGGCCCTCTCCACCCCGTCCCGCCTGCTGATCCTGGCCCGGCTGCGCGAAGGCCCGCTCCCGGCGACCGAGTTGGCCGCCGAGGTCGGGATGGAACAGTCGGCCTGCTCCCACCAGCTGCGTCTGCTGCGCAACCTCGGCCTGGTCGTGGGCGAGCGGCGGGGCCGTTCGGTGGTGTACGCGCTGCACGACCACCATGTCGCCGAACTGCTGGACCAGGCCGTCTTCCACGTGGAGCACCTGAGGCTGGGCCTCAGCGACGCTCCCGACGGGGAGTGAGGCGCTCACGCCGCCGGAAGCGCCGGCAGCGTCACGGGCGGCAGACCGCCGAGGAGCCCCCCGACCAGGCCGGTGACCAGGCCGAGCACGGGCTGCAGGAGGCCGGTGACGACCCCGAGGACCGGGGCGAGCAGACCGGTCACCGCGCCCAGTACGGACCCCAGGTCGAGCGAGGCCAGCGCCTTGAGCAGGCCGTCGACCGCGGACTGCAGAGCGGCCAGCAGATCCGCCACCGGGTCGGCCGCCGCGGCGGCGCGGTCGGTGCCGGCCGGGGCCGCCGCCTTCAGCTTCTCCAGCCGCTTCTGCACGGTGGTGTGGGCCGCCCGCAGGGCCGTGGCGTGCCGGGCGGCCTCGGCCGCGTCGAGCCGGCCGGAGTCCAGCTTGGCGATGGTGGTCAGCTCGTCCAGCAGCGGGGCGAGGACATCGCCCTGGTCCATGCGGTCGAGCAGGTCCAGCTGGTCCAGGAGCACGTCCGTGTCGGTCGCGACGGCGTCCGTCTCGGTGACCGTCTCCGTCCCCGTCACCGTCACCGTCTCCGTCTCGGTCGCCGTGGCCGTGGCGGCGTCCACGTCGGCCTCGATGTCCGCCAGCAGCCCGTCCATGTCGAGGTCGAGCCGTGCGAGCAGCGCGTCCACGTCGGCGATCTCCTGGCCGACGAGAGCGTCCGCGTCGGCCTCCTCCTTGGCCAGGAGGGCATCGATCTCCGCGTCCAACGCGTCGAAGAGGGCGTCCAGATCGGGTTCGGGGACCGCGGCGGCCCCGGTCGAGGTGTGGTCCGAGGCGGTGCGGCCCGCGTCGACGGCCGCGGTGGCGGTGCCGACCGGACCGAAGACCAGTGCCCCGCACACCAGGGGCGACAGGAGGAGACCACGGGAGACGAGGGCGCGCATGCACGTTCCTTTCGAAGCAGCTGTCCTTGCGCTCACCGTGGAAGGCCGCACGGCCCGCCGCAACCGATCACGGCGCCGGGGCCCGGTCTGTCAACATGCCACGCCGACGACGCTGACCAGCGTCTTTCTTCTGGCATACGGCTCCCTACGACTCCGTTCGAACCGCTCCGGCCGTTCGTCCGTCGGAGTGCGGCGGGACGACACGCCGGACGTTGCGATTCACCCCGCCGCGCGCTCGGCGCCGCTGTGGGCGCGCCGATCTGAGCCGATGTCAGCCCGTCCGTGCGGCGAAGGCCGCGTACGCCTCGTCGTCGAAGAGGACGAACCTGACCTCCTCGACCGAGGTCTCCGTGGCGCGGACGGTCTCCACGGCGATACGGGCCGCGTCGTCCATCGGCCAGCCGTAGACACCGGCGGACACGGCGGGGAAGGCGACCGTGCGGGCGCCGAGTTCGTCGGCCACGCGGAGGGATTCGCGGTAGCAGGAGACGAGGAGGGCGGAGCGGTCGAGGCTCTGGCTGTGGACCGGGCCGACCGTGTGGATGACCCAGCGCGCGTCCAGGTCGCCCGCCGTCGTGGCGACGGCCTGGCCGGTGGGCAGGCCCCGCCCGTAGTGGGAGGCGCGGAGCGCGCGGCACTCGGCCAGGATGGCCGGGCCGCCTCGCCGGTGGATGGCACCGTCCACTCCTCCCCCGCCGAGGAGGGAGGAGTTCGCGGCGTTCACGATGGCGTCGACGGACTGCTGGGTGATGTCGCCCCGGACGAGGGTGATGGTGGTCATGCCCGCCTCTATATCAGCCGCGGGGCCGTACGAGCCCCCATGTGGCGGTGCCCCGACGGGCCCATGACCCGGCCGACCACCGGCTCGTCGCCCTCCCGGCTCGTCGCCCTCCCGGCTCGGCGACCCGTCGGCCTCGCCCCGCCGGCTCAGCGACCTACCGGCTCACCGGCAACGACCGCACCCCGCGGGTCGTGCTCATCGTGAACGCGAAGTCCTCCGGCGGCGCGGTCAGGCGCAGGTTCGGCAGGCGGCCGAACAGGGCGGGCAGGCCGACCCGCAGCTCCGCGCGGGCGAGGGACTGGCCGACTGGCCGATGCACTGGTGCAGCCCATGGCCGAAGGCAAGATGGCCGGTGGTGTCGCGGCGGACGTCCAGGTGTCGGGGCCGGCGAAGCCGGACGGGTCGCGGTCGGCGGCGTGGACCGCCACGATCACGCCCTCGCCCGCGCGGATGCGGACGCCGGCGACGGGCGCGGCGGTTCCTCCACGGCGCCGGGCCACAGGCCCGCGCGCAGGGCGGCGAGTTGTCCGGGGTGGCGGAGCAGGGCCACGACCGCGAACGGGAACATGTCGGCGGTCGTGTCGTGACCCGCCACCAGCAGCAGCGGACGAGGAGTTCGAGGGGGCGCCGGTCTCGACCGTCACGTCGAGTCCGTGCCGGGCCAGGTCCCGGGCGAGGGCGTCCACCCGTCGGGGCAGGTCCGGCGCGTAGGGGTCGAGGTGGCCGTGGTCGAGGGTGAGCGCGACGCCGTCGTAGCCGAGGTCGGCGAGGACCGCGAGGACGTCGGCGAGCCGGTGGTTGGTGAAGCCGTTGGTGCCGTAGCCGAATCTGAGGGGGGTGGGGGGCGGGGTCATGTCGGATTTCCTCCGCGGAGGTCCGTGCTGTTCAGGTGGGGGAGACGCGCCGCGCGAGCCGTCGCGCGAGGGGGTGGACGACACCCAGGGCCGCCGCCGCGGCGGTGGCGCCGCTCCGTGCGGTCAGCGCCGCCTGCAGGGGCACCAGACCGAGGATCCCGGCCCCGACGGCCCGCCGTACGTTCTCGCCCGACGGCTCCCGTACGGCGCGGGCCTGGGCCGTTCCGTAGCTGCCGAGGTAGGCGAGGGCCCCGGCGGCGACCACGACCGCCCTGGCCGCGGCCGAGGGTGACCCGCCGGCGGTCCCCTGGCGCCCCGCGCGGTGGGCGACGGCCGTGGGGACGGCCGGTAGAGCCGCCGCGAGGGCGGTGGTCGTGGAGGCGGCGAGGGTCGCGGCCGGCAGCCGGGCGGGGGCGCCCGAGATCTCGTGACGGCTCAGCACGGTCAGCGTGTAGGTGTGGGCACCGATCAGCGCGGCGGGGACGGCACCGCGCAGCAGGGCGGTACCGGTCGAGGTCGTACGCTCCCTGCCGCGCCCGGCGGCCAGGGTGCCCGCGAGGACGTCCAGGGCACGTGCGCAGGCCATGGCGGCCGGGCCCGCCGGGGTGGACTTGAGCAACAGGTCGTACGCCCAGACGGCGCCGGCCAGGGGCAGCGCCCCGAGCAGACTCCGGCGACCCCCCGAGGCGGCGGCGAGCGCGAGGCCCCCGGCGGTCAGGGCTACGGCGACGGCGAGGGCGGTGCGGCGCGGGACCCGGCCCGACGGGACGGGGCGTTCGGGGCGCTCGACCGCGTCGATCGTGGCGTCGGCGTAGTCGTTGAGGGCCATGCCGGCCCAGTAGAGGCAGACGGACGAACCCATCACACCGAACGTCCGCGCACCGAGCGGATGTCCCGCCGCGGCGGCACCCGCGAGCACGTCGCCCGGAACGCTCAGGGCGGCGGGTGCGCGCACGAGTTGCGCGAGGTCGGCGAGGCCCACGGCAGGCCGCGAGCCGGAGTCCGGTAACGCACTCCGATCATTCATGGCGGCAACTTACCCAGGTGACTTGAACATGCACACGGAGAAAGCGTGAAGAACTTTGCCGGTTCGTGACATCACCCCGCGCGCCGACGGCACCTCAGCGTTCCTGCCGCAGTCTGCGCCAGACCGCCTTGGCCGCGTTGTGTCCCGACATGCCGTGCACACCGGGGCCGGGCGGGGTCGCCGAGGAGCAGAGGAAGACGGCCGGGTGCGGGGTGCCGTACGGGGCGAGCGAGAGCTTGGGGCGGAGCAGCAGCTGGAGTCCGGAGGCCGCGCCGCAGGCGATGTCGCCGCCCACGTAGTTGGCGTTGTGCGCGGCGAGTTCGGGCGGGCCCGCCGTGGCGCGCGCGAGAACACGGTCGCGGAACCCCGGGGCGAACCGCTCCAGTTGCCGCTCGACGGCGTCGGTCAGATCGCCCGTCCAGCCGTTGGGCACATGGCCGTAGGCCCAGAAGACGTGCTTGCCCTCGGGGGCCCGGCTCGGGTCGACCAGGCTGGGCTGCACGGTGATCAGGAACGGCCTGTCGGGCGCCCGGCCGTGGCGGGAGGCCGCGTCGAGCGCCGCGCCGATCTCGGCCCTGCTCGCCCCGACCTGGACGGTCCCGGCACGGCGCGCCTCCTCGGCGGTCCACGGCACGGGGCCGTCGAGCGCGTAGTCGAGCTTGAAGACGCTCGCACCGTAGCGGTACTGCTCGTAGTGACCGCCGAAGCCCGCGATCCGGGCCAGCGCGGTGGGCGAGGTGTCGAAGACGTACGCGCGCGCGGGCGGCAGGTCGTCGAGGCGCTTGACCTCGTAGTCGGTGTGGACGGTGCCGCCGAGGTCCTTCAGATACGCGGTGAGCGCGTCGGCGATGGCCTGGGAGCCGCCCCGGGCGACCGGCCAGCCCGCGGCGTGCGCGGCCAGCGCGAAGACCAGCCCCACCGCACCGGTGGCGAGGCCGCCGAGCGGGGCGATGACATGGGCGACGAGGCCGGCGAACAGCGCCTTGGCCCGCTCGTCCTTGAAGCGGCGCATCAGCCAGGTGGACGGCGGCAGCCCGGCCAGCCCGAACCGGGCGAGGGTGACCGGGTCGCGGGGCAGCGCGGACAGCGGCAGCGACATGAAGTCCCGGGCGAGCGTGTCCCACTTGGGCAGGAACGGCTCGACCAGCCTGCGGTACGCGCCCGCGTCACGCGGCCCGAACGAGGCGGCCGTCTCCCCCACCGAGCGCGACAGCACGGCCGCCGAGCCGTCGGGGAAGGGGTGCGCCATGGGCAACTCGGCGTGCAGCCACTCCAGGCCGTAGCGGTGCAGCGGCATCGCCTTGAACGCGGGCGAGTTGACGCCGAGCGGGTGCGCGGCCGCGCAGGGGTCGTGGCGGAAGCCCGGCAGGGTCAGCTCCGCGGTGCGGGAGCCCCCGCCCACGGTGGACTTCGCCTCGAACACGGCCACGGAGAAGCCGCGGCGGGCCAGCTCCACGGCAGCCGTCAGGCCGTTCGGCCCCGCCCCCACCACCACCGCGTCGAGCATCGACGGCACGTCCGGACCCCTTCGTCAGCCGATGGCCGTACTCCGCCGACGCAATCCCCGCCCGCGGACAGACCTGCGCTCAGGATATGCCCGGCCACCGACAGGCCCGGGACGAGGCCACGGCCAACCGGCGGAGGTGCTGCTTCCGCTTGTCTCGTCAGGCGCCGCCCGACAGCAGCCCCACCACCCGGCGGGCCGTGGCCGCGTCCCGGGCCGTGGTGAAGGGCAGGGCGTTGCCGCCGGTTATGCGGAAGGGCTCGCCGGACAGGGTGAGGTGGGCACCGCCCGCCTCCTCGACGAGCAGCAGCCCGGCCGCGTGGTCCCAGGCGGCCTCCCAGGAGAACGCGGTCGCGTCCAGCCGGCCCTCGGCGACGGCGAGATACTCCAGCCCGGCCGAACCGCAGGCACGCGGGGCCACGCCGTCCGTCCGGAGGCCGAGCAGGGCCCGCTTCTGCTCCGGCGTGGTGTAGTCCGGGTGCGAGGTGGCGATGTCGAGGTCCCGGCCCGGGTCGGGCGAGCCGGCGCGCAGGGGTACGCCGTCGACGGTGGCACCCCGGCCGCGGATCGCCACGGCGAACCGGTCGAGGGCGGGCGCGTACGTCCAGGAGGCGCGCAGGACACCGCCCCGGGCCAGGGCGACGAGGGTGCAGAAGGCGGGGTCGCCATTGACGAACTGGCGGGTGCCGTCCACCGGGTCGACGATCCAGACGGGCGCGTCGCCCTGGATCGCCTCGTACGACACGGGGTCGGCGTGCACCGCCTCCTCGCCGACGACGACCGAGCCCGGCAGCAGCGCGGAGAGCGCCTCCGTCAGATACAGCTCGGCCTTGCGGTCGGCGTCGGTGACCAGGTCGTGCGGGCCGGCCTTCTGGTCGACCTCGTGCGCGGCGAGCTGCCGGAAGCGGGGCATGATCTCCGCCGCGGCGGCCTTGCGGATCGCTTCCTCGACGTCCGAGGCGTGCCGCGCGAGAAACTCGTCGATGGTTTCGGTGTCTTCGATCATGCCTCCATGACAGCACGCGGCACTGACAATCCCCTCCCGTTCGGTGTATTCGGTAGGGAATCGCCGTGAACACCCGGGGCGGACGGAGCCGCCGCGAGCGCGATCCGCCGTGCGCCCCGCGCTCAGGGCTCAGCGCCCGACCGCGTACCCCTGCATCCCGCGCGGGTTGGCCGCCGCCGACAGCACCCCGCTGCGGGGGTCACGGGCGACCGCGCACAGCCTGCCCTCGGACCAGGCCTCGCCGATCACGAGGTCGTGGCCGCGCCGGCGCAGCTCCTCGACGACCTCCGGGGGCGTCCGGGACTCGACGGTGACGCTGCCGGGGCGCGTGCCGCGCGGGTGGAAAGAGCCGGGGAAGCTGTCGTTGTGCCAGTTCGGGGCGTCGATCGCGCCCTGGAGGTCGAGTCCGCCGCGCACCGGCGGGCGCAGGGCGACGGCGAGGAAGAAGTGCAGCTGCCACTGGTCCTGCTGGTCGCCGCCGGGGGTGCCGAAGGCCATCACCGGCACGCCGTCGCGAAGCGCCAGCGAGGGGGTGAGGGTGGTGCGGGGGCGGCGGCCGGGGGTGAGCGAGTTGGGCAGTCCCTCCTCCAGCCAGGCCATCTGCAGGCGGGTACCGAGCGGGAAGCCCAGTTCGGGGACGACGGGGTTGGACTGCAGCCAGCCGCCGCTGGGCGTGGCCGCGACCATGTTGCCCCAGCGGTCGACGATGTCGAGGTGGCAGGTGTCGCCCCGGGTGCTCCCGTCGGCCGCGACCTCGGGCTCCCCCGGCACCGGCGACCGGGGCCCCTTGGCGACGGTGGGCTCACCGGCCCCCATGGCACCGCCGCCCGGCTCGTCGCCGGCCACCACGCCGGCGTGCGCGCTCAGTCGCGGCGTACGGCCACCCGGGGCGCCCGGCAGCAGCTCGTACGACGCCGAGTCACCGACGAGCGCCCGCCGCACGGCGTTGTACTCGTCGGACAGCAGCTGGTCGAGCGGGACCGGCGCCGCGTCCCCGTACCAGGCCTCCCGGTCCGCCATGGCGAGCTTGCAGCCCTCGATGAGGAGGTGCATGTACGCGGCGGATCCGTGGGCGGGCAGTTCCGGCGGCAGCAGGGCGAGTTGCTGGAGGAGGACCGGGCCCTGGCTCCAGGGACCCGCCTTGCACAGGGTCCAGCCGTTCCAGTCGTACGTCACCGGGGCCTCGTAGGACGCGGACCAGCCGGCGAGGTCGGCCGACGTGAGCGTCCCGGTGTGCCGTTCGCCGCTGGTGTCGAGCGTGGGTCGCCCGGCCTGGCGGACGAGGGCCTCGGCGACGAAGCCGGCGCGCCAGACCTCGCGGGCCGCCTCGATACGGGTCTGCCGGTCCCCCGCCCCCGCGGTCTCGGCGAGGAGCCTGCGCCAGGTCGCGGCCAGCGCCGGGTTGCGGAACAGCTCGCCGGGGCGGGGCGCCCGTCCGTCCGGCAGGTACACCTCCGCCGACGACAGCCACTCCTTCTCGAAGAGGTCCCGTACGGACTCGACCGTCGCCCCGACGTTCTCCACGGGCGCGTGGCCGTGCTCCGCGTACCCGATGGCGTACTTCAGCACGTCGGCCAGGTCCTTGGTGCCGTGGTCGCGCAGCAGGAGCATCCACGCGTCGAACGCGCCCGGCACGGCGGCGGCCAGCGGTCCCGTGCCGGGGACCAGTTCGAGCCCGAGCGCCCGGTAGTGCCCGACCGTCGCCCCGGCGGGCGCCACCCCCTGTCCGCACAGCACCCGGACCTCGCCGTCCGCCGGCGCGAGGAGGATCGGCACCTCGCCGGCGGGCCCGTTGAGGTGGGGTTCCACGACGTGCAGGACGAACCCGGCCGCCACGGCCGCGTCGAACGCGTTGCCGCCGTCCTCCAGGACCGCCATCGCCGACTGGGAGGCGAGCCAGTGCGTGGAGGAGACCATGCCGAAGGTCCCCTGGAGCGTCGGTCGAGTGGTGAACACGGACGGACTCCTCGCTGCGCGACGAACGTCCGATGATCGTACGCAGCCCTCGACCGGCCCCTCAGGGACGACCACCGGCTCCTCAGCGACGACCACCGGCCCCTCAGGGACGCCGTCGCCCCACCGTCAGCACATGTCCGCTCGCCCCGAGGAGCGACGGCTCCGACTCGATCCGCCGGGTCGCCGCGAGGACCGCGTGCCTGCGCTCCGGATCGTCCAGCCAGTCCTCCACCCCGCCCATCAGCCAGGCGACCCCCTCGACGCCGTACTGCCCCTCGTGGGCGAGCCCGGCCTCGGTGAACTCGCCGGGGACGTCGGCGGGGTCGGCGAAGTAGGCGGTGGTGAAATGCGGGTCCGCCGGGGACCACCGGTGCCTGCCGTGGCCCGACACGGCGTCGGTGCGCTCGCGGCGCTCCGGGATGAAGTAGTTCCCCTGCCTGAGGGTGTCGTTGAGCCCGGCGAAGCGGTTGATCGTGGCCGCGACCACCACACCACCGGGGCGGACCACCCGGCCCGCCTCGGCCAACGCCCGCACCCGGTCCGGGCGTTCGGGCAGGTGGTACAGCGGTCCGAGGAACAGCACGACGTCGTACGCGGTGTCCTCCGCGGGCAGCGCCCGGGCGTCGCCGAGGCGCGCGGTGACCCCGGGCAGGCGCCCGGACCGTTCCACGTGCATCGGCACGGGATCGACGACCTCGACCTCGTGCCCGTCCTCGGCCAGCCATTCGGCGTGGATCCCCGTGCCGCCGCCGACGTCGAGCACGCGCGCGGGGGCACCCGGCAGGAGCCGCCGCAGGATGTCCTGGGTGCGCCAGAACTCCAGCCGCCCCGCGCCCTCCCTGAGGCGGGTGTGCTCCCCTCCGCGCTCGTAGTAGGCGAGTATCTCCCCTGGCAGGGGCGGGAGTTGGGGCTGCGTGGTGTCCTGTGACCGCGTCATGCACCCAGGGTGCTGATCGTCCGTGGGGCCCCGCAACCGGTCAAGGCCCCTCCCCGGCGATCTGTGCCCAGGCCGTCGTGCCGAGGCGTCCCGTGGTGCCGAGGTCGATGTCCCCCTCGGGGTCGATGACCTCGGCCGGCCGGCCCGGCTGGGGGGCGATGCTCAGGGTCGGAGCGTAGACGCCGGGTATGTCCGCTTCGGTGACCGTGTTGCGCCAGACCAGTTCGGTCCTGGCGGACTCGCCGGGCTTCAGGGTGACCGGGTGCGGACCGAGGTCGGGCACGCCGGTGGTGATGTGCCGGGAGCCCCGCAGGACACGTACGTCGCCGTAGGGCTCGCCGTGCTCGTCGAGCACCTGGATCGCCGGGTAGCCCTTGAGGGTGTACGGCTCGGTGCCGCAATTGGTGAGCGTGACGCCCATCGCCCGCAGACCCATCGCCGCTTCCACAGGACCGGGGGTCATGCGCACCCCGGAGGGCGGGCATGCGGCCGGGGTGCCGGTCGGCTCCCGGTCCCGCGGTTCCTCGGGCGCGTCCGTGCCGGCCGACGAGGCGGGCGCCGGGGGCCCGGCGCGGTCGGGGTCACGCTCGCGGTCCAGTTCCTCGGAGAGCCCGCAGCCGGCCACGGCCAGCGTCAGCGCCACCACGAGGAGCATGCGGGAGCGAGAGGCCCTGCGATCGCGTATCGGGATCATGAACCCGATCCTGACACGGACGCTCCGCGGAGGTCGCGACTCCGCCGCCACCACGAAGACAGTGGGCCTCTCTTGAACCGGACACCCCGGTCACCACGTATGCACGGAGAGAGTTCGCACTTTCGTCCCACAGAGAGTCATGTGACACTGACGTACCCCACCGCCCGGCGGTACCGCCGCCTCGACCCCGAGAAGTGCGCTGTGCGTGATCTCCCTCTGCCGCTCGCCCTCACCGCGCGACTGCTGCCCGTCGCCGTACTCGCCACCGCGGGCTGGGCGATGTCGTCCGGTCCGCTGTCCGCGAGCCCGGCCGGCAAGGACTCCACGCCGGACACCGCGTCGAATCCCGTCTCGACCTCGGAGTCCGCGCCGTCGACGGTGACCGCCACCAAGACGTACGCGAAGGCGCCGTCGCCCTGCTCCGGCGTCACGACGAAAACAGTCAAATCCCTTGTTCCGGGCGCGAAGACGGCCGGCAAGGAGATCGCGTCGACCAACGAGTCCGTGCGCCGCACCTGCTCGTGGAACGCGCTCAAGGGCTTCGACTACCGCTGGCTCGACGTCTCGTACGAGATCCAGCAATCGGACGAGAAGGCGCAAAGCGCCTACAGGACCCGCACCACGGAGAAGAACGGCGGCGGCGCCGTCCCGGGTCTCGGTGACGAGGCCTACTCCGTGGTGAACCTCACCACCGAGGACAAGCAGCAGACCCGCGAGGGCGTGGTGTACGTCCGCATGTCCAACGCCCTGGTGGTCGTCACCTACAACGGCAGCGACTTCGAGTCCCAGAAGGCGCCCGGCACCGATGTGATCAACAAGGGTGCCATCAAGGCCGCGAAAGAGGCGGCGGCCGTACTGGAGGGCGCCCGCCAGGGGTAGGTCCCTCCGGCACGGCCGCCGCCGCCCCGGTCGGCGTCGCCGTCAGACGGCCGCCTTCGCCGCCTGCTCCCGCACCTTCTTCCTCTCCCCGGCCATCAGCGCCACGTACAGCAGCATCGACGTACCCAGACCCACCGCCCAGCCGTAGTCGGCCAGCGGCTTGAGGAACGGGATGATGCCGTCGTGCGGGAACGGTCCCGAGGCCACACCGTCCTCGGAGACGGTCGAGTAGGAGCCGCCGACCGCGAGGACGCCGCCGACCACGAAGGCCGCTATGGCCCGCCAGTTCCAGCCGGACGCGTACCAGTAGCGCCCTCCGGGCGTGTACAGGTCCGCGAGGTGCAGGACGGTCCGGCGGATGATCCAGTAGTCGGCGATGAGGATGCCGGCCACCGTGCCGAGCAGACCGCCGACGACGCCGAGCCAGGTGAAGATGTAGAACTCGGGCGTCGAGATCAGCTTCCACGGGAAGATCAGGATGCCCACGACACCCGTGATGAGCGCGCCCGTACGGAAGTTGATGAGCTTCGGGGCGAGGTTCGCCAGGTCGTACGCCGGGGAGACCACGTTCGCCGCGATGTTCACGGAGATGGTGGCGACCAGCACGATGATCAGCGCGAAGAGCAGCCCGAAGGCGCTGTCCGTCTTGGCGGCGAGCGCGACCGGGTCCCAGATGGCCTCGCCGTAGACCACCTCGGAGCCCGAGGTGACCAGCACGGCGAGGACCGCGAAGAGCGTCATGGTCGTCGGAAGCCCCAGGGCCTGTCCCCAGGTCTGCGCCTTCTGGCTGGCACCGAAGCGGGTGAAGTCGGGGATGTTCAGGGACAGGGTCGCCCAGAAGCCGATCATGCCCATCAGGGACGGGAAGAAGACCGGCCAGAAGTCGGGGCCCCAGCCGAGCTTGGACGGCTGGTCGAGCAGCGCGCCGAAGCCGTCGGCCTTGACCGCGATCCAGATCAGCAGCACGAGCGCGCCGACGATCACGAAGGGCGCGGCCCAGTTCTCGAAGTGCCGCAGGAAGTCCATGCCCCGGTAGATGATCGCTATCTGCAGCGCCCAGAACAGGAGGAAGCAGAGCCACAGCGGCCAGGGATTGCCCGCGATCTGCCCCGCTTTCTCCCACTCGCCGCCGGTCAGCTTGGAGCCGAGCGCGAAGATGCCGGACCCGCCGATCCAGGTCTGGATGCCGAACCAGCCGCAGGCGACGGCCGCGCGGATCAGCGCCGGGATGTTGGCGCCGCGCAGTCCGAAGGAGGCGCGGGCGAGCACCGGGAAGGGGATGCCGTACTTGGGTCCGGCGTGCCCGGTGGCCAGCATCGGCAGCAGCACGATGATGTTGGCCAGGGCGATGGTGAAGACGGCCTGCTTCCAGTCCATGCCGAGGGCGACCAGGCCGGAGGCCAGGGTCCAGCTGGGGATGCAGTGGGCCATGGAGATCCACAGCGCGGCGAAGTTGTACGTCGTCCACTTGCGCTCGGCGACGGGTACGGGGCGCAGGTCCTCGTTGGCGAAGGGGCTTTCGGCGGGGAAGGCCCCGGGGGCCAGCTCGATCCGGCCGGACGGGTCGGCGGACTGGGATATCGACGACCCCGTGGGGACTGTTTCGGTCATGGGCAGGCCAATCAGGGGAGACGGGACGGGAACGAAAGGCCGTGCGGAGGCCTTGGGCCCCTTCCCTCCGGGACGGCGGAGGGAAGGGAGACAAGGTGTGGGGGGTCGACGGGTGGAGCGGTTGACGCAGGAAGGGGAGTTATCGATTCCGGTTCATTGCGGTGGCCGGATTGTCGCAGTCGCCGACCGGTTCCGGGAAGGGAGAGCGGGTCAGCCGTTGACGGCCGGGATGACCGTCGAGCCGTACACGTCGATCACCCGCTCCTGTGCGTCGTGCATGTCGTAGACGGCGAACTGGTCCACGCCCAGCGCGCGCAGCGCGTCGAGCTTCGCGATGTGCGCCTCGGGGGTGCCGATGACGCAGAACCGGTCGACGATCTCGTCCGGAACGAACTGGGTGTCGGGGTTGTCGGCGCGCCCGTGGTGGGAGTAGTCGTACCCCTCGCGTGCCTTGATGTAGTCCGTCAGCTCCTCGGGGACGGCCGCGGAGTGTTCGCCGTACTTCGAGACGAGGTCGGCGACGTGGTTGCCGACCATCCCGCCGAACCAGCGGCACTGCTCCCGCGCGTGCGCCAGCGCCTCGGGCGAGTCGTCCTCGGTGACGTACGCGGGGGCGGCCACACAGATCTTCACCTCGGACGGGTCGCGCCCGGCGGCGACCGCCGCCTCCTTGACCGCCTTGACCATGTACTCGGTGAGATACAGGTCGGAGAGCTGGAGGATGAAGCCGTCGGCCTCCTCTCCGGTCATTTTCAGGGCCTTGGGGCCGTACGCGGCCATCCAGACCGGGAGTTCGGCGCCGGGCTTGATCCACGGGAAGCTGATGACCGTACCGCCGAGGTCGGCCTCTCCTCCGCTGCCCAGCGACCGGATCACCTTCATGGCCTCGCTGATCCGGGCCAGCGTGTTGGGCTTGCGGCCCGCCACGCGCATCGCCGAGTCGCCGCGGCCGATACCGCAGACCGTGCGGTTGCCGAACATGTCGTTGAGCGTGGCGAAGGTCGAGGCGGTGACCTCCCAGGTGCGGGTGCCCGGGTTGGTGACCATCGGACCGACCGTCAGTTTCGAGGTGCTGGACAGGATCTGGCTGTAGATGACGAACGGCTCCTGCCAGAGCACGGCGGAGTCGAAGGTCCAGCCGTACGTGAAGCCGTTGTCCTCGGCGCGCTTCATCAGCTCGATGACACGCGAGGCCGGCGGGTCGGTCTGCAGGACGAGTCCGAAGTCCATGATGGGCGCCACTCCTAGTTGAGGTACTGACAGGTGGAGCGGGGGGTGTAGACGCCGTGCCCGGCGTGCCCGGTGTACTCCCGCTCGGTGATGACGAGTTCGCCGCGCGAGAGGACCGTCTCGACCCGGCCGGTGGTGCGCTTGCCCTCGTACGCCGAGTAGTCGACGTTCATGTGGTGTGTCTCGGCGGACATGACCTGCTCGGCGTGCGGGTCGTAGATGACGATGTCGGCGTCCGCGCCCGGCGCGATGGTGCCCTTCTTCGGGTACATGCCGAACATGCGGGCCGGGGTGGCACAGGCGATCTCGATCCAGCGGCGGCGCGAGATGTGCCCGTCGACGACCGCCTGGTGGAGGAGATCCATGCGGTTCTCGACGCCCGGAAGACCGTTGGGGATCTTGGAGAAGTCGCCGCGGCCCAGTTCCTTCTGGCCGACGAAGCAGAAGGGGCAGTGGTCGGTGGAGACCACCTGGAGGTCGTTGGTGCGCAGGCCCTGCCAGAGCTTGGCCTGGTGTTCACGCGGCCGCAGGGGCGTGCTGCACACGTACTTGGAGCCCTCGAAGTCCGGCTCCGCGAGGTTGTCGGTGGAGAGGAACAGGTACTGCGGACAGGTCTCGCCGAAGACGTTGAGCCCCTCGTCGCGTGCCCTGGCCAGCTCGGCGACCGCCTCCATCGCCGAGACGTGCACGACGTACAGGGGGGCGCCGGCGACCTGGGCGAGCTTGATGGCGCGGTGGGTGGCCTCGGCCTCCAGGAGGGCCTTGCGGACCTCGCCGTGGTACCGGGGGTCGGTCTCGCCGCGGGCCAGTGCCTGCTCCACCAGCACGTCGATCGCGATGCCGTTCTCCGCGTGCATCATGATCAGTCCGCCGTTCTCGGCGGAGCGCTGCATGGCGCGCAGGATCTGGCCGTCGTCGCTGTAGAAGACGCCGGGGTAGGCCATGAACTGCTTGAAGGAGGTGACCCCCTCCTGCACCAGCAGGTCCATCTCCTTGAGCGTGTCCTGGTTCACGTCGGACACGATCATGTGGAAGCCGTAGTCGATCGCGCAGTTGCCCTCCGCCTTGGCGTGCCACGCGTCGAGGCCCTCGCGCAGGGCGTGGCCGACGCTCTGCACGGCGAAGTCGACGATCGTCGTCGTACCGCCCCAGGCGGCGGCGCGGGTGCCGGTCTCGAAGGTGTCGGAGGCGGAGGTGCCGCCGAAGGGCAGCTCCATGTGGGTGTGGGCGTCGACGCCGCCCGGGATGACGTACTTGCCGGTGGCGTCGAGGGTGCGGTCGGCGGTCCAGGCGTCGGCGGTGCTGGTACCGCTGGCGGCGAGGGCGACGACGCGGCCGTCCTCGATCAGGACATCGGCGTGGGTCTCATCCGAGGCTGTGATGACGAGACCGCCGCGGATGACTGTACGGCCGCTCATTCGGTCACGCTCCGTTCGGTTGTCGGGACAGTGCCGGTCGTTCGTTCGTGGCTGGTCGCGCCCACGCGGCGGTAGCCGCATATCGGGCACCGCCCCGCGCCCCTTGGGAGCAGGGGGCGCGGGGAGGCTTCGCTACGGCGCCGTCAGCGGGCCGTACGCGTCCGGGCGGCGGTCGCGGAAGAACTGCCAGCGGTCGCGGACCTCGCGGAGCTTGGCCAGGTCCAGGTCGCGGACCACCAGTTCGGTCTCCTTGTCGCTGGCGACCTCGCCGACGAACTGTGCCTCGGGGTCCACGAAGTAGGAGGTGCCGTAGAAGTCGTTGTCGCCGAGTTCCTCGACGCCGACCCGGTTGATGGCGCCGATGAAGTACTCGTTGGCGACCGCCGACGCCGGCTGCTCCAGTTGCCACAGGTAGCGGGACAGACCCCGTGAGGTGGCCGACGGGTTGAACACGATCTCGGCGCCGCCGAGGCCCAGCGCACGCCAGCCCTCCGGGAAGTGCCGGTCGTAGCAGATGTAGACGCCGATCTTCCCCACGGCGGTGTCGAAGACGGGCCAGCCCGCGTTGCCGGGGCGGAAGTAGAACTTCTCCCAGAATCCGGGGACCTGCGGGATGTGGTGCTTGCGGTACTTGCCGAGGTACGTGCCGTCCGCGTCGATCACGGCCGCGGTGTTGTAGAGGACGCCCGGCTGCTCCTCCTCGTACATCGGCAGCACGAGGACGAGACCGAGTTCCCTGGCGAGCGCCTGGAAGCGCTTGACGATGGGGCCGTCGGGGATCTGTTCGGCGTACTCGTAGAACGCCTTGTCCTGGACCTGGCAGAAGTAGGGCCCGTAGAACAGCTCCTGGAAGCACATGACCTGCGCGCCCTGCGCGGCGGCGTCGCGGGCCGCCTGCTCGTGGACCTGGATCATCGACTCCTTGTCGCCGGTCCAGGCCGTCTGGAAGATGGCTGCGCGGATGACTCTGCTCATCGGGACCTCCGGTCACTCGGTGTGCAGTGAGAGTAGGAAGTCCGGGAAGCCGGTTTGAGTTGCACGGTGTCACGTCTGCGGGCCTTCTCCGTTCCACCGTGTCACCCCTTCGCGGGCGCATGTTTCACCGCCGTTTTCGCAGGTCCCGGCATGTTTCAGCTCTGTTGCGCGTCGTGCGCGAGGAGGGCGATGTGCACGGACGCGGCCTGTTCGAAGTCGTCGAGGTCCACGCCGAGGCGGGCCTCTATGGCTTCGAGCCGGCGGTACAGCGCGGGCCGGCTGACGTGGTGCAGCTGGGCCGTGTGCGACTTGTTGCGGCCGGTCGCGAGATAGGTGCGCAGCACGGGCAGCAGATCCTGTTCGGCGTGCCCGTCACCGCACAGCAGACCGTCCAGCTCCCGTTCGGCGAAGGCCTGGACGTGCGGGTCGTCCCGCAGCAGCCGGACCAGGCCGCGCAGATGGACATCGCGCAGCCGTACGACGAGGGGCAGGTCGAGCCCGGTCGTCGCGGACTGGGCGACGGCGTCCGCCACATGCCGCGCCTCCCGCAGCCCGCCCGGCACGTCCTCCCAGGTGGTGCGTGCCTCCGCGGCCGCCACGACCGTCCCGCGAGCCCCCGACTCCGACCGCAGCCGGGTCGCGAAGTGTGCGGTGAGCGCGACCGCGTCCTGGTCCCGGGCGAGACTGAGGAGGACGGCGGTGGCGCCCTCCGCCAGTTCGGCGACGAGCCCGGGCAGTCCCAGCATCCTGAGCACACGGTCGAGTTGGGCCGGATCCTCCTCCCGCACGACGAGCGGCACGAAGGTACGGCGGTTGACCGGCAGCCCGGCCGCCCGGGCCCTCGGCAGCAGCTGTCGCGCCGGTACGACCCCGGAGACGAGGTCCGTCAGCAGGCTCTGCGCGGACTGCTCCTCCCAGCTGTGCGCCGAACCGCCGAGCATGCGGTGCAGCACGAGCGCCTCGGCGGCCCGGTCGGCGAGCAGTCGCGCCGTGGCGGTGTCGCCCCGGTGCCCGCACAGCACGATCTGGCCCCAGCGCTCCCCGCGCCCGCCCAGCTCGGCCCGTACCCAGCCGTCGCCCTCGCTGCCGCCCGCCTGCCGGGAGATCCGCTCCCAGTCGCGCAGCACGTCGTCGACGGCCGACCGCTCCCCCGCCGTGGCGAGGACGCGATGGGCGAGATTGGTGACGACGAGCGGACAGCCCGCGTGGTGGGCGATCTCGTCGAGGAGCCGTTGCAGCGGGGCCCCGGCGGTGATCAGGGAGGTCAGGGCCGTGCGGACGGTCTCCGACAGGCTGACGGCCGCGAACTTCCGCCGGACCAG
This sequence comes from Streptomyces sp. NPDC002324, assembly GCF_053593335.1. Taxonomy (NCBI): domain Bacteria; kingdom Bacillati; phylum Actinomycetota; class Actinomycetes; order Kitasatosporales; family Streptomycetaceae; genus Streptomyces; species Streptomyces sp. NPDC002324. Next base: position 162,688 of record NZ_JBSFCF010000003.1, read on the forward strand.
CCGGGACTGGACCTCCTCGGTCAGTTCGGCGAAGGGGAACGGCCGGTGCAGGACCACCATGGGCAGACCGCACCGCTCGGCCGCCCGGCGCATCACGTCGGGCGGCGTGGGGAAGGCCCGGCCGAGGCCGAGGACGACCGCGGCGGCCTCGGCCCGGTACAGCGAGCGGATGTACTCGGCCTGGGCGTCCTCGTTCCCGGCGAGCAGGACCCCGGTGGTGAGGACCATCTCGCCGCCGGTGAGCATCACGCCCACGTCGGGGGCCTCGGCCACGTGCACCCAGCGCACGGGCCGGTCGAGCTGACCGGCGCCGGCCACCACCTCGGGCTCTCCGGCGAGGACCCGGTCCAGGTTGAGGACCTGGCGTACCGACAGGGCGGGTTCCAAGGCGGTGGTCATGCGGCGTGCCCCTTATTTCTGCCGGCTCGGTCGCCGCCGGAGCGCCCCCGTCCGTGTCAACGGGTGCGCTCCTTCGGTTCACTCGCCCTTGCTCGGCTCGTGCGCTACTGGATGCTCCGCAGAGCGCGTTCGAGGGCTTCGGCGCCCTCCTCCGCCTCGGCGACGGTCAGTGACAGCGGGGGCGCGATGCGCAGCGCGCTGGTGTTGTGGCCGCCGCCCTTGCCGATCAGCAGTCCCTCCCGGCGGGCGGCTTCGAGGACGGCGGACGCGGCCTCCGGGTTCGCCTCGTCGGTACCGGGCCTGACCAGCTCGATGCCGATCATGAGGCCCCGGCCGCGCACTTCCCGTACCTCGGGGATCTGGGCGGTGATCGCCCGCAGCCGTTCGATGAGGAGTCCGCCCACGCGCCGCGCGTTGCCCTGGAGGTCGTGCTCGACCAGGTAGTTCAGGTTGGCGAGCCCGGCGGCCATGGTGATCTGGGTGCCGCCGAAGGTCGAGATCGAGTTGCTGTCCAGACAGTTCATGACCTCGGCGCGGGCGACGACGCCGCCGATGGACATGCCGTTGCCGATGCCCTTGGCGAAGGTGAGGATGTCCGGCGGGCCGTTCTGCCCGTGCGCCTGCCAGCCCCAGAAGTTGTCGCCGGTACGGCCCCAGCCGGTCTGCACCTCGTCCGCGATCCACAGCACGCCGTGCCGCTGGAGCACCTCGCGGAAGGCGGCGTACAGGCCGTCCGGCGGTGAGGTGAAGCCGCCGACGCCCTGGATCGGCTCGGCGATCAGCGCGGCGGGCGGGCGGCCGTGACCGAGCAGGTCCTCCAGGTCGGCGACGCAGGCCGTGATGAAGTCGGCGTCGCTCAGGCCGGCGTACGGGCCGCGGGTGCGGACGCCGCCGTGCACGTACAGCGTCTGGAGCGGGGACAGCGAGGTCGGGGACCAGCCCTTGTTGCCGGTGATGCCGACCGCGCTGAACGAGCGGCCGTGGTAGCTGTTGCGCATCGCCAGGATCTGGTTGCTGCGGCGGTAGGTCGTCGCCAGCATCAGCGCGGTGTCGTTGGCCTCGGTGCCGGAGGTCGTGAAGAAGACGCGGGCGTCCGGGATGCCGGACATCTGGGCGATCCGCTCGGCGAGTTCGACCATCGGCCGGTTGAGGTAGAGCGTCGAGGAGTGGATGATCCGCCCGGCCTGCTCGCTCACCGCCTTGCTGACCTCGGGCAGCGCGTGCGCCGTCATCGTGGTCAGGATGCCGCCGAAGAAGTCGAGGTACCTGTTGCCCCCGGCGTCCCAGACGTGCCGGCCCTCGCCGTGGGTGATCTCCAGCGGGTCCGCGTAGTAGAGCGCGAGCCAGTCGGGCAGTACGGCCTTGTGGCGTCCGAGCAGTTCGTCGGTCACGGCTGCACCACTCCTTTCACTCCTGTACGGGTTCTGCGTGTGTCACGGCTGTACGTGCCCACGTCAGGGCTGAACGAGTCCTTCGTACGCGTCGGGCCGGCGGTCCCGGTAGAACGCCCACTGCTGCCGCACGTCCTCGATCAGGTCGAAGTCGAGGTCCCGTACGACCAGTTCCTCGCCCTTGTCGCTCGCGACCTCGCCGACGAACTTGCCGCGCGGGTCGACGAAGTAGGAGGTGCCGTAGAAGTCGTTGTCGCCGTACTCCTCCACGCCGACCCGGTTGATCGCGGCGACGAAGTACTCGTTGGCCACGGCGGCCGCGGGCTGTTCCAGCTGCCACAGGTGGGAGGACAGGCCCCGGTGGGTCGCGGAGGGGTTGTACACGAGCTGGGCGCCGTTCAGACCGAGCTGGCGCCAGCCCTCGGGGAAGTGGCGGTCGTAGCAGATGTAGACGCCGACCTTGCCGACGGCCGTCTCGAAGACCGGCCAGCCGAGGTTCCCGGGCTTGAAGTAGTACTTCTCCCAGAATCCCTTGACCTGGGGGATGTGGTGCTTGCGGTACTTGCCGAGGTAGGTGCCGTCGGAGTCGATCACGGCGGCGGTGTTGTAGTAGAACCCGGACTGCTCGACCTCGAAGACCGGGACGACGATCACCATGCCGGTCTCGCGGGCCAGTTCCCGCATGCGCGTGACGGTGGGGCCGTCGGGCACGGGTTCCGCCCAGGCGTAGTGCTCGGGTTCCTGGACCTGGCAGAAGTAGGGGGCGTTGAAGACTTCCTGGAAGCCGATCACCTTCGCGCCCTGCCGGGCCGCCTCGCGGGCGTGCTCGACGTGCTTGGCGACCATGGATGCGGTGTCGCCGGTCCAGGTCGCCTGGACGAGGGCGGCGCGTACGACGTGGGCCATCTCAGCTGCTCCTTCGACAGGGACCTCAGAGAGCCTCTACGCCCGTAGACGAAGGCCGTAGAGGCTTGAAACTAAGCCCCGTCGACGGGCTGGGCAAGACCATCGTCGTCAACCGGCCGAGTCGATCACGTTTCGCACTCCAGTGGGTGATCACGGCCGTGTTTCGCGTGCGGCACCGGCCCGCGCCGTCGGGCGCGGGCCGGTGGGCCGGGCGGGGTGGACGTGGTGGCCGTGGCCGACGGGTCAGGTGAGTCCCTGCACGCGCAGCGCGTGCACGACGTCCCGGTAGCGCTGCTCCGAGACACCGCGGGCCGCCGCCAGCACGAGGGGCCTGAGCCGTCGCGGATGGGCCTCCGCGGTGCGCGCCGCCTCCTCCGGCGTGCGCACGCGTACGTAGACGTCGAGCAGCGCACGCGCCTCCCGTTCGCGCCCCTCGGCGGTGAAGGCGAGCACCGCCTCGCCGATCTCCTCGGCGGGCCGCGAGACACCCTGCCGCAGCAGCTGCTCGCCGTCCGGGGCGCGGCCCACCACGGTGAGGGCGTCCGCCACCGCGACCAGCCGGTCGGCGGGCAGCGAGCCGGCCTCCCACAGCAGGGTCGCCCAGTCGGCGCCGAGCCCCGCGCGGTGCAGATCGGCCGCGAGCAGCGGGAACCGGGCGGCGGGCCAGCGCGCGGCCTCCACGAGGAGGGCGTGCGCCTCGCCGCTGCGGCTCTCCCGGCGCAGCCGGACCAGTCTCTCCACGGTCTCGGCGACCTCGCGCCGCGCGTCGTCGTCCAGCGGCTGTCGCGCCCGCGGCTGCCGAGGCGCCGGCGCCTCGCTCCGCTCCGCGACACCGGCGTAGCGGGCCCCCCGTGGAGCGCGCCCCTCGCGATCGGCGGCCGGTGCGGCGGCGGGCACGACGGGCGGATCCTGCTCGGCCTCCACCGCCCCGGCGAAACGCGCGCCTCCGCGCGGGCGGCGCTTGGCGCGCTGCCTGGCGGGCGCCTGGGCGGCGGGTTCGGGGTCGGCGCCCCCGGGGGCGGGTCCGGCGGTGCCGGAGCCGGCGACCGGAGCGGTACGGGCGCCCGCGTCGGGCTCGGCGAACACGCCCGCGGCGCCGTAGCGGTCCTCGCGCGCACGCTGTCCGGGGTGCTCCGCCAGGTCGGCCGGGTCGGCCGTGGGTTCGCCCGCCTTCGGTGCTTCCACCCGCGCATCCACCCGTGCTTGCACCCGGAAGACGTCGCCGGCGGTGTTCCCGGAAACGTGTACCGCGTCCCGCACCGGGTCGTGCGGGACGCGGCGGTCGGCGTACTCGATGCGGGTGCGCAGTTCTGTGCAGCGGGCCGTGGCGCGTTCGCGGTCGTCGTGCGCCCAGGCCAGGTCGAGGCGGACGGAGTCGGCCTCGACCTGGGTGGTGGCGGACTGGAGCCGGCGGGTCAGCTCGGCGGTGCGTTCGGCGGCGTAGCGCTGTTCGCGGAGCATGACGTCGAGCCGGTCGCCGAGGGCGTCGCGGCCGCCGGGCCGGGAGTCGTGGGCGGCGAGGGAGGCGCGGTGCAGGGCGCGGGCCCGCTCGGTCTCCTGGGCCGCGGCGGCGGGGCCGTAGGCGGTGTCGAGGTCGTGCATGAGCGCTTCCACGACGTCCCAGGGCGGCACCTCCAGACCGTCCAGGCAGGCGCGCATGCCGTCGGGATCGCGCTGCCAGAAGACGGCGCACCAGCCGCCGCCCTGGTCCAGCTTCGCCATCAGCTTGTTCAGGTATTGCGCGAACTCCCGCACTTGTCCCGGGAGTTGATCCACAGTCATCGCATGCTCCCCGGCCGACTGGAGTGCTCCGACCCGCAAGAAAACACCAGTTGTGTTACGGCGGGGCTACGTGAAGTTTTCGGAGTGGACGCGGTGTGCCGTACGCGGTCGTGTGACGGCTGTGCGTGACGGGTTCCAGCCAGGACGGGATACGAGTCAGGCCACCGCGGCCGTCGGTACGGTCTCGGCGGCCGGTGCGCACCGCGTGACCAGTTCGTCCATGGACAGGCCCAGGGCGCGGGCGAGGGCGGCGATCGTGAAGAAGGCGGGAGTGGGGGCCCGGCCCGTCTCGATCTTCCGCAGGGTCTCCGCGGAGAGGCCCGCGTGAGCGGCGATCTCCGCCATGCTGCGACCACCGCGGGCCTCGCGCAGCAACCGGCCGAGCCGCTCGCCGCGTTCGCGCTCTTCGGGGGTCAGGGGGGTGCGCACCATGACCCCATTCTAATACCGATCCACGCCAATGGACCGGTATTTTAATTGGGTAGTGAGCGGTATAGTAATTGGCATGGTGGAACTGAAGACGGATGCGTCGATGGACGCGATGTACGAGGCCGGGCAGGTCGTGGGGCGTGCGCTGACGGCGGTGCGGAAGGCCGCCGACGTGGGGGTCTCCCTGCTCGAACTGAACGAGGTGGCACACGAGGTGCTGCGGGAGTCGGGGGCCTCGTCGCCGTTCCTCGGCTACCGGCCCTCGTTCGCGCCCACGCCGTTCCCCGCCGTGATCTGCGCCTCCGTCAACGACGCGATCGTGCACGGCATCCCCACCGCGTACCGGCTGCGCGACGGTGACCTCGTCTCCATCGACTGCGGCGCCGTACTGGACGGCTGGGCCGGTGACTCGGCGATCAGCTTCGTGGTGGGCGAGCCGCGCGCGGCCGACCTCCGGCTCGTCGACACGGCCGAACGCGCCCTCGCGGCGGGCATCGACGCGGCCGTCGTCGGCAACCGCATCGGCGACATCGCGCACGCGATCGGCACCGTGTGCCGTGCCGCCGGGTACGGGATCCCCGACGGGTTCGGCGGGCACGGGATCGGGCGCCAGATGCATGAGGACCCGGGCGTGCCGAACGAGGGTCGGGCCGGGCGGGGCATGAAACTGCGGCACGGGATGGTCCTGGCGATCGAGCCGATGGTCCTCGGTGGGGGCGCGGACGGGTTCCACGCGGCACCGGACGGGTGGACGCTCCGCACGGACGACGGATCCCGGGCGGCTCACGCGGAACACACGGTCGCCGTCACGGGGACGGGCCCCCGCGTCCTGACCGCCCGCTAGGGGGCCGGTGGGGGTGGGGTTCGGGTGCTGTTGCGGGTGCGGCTTCGGATGCGACTTCGGGTGCGTGGGGCTTCTCGCGCAGTTCCCCGCGCCCCTGCAAAGGGCAGGCCCTGCGGGCCCGGAGGCGGCGGTGCCGCGCACACCTTGATGATGCGATGAAAAGCCGGGGGCGCAGCCCCGGATCTCAAGGGCGGGGAACCGCGCGGGCCACCACGACGCACCCGCGGTCACACGAGCACCGGGACCCCCACGGCGCCCCCGCATAGCCGAACCGCACCAGGGAACCCGGTGGCGAATGAACAGCGGATTCCCGGGGCCCGAGGGCTACGGTCCGGACCCCTTCAGTGAGTTCCTCGCCCGTTTCTTCGGCGGCCCGCGCCCCCGGCGGATCGAGATCGGCCGCCTGATGAGCGGCCCGGCCCGCCGGCTGGTGGCCGACGCCGCGGCGTACGCGGCGCGGCACGGCAGCACCGACCTGGACACCCAGCACCTGCTGCGCGCCGCGCTCACCGCCGAACCGACCCGAAGTCTGGTGGCCCGCGCGGGCGCGGACCCCGACGCGCTGGCCGGTGAGATCGACGAGCGGTCCGGCCCGGAGCGCCACCGACCGGGCCAGGGACCGGCACCCGCGTCCCTGGCCCTGACCCCCGCGGTCAAACGGGCGCTGCTGGACGCGCACGAACTGGCCCGGGTCACCGGCTCCGGCCACATCGGCCCCGAACACGTCCTGAGCGCCCTCGCCGGCAACCCGGACTCGGCGGCCGGTCACATCCTCGGCGCGGCACGGCTGTCGGCCGCCGCCCCACCGCCGGACGCGTCGGACCCGTCGGCGGACACCCCGCCCGCCGGGATCCCCCTCTCCGGACTGCCGCATTCCGGGCTGCCGCACTCCGACCTGCCGCGCCGCACCCCGACCACGACCACGACCCTCGACCGGTACGGCCGCGATCTGACCGACCTCGCCCGCCAGGGCCGTATCGACCCGGTGATCGGGCGCCAGGAGGAGATCGAGCAGACCGTCGAGGTGCTCTCCCGGCGCGGCAAGAACAACCCCGTGCTCATCGGCGAGGCGGGCGTCGGCAAGACCGCGATCGTGGAGGGGCTGGCCCAGCGGATCGCCGAGGGGGACGTGCCCGACGTGCTGGCCGGACGCCGCGTGGTCGCCGTGGATCTCTCCGGGGTCGTCGCCGGGACCCGCTACCGGGGCGACTTCGAGGAGCGCCTGACGAACATCGTCGACGAGATCCGCGCGCACTCCGAGGAACTGGTCGTCTTCGTCGACGAGTTGCACACGGTCGTGGGCGCCGGTTCGGGCGAGGGCGGCGGCATGGACGCGGGCGACATCCTCAAGCCGGCCCTGGCGCGCGGCGAGCTGAACATCGTCGGGGCGACGACCCTGGAGGAGTACCGGCGGATCGAGAAGGACGCGGCGCTGGCCCGCCGGTTCCAGCCGGTGCTGGTCCCCGAACCCAGCGGCGAGGACGCCCTGGAGATCCTGCGCGGGCTGCGCGACCGGTACGAGGCCCACCACCAGGTCCGCTACCTCGACGAGGCGCTGACGGCCGCCGTCGACCTGTCCGACCGCCATCTCGCCGACCGCCGCCTGCCCGACAAGGCCATCGACCTGATGGACCAGGCCGGGGCCCGGGTCCGGCTGCGCGCCCGGACCAAGGGGACGGATCTGCGCACCCTGGAGCGTGAGATCGAGGAGCTGACCAGGGACAAGGACCAGGCGGTCGCGGGCGAGCAGTACGAACGGGCCACCCGGCTGCGGGACCGGATCGGCGAGCTGCGGCAGCGGATCGGCACGAACCACGCCGGAGGGCGGGCCGACGACGGGCAGAGCCTGGAGATCACCGCCGAGGACATCGCCGAGGTGGTCTCCCGGCAGACCGGAATCCCCGTCAGCAGCCTCACCCAGGAGGAGACACAGCGGCTGCTCGGACTGGCGGAACGGCTGCGTCGGCGGGTCGTCGGGCAGGACGAGGCGGTGGATGTGGTCGCGGACGCCGTGCTGCGCTCGCGCGCCGGGCTCGCCGGACCCGAACGGCCGATCGGCAGCTTCCTCTTCCTGGGCCCGACCGGCGTCGGCAAGACCGAACTGGCCCGCGCGCTGGCGGAGGCCCTCTTCGGCGCCGAGGACCGGATGGTGCGGCTCGACATGAGCGAGTACCAGGAGCGGCACTCGGTCAGCCGGCTGGTCGGCGCCCCGCCCGGCTACATCGGCCACGAGGCGGCCGGCCGGCTGACGGAGACCGTACGGCGGCATCCGTACGCGCTGCTGTTGCTGGACGAGGTGGAGAAGGCCCATCCGGACGTCTTCAACCTGCTGCTGCAGGTCCTCGACGACGGACGGCTCACCGACGCGCAGGGCCGCACGGTCGACTTCACCCACACGGTGATCGTCATGACGAGCAACCTGGGCTCGGAGGCCATCGGCCGCGGCGGGGCCGTACCGGGCTTCGCGGCGGCCGACGCGGAGGCGGCCGAGGAGAACCGGCGCGAGCGGATCCTGCGGCCGCTGCGGGAGCACTTCCGGCCCGAGTTCCTCAACCGCGTCGACGAGATCGTGGTGTTCCGTCGTCTCACCGACGAACGGCTGCGGCGGATCACCGACCTGTTGCTGGAGGGCACCCGGGACCGGCTGCTCGCACGGGGCGTCACCATCGAGTTCGGCGAGCGGGCCGTCGCCTGGCTCGCCCGCCACGGCGACCAGCCCGAGTACGGAGCCCGCCCGCTGCGCCGCACGATCCGGCGCGAGGTCGACAACCCCCTGTCGCGCCTCCTCCTCGACGGCCGGCTGCCGTCCGGCAGCCGGGTGACGGCGGAAGTGGAGGACGGACGGCTCGCCTTCCGTACGACGCCGCCCACCTCCAGCGGCTCTACCTGACGGGGCGCACGACCATCGCCGCGCCGCCCCCGCGCCGTACGGTCTCCGCGGCGGCCAGCCACTTGCCGTCCGACAGGCGTTGGACGGCGGTGGCCGCGCCGATCTCCGGGTTCTGCCGGAAGCCGTGCCCGATCGCTTCGAGGTCCGTCCGCAACGGGCTGTTCCACAGGCCCGGTTCGAGTTCGGTGGTGGTCTGGTTGCGCTGGCTGGCGCGCGGCGCGGCGATCGCGTCGACGAGCGGCAGGCCCCGGTCGAGGAAGCCGGTCAGGGTCTGCAGCACGGTCGTGATGATGGTCGCGCCGCCCGGCGAACCGAGCGCCACCACGGGCTTGTCGTGCCGGTCCAGCACGATCGTCGGCGACATCGACGAGCGCGGCCGCTTGCCCGGACCCGGCAGGTTGGGGTCGTGCACGGCCGGGTTGGCCGGGGTGAAGGAGAAGTCCGTCAGCTCGTTGTTGAGCAGGAAGCCACGGCCCGGCACGGTGATGCCGCTGCCACCGGTCTGCTCGATGGTGAGCGTGTACGAGACGACGTTGCCCCACTTGTCGGCGACCGTGAGATGGGTCGTGCTGTCGCCCTCGTAGGTCGTCGGCGCGGCGGTGCCACCGGTCCCGCAGGCCGCCGGATCACGCGGATCGCCCGGCGCGACGGGGCTGGTGAGCACCGCGTCGTCCTTGATCAGGCACTCGCGCGAGTCGGCGAACTTCTGCGACAGCAGTTCCTTCGTGGGAACGTCCTCGAAGGCGGGGTCGCCGACCCAGCGGCCGCGGTCGGCGAACGCGATACGGCTCGCCTCGATGTAGCGGTGCAGATACCGGACGTCGCTCGCCTTGGACAGGTCGGTCCGCTCAAGGATGTTGAGCGCCTCGGCGACCGTGGTGCCGCCGGAGGAGGAGGGGGCCATCCCGTAGACCCCAAGACCTCGGTACGACGCCTTCGTGGGCGCCTGGCGCTTGGCCCGGTACGCGGCGAGGTCGGCCGCGGTCAGATCGCCGGGCCGGGCGTTGTAGCCCGAACCCGGGTCCACCGGGGGCTTGTTGACCGTGTCGACGATGTCCTCGGCGAGGTCGCCCCGGTACAGGGCGCCGACACCCTTGCGGCCCAGCAACGCGTAGGTGCGGGCCAGATCCGGGTTCTTCAGGGTCGAGCCGACCACCGGCAACTGCCCGCCGGGGAGGAAGAGGTCGGCCGTGGCCGGAAAGTTGCGGAACCTGGCCTCGTTGGAGGCGGTCTGGGCGCGGAAGGTCGCGTCGACGGTGAACCCGTGGCGGGCGAGCTTCACGGCGGGCTTCAGCAGCTTGGCGAGCGGCTTGCTGCCCCAACTGCTCAGCGCCGTCTGCCAGGTCGCCGGGGTGCCGGGCGTGCCGACGCTCAGCCCGCTGGTGACTGCCTCGGCGAACGGGATCGCCGTGCCGTTCTCCAGGAAGAGGCCCTCGTCGGCGCTCAGGGGCGCGGTCTCCCGGCCGTCGATGGTGTGCACCGTACGGGAGCCGGCGTCGTAGTAGACGAAGTAGCCGCCCCCGCCGATACCGGCCGAGTAGGGCTCGGTGACGCCGAGCGCGGCGGCCGTGGCGACGGCCGCGTCCACCGCGTTGCCGCCCTTGCGGAGCACCTCGATACCGGCGGCGGAGGCGTCCGGGTCGACGCTGGAGACGGCACCGCCGTAGCCGACGGCGAGCGGAACCTTCTCCACGGGGTCCGGCGCGGCCGAGGACGGCGGGGCCGCCCCCACCGCGACCACGGCGGACGTCGCCGCCAGTACCGCCAGTTTCCGCGCGACAGGACGACGCAGACGCATCCGTACCTCCAGTCAGGACCGTCCGCGCAGACTAACGCGGGTGCCATGGCCCCGGCAGCGGCGTCTCGGCCATCCGGCGGTGCCGCGTGACCCCCGCGACGGCGGGGCGAACCGGGACACCGAGCCCTGAATCGGACACGGATTCGAGCGCTGTTCGGCCGTGCCCGCTACCATGCGCGGCCATGAATGACGACGTGCGCAATATCGTCCTCGGCGTGATCGCGGCGGGGCTCAGCGCCTCGCTGGGCTGGTTCGTCCGGACGTACCTGTGGAAGCGAAAGCTCCGCCGCAAGCAGACGTTCTTCGGGCTGCCCGACAACTCCGAGTCCCTGCTGGTGGTCAACCGTGACCCGTCCAGCGCGGACCTGGCGGTCCACCGGTACGACGTGTTCGCGCTGCTGGAGCTGTCCGCGCTGATCAAGGACTGCGGCTCGCACGCGCAGATGATCACCCAGGACGCGGCCCAACAGGGGTTCGGCGAGCGCACCGAGTTCTGCGTGGGCGGTCCGATCTCGAACCGCCGGATGGCGGCGCACATATCGGCGATGCTGCCCGGCGTCAGCTTCAACAACGACCCCGAGCCCGGCCCCCACCGGGCCGCCTTCCAGATCGGCGGCGAGCAGTACCGCCTCGACCCCGGCATCACCGAGCACGTCATCCTCGCCCGGCTCACCACCGGCCAGCCCGACCAGGCCCGGCCCGTCTTCCTCTTCTGCGGGCAGCGCGCGATCACCAACCAGGCCGCCACCCGCTACCTCGCCCGCAACCACGAGCGCCTGCACCGCAAGTACGGCACCGGCACCTTCGTCCTGCTGCTGAAGGTCGTCAACTCCCAGGCGTACGGCCCCGACCTGGTCGAACTCGTCGCGGACGTCACCCGCGCGGCCCAGGCCCCGGCCCCTGCCCCTGCCGCGCCGGCCCAGATCTCGCACCGCGCCTCCTAGTTCGCCGCCGAACGTTACCGTCACGTAACTTACCGGGGAGTTACTTCCGGTAAGGGTGTCCGGTTACCGTCGGGTCACTTTGCACTTACACGAGTGAGGCGACCCCATGAGACACCAGCACGGCACCACCTCGCGTACGGCCAGGGCGCTGCGGACGAGCGCCGTGGGCGCCGTCTCGGCCACCCTGATCGCCGGCACGGCCCTCGGTCTCGCCCCCGCCGCCCAGGCGGCGTCCGGCTCCCCCGCCGCCCCCACCACCCGCTTCGTGGACATCGCGGGCGACGGCGGCACCGTCCTCAAGGCCAACGTCGTCGCACCCGCCGACACCTCGCGCGCCTACCCGCTCCTCGTGCTGCCCACGAGCTGGGGCCTCCCGCAGATCGAGTACCTGGCCCAGGCACGGAAACTGGCCGACGCCGGTTATGTCGTGGTCAGTTACAACGTCCGCGGCTTCTGGGAGTCCGGCGGATACATAGAGGTCGCGGGCCCACCCGACACGGCCGACGCCTCCAAGGTGATCGACTGGGCCCTCGCCAACACCCCGGCCGACGCCGCGCACATCGGCATGGCGGGGCTGAGTTACGGGGCGGGCATCAGTCTGCTCACCGCCGCGCACGACAAGCGCGTCAAGGCGGTCGCCGCACTGAGCGGCTGGGCGGACCTGATCGACTCGATCTACGGCGGGCGCACCCAGCACCTCCAGGCCGGCGCCCTGCTGGACGGCGCCGGACGGATCACCGGCCGCCAGGGCCCCGAGATCCAGCAGATCTTCAAGAACTTCTACGCCTCCGACCTGACGACGGAGGAGGAGATGATCGCCTGGGGGAAGAAACGTTCCCCCGAGACCTATCTGGACCAGCTCAACACCAACGGCACGGCCGTCATGCTCGCCAACGCCTGGGGCGACTCCGTCTTCCCGCCCAACCAGTACGCCGACTTCTACGAGAAGCTCACCGGCCCCAAGCGGCTGGAGCTGCGCCCCGGCGACCACGCGACCACGGAGCTGACGGGCCTGTTCGGGCTGCCGAACGACGTGTGGACGGACACCCAGCGCTGGTTCGACCGCTATCTCAAGGGCACCGACAACGGCATCGACCGTGAGCAGCCTGTTCGGCTCAAGTCCCGTACGGGCGGCGCCTTCGAGGGCTATCCGGACTGGAAGTCGGTCACCGCGACCCGTCAGAAGATCGCCCTGACGAGCGGCACCACGATCCGAGCGAACGTCGACTCGGGCGCGAACGGCGGGATCGTCTTCCTGTCCAGCATCCTGGACCAGGTGGCACAACTCCCGCCCGTGGCCTCGATCCCGCTGCTGCCGCGCCGCTGGGCGGCCGTCTGGCAGTCGGAGAAGTACGCGACGGCGCAGGCCGTGCGCGGCACCGCGAAGCTGCACACCACGGTGACCCCCACCAAGGAGAGCGGCACCCTCGTCGCCTATCTGTACGACGTGGGCCCGCTCGGCCTCGGCAAGCTGGTCAGCCACGCGCCGTACACCTTCCACGGCGAGACACCCGGCGAGTCCTTCGGCCTGGACCTGGAGTTGCTCTCCACGGCCTACGACGTTCCGGCGGGCCACCGTCTCGCCCTGGTCGTCGACACGGTCGACCCGCTCTACATCGAGCACAACCCGACCGGCGCGCAGCTGACCTTCTCCTCGCCGCCGAACGACCCGTCGTACGTGTCGATCCCGCTGCGCGAGCAGTGATCTCCGGCTGCCGCCGGACGGGCCTGGCCCCTGGCCGCCGCCTGTCCGGCAGCGGCTTCCCTGTTTCGGCCGGGGTGGCGTCCACGGCCTCGCTCACCCCAAGTGGATGAACCGCTCATCGTAGTCGAGGCCCGCACCCGGTCCGGTGGCGGAGGTCAGTGCTTGAGGATCTTGGAGAGAAAGTCCTTGGCGCGGTCGCTCTCCGGGTCCGTGAAGAACGCGTCCGGAGCGCGGTCCTCGACGATGCGGCCGTCCGCCATGAAGACGACCCGGTTGGCGGCGGAGCGGGCGAAGCCCATCTCATGGGTGACGACGACCATGGTCATGCCCTCGCGCGCCAACTGCTGCATGACTTCCAGGACTTCGTTGATCATCTCCGGGTCGAGGGCCGACGTCGGCTCGTCGAAGAGCATGACCTTGGGGTCCATGGCGAGGGCGCGGGCGATGGCCACGCGCTGTTGCTGACCGCCGGAGAGCTGCGCCGGGTACTTGTCCGCCTGGTCGGCGAGACCGACCCGGTCGAGAAGCTGGCGGGAGCGTCGGTCGGCGTCCTCCTTCTTCCTCTTGCGGACCTTGACCTGACCGAGCGACACGTTCTGCAGGACCGTCTTGTGCGCGAAGAGGTTGAATGCCTGGAAGACCATGCCGACGTCCGCGCGGAGCGCCGCGAGGGGTTTGCCCTCGTCCGGCAGCGGCTGCCCGTCGAGCAGGATCGTGCCGGAGTGAATGGGCTCCAGCCCGTTGATCGCCCTGCACAGCGTCGACTTCCCCGACCCCGACGGGCCGATGACCACGACCACCTCCCCCTTGCCGACGGTGAGGTCGATGTCCTGCAGGACATGCAGCTCGCCGAAGTACTTGTTCACGTCGTGCATCTCGATCAGCGGATCGACCGCCATGCCCTGCCCGCCCTACTCGCTCTCGGCCGTGCGATGGTGTGCCATGTCCTGTCGTGCCCAGGGTGTCGAGCCCTGGCGTGTCGTGCCCTCGCGTGTGTCGTGTCGCAGGTGCCGCAAACTATCCGGACGGCAGTGGCCCCCGTACGCGACACGCGCGGCCGTGGATCAGCCGTATTGTCGGGGACCGACGGCGGCGAGGGCATGGTGAGGGGCCGTCAGCTCTCCGCGACCTCGGCGTACAGCTGGGACAGTTCCGGTGCGCCGCTCGCGGCCCACTCCTGGCCGGCCGCGACCACGTCGATCTCACGGCCGGACACCAGCCGCACCACGGGCTGCCCATTGGGCCAGATCTCCCAGCGGGCGCCGGGGACGGTCCGTACGACGACCGTGCCCAGATAGAGCCCGGCGTCGTTGCCGAGCCAGGCCGCGGTCTCCTCGTCGTCGCGCCAGCGCGGGACGAGCTGGTCGAGGGCTTCCAACGAGGACGCGGAATCGTCCAGTCGCACACCGGCCTGTGCGGCCTGAGCGCGCAGCAGTTCGCATTCGGCGAGGAGTTCGGCGAGGCCTTCGTGACCATCGTCGTCACCGTCGCCGGTGAACACCGCGACCCCGAAGGCGGGACCACGCCTCTTGCGCCAGTTGCCCAGGAAAGAGATGTTCATGCGCTCAGCGTGTCATCCACCTCACCCTCGGCACCACAGGCGCGCGGGTCCCTCTGTTCGTCGGGAGTTCGTTCGCCGTTGACGCACGCCTCATTGACGGGTTCCTGACGCCTCTTTAGGTTCATGACACATCAGCCGCCTCGTCACCGTACCCATGCCGCATCCGTCATCATCGTCGCCATCATGGTCATCAGCGAACGGGAGGGGTCCCGCGTGCGCCCACGCGTCTGGGGAACGGCCTGCGTACTGGCACTCCTGGCGACGGCCGCGCCGCTCGCCACGGCCCGTGCCGCCGACGCCGGAGGGGGCGAACCGGCGCCCCTGGAACGGCTCTTCGACAACCGGGCGGTCAGCGACGACGCGCGGCCGGCCGACGCCGACTTCGACGGACTCGGCGGTTCCCTCTCCGCCGGCGACCTGACGGCCGCCGGGTGGACGCCGGGGCGCGCGCTGACCGTGCAGGGCGCGCGTCTGACCTGGCCGCGCCGCGCGGCGGGCGAGCCCGACAACGTACGCGCCGCCGGCCAGTCCGTCCGCGTACGGGGCCGGGGCGACGCCCTCGTCTTCCTCGTCGCCGCCACGGGCGGCACCGAGGCGACCGGCACCGGGACGGTCCGCTACGCGAACGGCGCCCGCACCGCGTACCGCCTCACCGCGCCCGACTGGCGCACCGGCCCGCTCGCCACCAAGGCCGTCGCGCTCCCCCACATCAACACCCCCGGCGGTCAACTCGCCGAGAAGGCGCGGCTGTACGTCGTCACCGTGCCCGTCGGGCGGGGCCGCGAGGTCGCCTCCGTCACCCTGCCGCGCAACGGCGACCTGCATGTGTTCGCTCTCTCCGTCCGCCCCGAGTCGCGTGGCTGGACCGGCGGTTGGGCCGCGTCCACCTCCGGCTACACGGCCGTCGGCCCCTGGACCGACCGGACGCTTCGGCTGGTCGTGCACACCTCTGCGGGCGGGCCCCGGGTGCGGATCCGGCTCGACAACACCTTCGCGTCGACGCCGGTACGGGTGGGGAGCGCGACGGTGGCGTTGCGGGCGGAGGGCGCCGCCGCCCGCAGCACGCCGGTGGCGCTGTCGTTCGGGGGCGCGGCGGGCACCCGGATCCCGGCGGGGGCACAGGCGTTCAGCGACCCGCTGGGCTTCGAGGTGCCCCCGGACACCGACCTCCTGGTGAGCTTCCATCTGCCGGACACGGTGACGGCCGCGCCCGTGCACCGGCTCGCCCAGCAGACGTCGTACGTGAGCGGGCCGGGCGACCACGCGGGCGAGACCTCGGCGGCGGCTTACACCTCGACGGTGACCGCCTGGCCGCTGCTGACCGGGGTGGACGTGGGCGGCGGGCCCGGCTCGGTGGTCCTGCTCGGGGACTCGATCACCGACGGCGAGAAGGTGACGGTCGACGCGAACCGGCGGTGGCCGGACGTGCTGGCCGGGCGGCTGCGGAACCAGGACGGGGTCCCGCGCTACGGCGTCCTCAACCAGGGGATCTCGGCGAACCGCGTGGTCACCGACCGCTATCCCGGCGACGGCGTCTCCACCGACACGGGCGGCGTGAGCGCCCTGCACCGCCTCGACCGGGACGTCCTCGCCCAGACCTCCGCCCGTACCGTCGTCGTCTTCCAGGGCGTCAACGACGTCCGCTGGGGCACGACGGCCGGCGAGGTCGTCGCCGGGCTGCGGGAGATCGTGGCCCGGGGGCACGAACGGGGCCTGCGCGTGCTGGTGGCGACGATCGCACCGTGCGAGGGAGAGACCCGCTGCACGGCCGCCGCGGACGCGGAACGCGTCGCGGTGAACGAGTGGATCCGGGGCGACGAGGACACCGACGGCGTCCTCGACTTCGACGCGGTGCTGCGCGACCCCGACCGCCCGGCCAGGCTGCTCCCCGCGTACGACAGCGGGGACCATCTGCATCCGAACGAGGCGGGGCTTGCGGCGCTGGCCGGGTCGGTGGACCTCACGCTCCTGTGAGCGTGGGGGGCGGCTCTACACCTCCAGGTCGACCACGACCGGCGCGTGATCCGAGGCGCCCTTGCCCTTGCGCTCCTCGCGGTCCACGTACGAGTCGGTCACGGACTTCGCGAACGCCTCGTTGCCGTACACCAGATCGATGCGCATGCCCCGGTTCTTGGGGAAGCAGAGCTGGCGGTAGTCCCAGTACGTGAAGGGGTGGTCGTACTTCAGGGGGCGGGGGACGACGTCGCTCAGGCCCGCCTCGCGCAGGGAGGCGAGGGCGGCGCGCTCGGCGGGGGTGACATGGGTGAGGCCCTCGAAGGCGGCGACGTCGTACACGTCGTCGTCCGTCGGCGCCAC
This sequence comes from Streptomyces sp. NPDC002324, assembly GCF_053593335.1. Lineage (NCBI taxonomy): Bacteria > Bacillati > Actinomycetota > Actinomycetes > Kitasatosporales > Streptomycetaceae > Streptomyces > Streptomyces sp. NPDC002324. The sequence continues at coordinate 179,653 of NZ_JBSFCF010000003.1, forward strand.
GTTGTAGTCACCCATCACCGCGAAGGGGCGGCTGCCCGCCGCGTCACCGGCGACGGCGGCCTTGAGGGCCTCGAACCACTGGAGCTTGTACGCGTAGTGCGGGTGGTCGACCTCGCGGCCGTTCGGCACGTACACCGACCAGACGCGGACCGGGCCGCAGGTCGCGGAGATCGCGCGGGGCTCCACCGAGCCGTCGTACCCGGGGTCGCCCGGCAGGCCCTTGACCACGTCCTCGATGCCGACGCGGGAGATCACCGCCACGCCGTTCCACCGTCCCGTGGCGTGCACGGCCGCCTCGTAGCCCGCCTCGCGCAGGGCGTCGGACGGGAAGCCGTCCTCGGCGATCTTGGCCTCCTGGAGGCAGAGCACGTCCGTGCCGCTGCTCTCCAGCCAGGCCAGAAGCCTCGGGAGGCGGGCGGTGATCGAGTTCACGTTCCAGGTCGCGATGCGCATGTCCACCAACCTACCGGGCGGGTCCGACAACGCCGGGTCCCGCCCGGTCACGGGCGAGGACGTACGCCCGGCTCAGACGTCCGCCGAGGCGCCGGGGGCCAGGCGCAGGTGGTCCGCGCCGCCCAGGGCGCCGATCTGGCGGTCGTAGATGGGGCGGGCGAGGTCGGTGAGGAGGGCGTCGTGGATGTCGTACGCGCGGTGCGGCTTCACCTCGCGGACGTAGTCGATGACCTCGGAGATCTTGCTCCAGGGGGCCATGACGGGGAGCATCAGCGTCTCGACGGCGTGGTCGGGGACGGTGAGGGCGTCGCCGGGGTGGAAGACGCGGCCGGCGTCGACGAGGTAGCCGACGTTGGTGATGCGGGGGATGTCCGGATGGATCACGGCGTGCAGTTCGCCGTGGACCTGGACGTCGAAGCCCGCGGCGGTGAACGTGTCGCCGTGGCCGACGGTGTGCACCCGGCCGGGAAAGGCGGCGGAGACCTTCTCGGCGACGGAGCGCAGGGTCCAGATCTCGGCGGCCGGGTTGCCCTCCAGGGCCGCCCGCAGCCGTCCCTCGTCGAAATGGTCGGGGTGCTCGTGCGTGACCAGGACGGCGTCCGCGCCGGCCGCGGCGTCCTGCTCGCTGAACCCGCCCGGGTCGATGACGAGCGTGCGTCCGTCCTTCTCCAGACGGACACAGGCGTGCGACTTCTTGGTGAGCTTCATGGGTCCATCCTGCCCCCGTCACCGGTGCCGGGCCCCCCGGCCGCCGGCGCGGTCCGGGCTCACTCGTCGGGGGTGGTCTCCTCACGGATGACCTGCTGGGCCACCCGGAAGGCGCTGTTCGCGGCCGGCACCCCGCAGTAGACGGCGGCCTGCAGAAGGACTTCCTTGATCTCGTCCGGGGTGAGGCCGTTGCGCAGGGCGGCACGGGTGTGGAAGGCGAGTTCGTCCAGGTGTCCGCCGGCGACGAGCGCGGTCAGCGTGACACAGCTGCGGGAGCGGCGGTCGAGGCCGGGCCGGTCCCAGATCTCGCCCCAGGCGTAGCGGGTGATGAACTCCTGGAAGTCGCCGGAGAACTCGTCCGCCGTGGCCAGCGCCCGGTCGACGTGCGCGTCCCCTAGCACCTCGCGGCGGACCTTGAGCCCGGCGTCGTACGGGTCGGGTCTCCCCAGCGCCTCCGGCTGGGCGGCCGCCGGGGCGATCGCGGCGACCGGCCCCGCCTGCGGCGGCACGGCGGCCAGGACCGGCTTGACCGGGGCGGCCGGGACGGCGACCTGGCCGGTGGTGGAGTCGTAGGCGGGCTGCCAGGCCGTGGAGAAGTGCCGGACCAGGAGGTCGGTGACGGCGGCGGGCTGCTCGACCGGGACGAGGTGCGAGGCGCCGGGGACGACGGCGAGCCGGGCGTCCGGGATGCCCGCGACGAGCGTGCGGGCCTCGGCGGGGCCGGTGACCTGGTCGTCGGAGCCGACGAGGACGAGGGTGGGGACGCCGATGCGGCCGAGTTCGGCGCGCACGTCGAAGGAGGCGAGCGCCTCGCACGCGGCGATGTAACAGCCGGGGTCCGTGGTGCGGACCATCTGCACCGCCCACTCGGTGATCGCGGGCTGCGCCGCCGCGAACCCGCCGGTGAACCAGCGGTCCGGGGACGTGCGGGCGATCGGGTCGAGGCCGTTCGACCGGACGATCACTCCGCGCTGGCGGAACTCGTCGGCCGTGCCGAAGCGGGGCGAGGCGGCGATCAGCGCGAGCGAGGCGATGCGCTCGGGGTGACGCAGCGCCAGCTCGGCCCCGATGGCGCCGCCGAGCGCGCAGCCCGCGTAGCCGAAGCGCTGCACCCCTACGGCGTCGAGGGTGGCCAGCAGCCGGGCGGCCAGCTCGGTGACCGAGCCACCGGGGTACGCGGGGGCACCGCCGTGGCCGGGCAGGTCGAAGCGGAAGATCCGCCACTGCTTGGCCAGTTCGGGGACCTGCCGGTCCCACATGTGCCAGGTCGTGCCGAGCGAGGGTCCGAGGATCAGGACCGGGGCGTCGTCCGGCCCGTCGAACCGGTACTGGAGGGCGGGGGTCTGCGTCTCACTCACCGCTCCACGCTAACGTCCCTCGGCCGGTGCTCGGTCCCGGGCCCCCGAATCGGCCCGGACGACTCCCGAACATCGGCGGGCTACTCTCACATCGTCTTCACCTGAGCGCAGGTCACAGGGCGGGCGCGCGGTCCGCGCCGAGCCACGGTCCACGGTGTCGAACACATTTCCCCGCGTGTCGTGTGCCGTGTCGCGGCGCGTTCGGGGTCGCCGGATCGCGTGCGGGCCGGGGCGTGTCAGCCGTCGGTCGCTCCCAGGCCGGTCAGGGCGCCCACCGGGTCGAGGTCCGGGGTGCCTCTCGGCCACCAGTCGTCGTGGCCCGGTTCGGACTCGTACGCGTACCACAGGCCGTCGCGGCCGAGGCGGAGTTGCACGTGGCCGCGGGGGTGGGTGAGGTGGTTGCGCCAGGGGCGGAAGGCCGGCAGGTCGGCGGCGAGGAGCAGCGGGCGGGCGCGGTCGAAGCGGCCGGCCGGCGGGTCCCAGGGTTCCTCCAGGACGGTCAGCGCTTCGAGCCCGCCCTGCCGCCAGGCGGCGACCGCGCGGGCCAGGTCGGCCGGGGTGCGCCCGGTGGCCGCGGCCAGGGACGAGTACAGGGCGCGGGTCGTGGCGGTGAGACCGGAGCCGGGGCGGGCGGCGGCGAGTCGTACCGCGTCCTGCCACAGCGTCAGTTCGGCGACCGGGTCGCGGCCCGTGGTGAGCAGCGCGTGCGCGCGGGCGGCCGCGTCGGTGGCCAACTGGTCCAGTGCGAAGGGGTCCGGGCCGCCGGGCGCGGCCGGGTACACCGGCGGCTGTTCCGGGTGCGGCGGCGGGGGCAGCGGGGCGGGCAGCGGGGGGAGGGTGCGGGGCGCGAGGGCGTCGCGGGCCCGGACCCCCGGCTGTGGGATGGGCTCCTGCTCCTGGGCGGCACGCGCGGCGCGGGCCGCGTTCCGCCGCGACAGGGCGTCCAGCAGCTCCCGCTCGCCCCGGCCCCGCAGCAGCAACAGGACGAACGGGTCCTCGTCCAGCAGCCGCGCCGTCTGGTAGCAGAGCGCGGCCGCGTGCTTGCAGGGGTGCCCGAAGTCGGGGCAGCTGCAACGGGGTTCCAGCTCACCTGGGCCGGGCAGCAGGCGCACGCCGCGTCCGGCGCTGGGTACGGCTCCGGGTGCGGGCTCGGGCTCGGCCCTGGGTACGGCTCCGGGCGCGGGCTCGGGCTCGGCCCCGGGCGCGGGTCCGGGTTCGGCGAGCGTCTGGGGCAGTTCCTTGTCCAGCAGCGCGGCGATGTGGGCCGGCTGCTCCGCCGCCGCGTCCAGGAAGCGGTCCCATTCTTCGTCGCCCAGTGTCCGCAGGCGCAGCTGGACCCGGTAGGGCCGAGCCCTGCCACCGTGCACGTACGCCAGCACCAGCCCCGGTGTGACGGTGACCGCGTCCACCCGCCCCTTGTCGGCGTAGGCCCGCCCACGCGCCAACCGCGCGGGGTCCAACGCGCCCTCCTCCAGCGCCGCCACCCACGCGTTGCCCCACCAGCTCTCCGCGAACGCCTCCCCGGCCGAGGGGCGCGGCGGGAACGGGCGGAAGGTACGCCTCAGTTCACCGTCCCGGGAGGGGGCGGCCATGGTGCGGGGGACACGGCCGCCTGTGGGTGGGGACGGGCGGGGTGACGGTGACCCAACAGCCTCAGGTGACTCGTCAGGTGCCCGACCGGGTTCATCCCACAGCGACTTCGGGTCCCCCGTCTCCGGGCCCGGGCCCGCCGTCTCTCCGGTCATGGTGTCCGGACCCGGCTCGGAGGTCCCGGCACGTTCGTGTGCCGCCTCGGACGGCAACTCGAAAGCGTCGGCCGGCAGTTCGCGTACGGCGCGCACTTGGCCGGCGGAGGCCCGGTCGCGTCCCGTCGCCGCGCGCCGAGGAGTCCGGTCCTCCCCGGCGGTGGCCTCGGCGCGCGTGCTCTCGGCCTCGGCCCTGGCCCGGCCGGTGGCCTCACGGGCGGCCCGCAACGCCTCGCGGGCGATGTCGCCGGGGCGAACGGCGGGCCTGCTTCCCTCCCCTGTCGACGCGCCCGGGCCGGGCCCGCCGGGGAACGGGGGGTCCCCGGGATCGGCGGAAACACGCTCCGCCGGTCGCCGGCCCGGAGCGCTCGGCGTCAACGACCCGTCCTCGACCGGCCGTTCCGTCGGCTCCTCCGCTTCCGGCTTCACCGCTTCCGGCATCGCCGCCGGCTCGTCGAGGCCCGCCGCCCGGGACCGCACGGCCCGGCGCAACGCGTCCCGTGCCGCGTCACCCGGGCGACCGGGGGCCTCGCGAGCCGTCCGGGCCGCGGGCGCACCGCCCGCCGCCGAGTCCTGTGGGTCCTCGGCCTCGGCGCCGTACCTGTCGCGCTCCCGCGCCGCCCGCAAGGCCCGGCGGGCCGCGTCGGCGGGCCGGGTCCCGGCCGCACGATCCGGCCTCTCCTCGCCCGCCGGTGTCTCCTCCTCCCCGCTCACGCCGACCTCCGCAACGACACCAGGTCGGTCAGCTCCCGGTCCGTCAGCTCCGTGAGGGCCGCCTCGCCCGAGCCGAGGATGGCGTCGGAGAGGGCCCGCTTGGACTCCAGCATCTCGGCGATGCGGTCCTCGACGGTGCCCTCGGTGATGAGGCGGTGCACCTGGACGGGCTGGGTCTGGCCGATGCGGTAGGCGCGGTCGGTGGCCTGTTCCTCCACGGCAGGGTTCCACCAGCGGTCGAAGTGGACGACATGACCGGCGCGGGTCAGGTTCAGTCCGGTGCCGGCCGCCTTCAGGGACAGGACGAGCACCGGGGTCGCCCCGCTCTGGAAGCGGTCCACCATGTGTTCGCGGTCCTTGACCGGTGTGCCGCCGTGCAGCAGCTCGACCGGGACGGCGCGGGCGGCGAGGTGTGCGGTGATCAGACGGGCCATGCCGACGTACTGGGTGAAGACCAGCGCGGAGCCGTCCTCGGAGAGCAGCGTGTCCAGCAGCTCGTCCAGCAGGGCCAGTTTGCCGGAGCGGGCGGCGAACCGGTCTCCGGTGGCGCTGCCCGGCTCCTCCTTCAGATACAGCGCCGGGTGGTCGCAGATCTGTTTGAGGGCTCCGAGCAGTTTCAGGACCAGGCCCCGGCGGGCGATGCCCTGCGCCGTCTCGATGGCGAGCAGCGACTCACGGACCACGGCCTCGTACAGCGCGGCCTGTTCGCGGGTGAGGGGGACGGGGTGGTCGGTCTCCGTCTTGGGCGGGAGTTCGGGGACGATGCCCGGGTCGGACTTCTTGCGGCGCAGGAGGAAGGGGCGGACGAGCCGGGCGAGCCGGGTCACGGCCTCGTCGTGGCCGGGGTTCTCGCCGTTCTCCACGGCGCGGGCGTGGCGGGCCCGGAAGGACTTCAGCGGACCGAGGAGCCCCGGTGTCGTCCAGTCGAGGAGGGCCCACAGCTCGGAGAGGTTGTTCTCGACCGGGGTTCCGGTGAGGGCGACGCGCGCGGGGGTCGGGATCGTGCGCAGGGCCTTCGCCGTCGCCGAGTAGGGGTTCTTGACGTGCTGGGCCTCGTCGGCGACGACCATGCCCCAGTCCTGCTGGGCCAGGCGCGGGGCCGTCGAGCGCATGGTGCCGTAGGTGGTGAGGACGAAGCCGCCGTCGAGGTCGTCCAGGGTGCGGTCGGGGCCGTGGAAGCGGCGCACGGGCACGCCGGGGGCGAAGCGGGCGATCTCGCGCTGCCAGTTGCCCAGCAGGGAGGCGGGGCAGATGACCAGGGTGGGTTCGGGGCGGGCCCGGCGCAGATGGAGGGCGATGACCGTGATCGTCTTGCCGAGGCCCATGTCGTCGGCGAGGCAGCCGCCGAGGCCGAGGGAGGTCATGAGGTCCAGCCAGGCGAGGCCCCGGAGCTGGTAGTCGCGGAGGGTGGCGGACAGGCCCGGGGGCGGGTCGACCGGGCCGACGCCGGCCGTCAGCCGGTCGCGGAGGGCCGCCAGCGCGCCCACCGGCACGGCCTCCACCGTCTCCCCGTCGACCTCCGCGGTGCCGGAGAGGGCCACGGACAGGGCGTCCACCGGGTCGAGGAGGCCCAGTTCGCGTTTGCGGGCCTTGCGGACGAGGGCGGGGTCGACGAGGACCCACTGGTCGCGCAGGCGCACGATCGGGCGGTGGGCCTCGGCGAGGGTGTCCATCTCGGCGTCGGTGAGGGGATCGCCGCCGAGCGCCAACTGCCAGCGGAAGCGCAGCAGTTCCTCGCCCTCGAAGAAACCGGTGCCGTCCGTGGCGGAGCCGGGCGCGGGGCGGACCTCGGCGCGGGCGCTCAGGTCGTGGGCCAGGTCCCTGGGCCAGTGCACGGCGACGCCGGCCGCGCCGAGCCGGGTCGCGGCGACGCCGAGCAGGTCGGACAGTTCGTCCTCGGAGAGGGCGAGGACGTCGGGCACGTCCTGTTCGCAGAGCCGGTCCAGGGGCGGCCAGACGCGCGCGGCGCGGCGGACGGCGAGGGCGGCGTCCACGCGTGCGCGGGGCCCGAACGCCGCGTCCGCCTCCCCGGCCCACAGCGCGGCGGCGTCGACGACGAGGGTGGGGTCGGCGAGGCTGTGCACCTGGACGACCGCCGCGCCCGCCCGCAGGGCACCTTCGCTGTCGTCGAAGAGGTCGTGCGCGGCCAGGTCCAGCCGGAGGGAGACGCGTACGCCCGCGTCCATGCCGGCGGCGACCTCGGCCGCCCAGTCACGGGCCTGCGGCAGCCGCTGTCCGGCGTGCGCGGCGAACGGTTTCCCGGAGACGTACGGCGCCGCGGGGCCGCGCGGCAGCGTGTCGGCGACCGCGTCCAGGAAGGACCGCACCAGGGGCTCCGGTTCGGGGAGCCGCAGCGGCCCCTTGCCCGGCAGTGGGACCGCGTGGCCCTCGTACGGCAGTGCAGCGGCGACGGCCCTGAGGTGGGCGATGTCGTCCGGGTCTAGCGGTCCCGCCCGCCACGCGTCGTACCCGTCGGCGGTCAGTCCCGGCAGCAGCCGCCCCCGGGCGACCAGGCGCAGCGCGTGCAGCGCGGCCGCGCCCCAGCAGGCCGTGGCGGGGTGGGCGGCGGGGTCGCGGCGGGCGCGGGTGAGCAGGGGGAGGGCTTCGCCGACCGTCACGTACCTGGCGGGCACGGTGCCTCTGCGCGCTCCGGAGCCGTGCTGTCGTACGACCGTGAGGTCCTCGGTGGCTCCCGGTGGCGGCTCGCCGCCCGCCGGGTCCCAGAACGCGAACCGGCCGTGGCGGGGCAGCGGGGCCGGGAGGAAGACCGCGGCCAGCCGGGCGGGCACGGCCGGCCGCGCGGGGGCGGCCGTGCCGGCCTCGGGAGCAGCCCTGTCCCCCATGTGTCCGGTCACCCGCCTTCGGTCGCGGGAGCCGCCTGGGGTGCGGCTCCGATCAGCTGCCTCCGACTCTACGGGCGGGGTACGACAATCGACGCCGGCGACCGCGGGCGCGCGCGCCCGGACCGGGATTCGCCCTGGTCAGGGCACGGTTCGCGAGACCACGTACACCATCGGATGGTCCGGGTTGGTCCGGTTCACGACGATGTCATGGGTGGGGGCGGGGTTCTTCCGGTCGCTGACGAGGCCGTACCAGGGGCCGACGCCGGTGAAGTCCCAGCCGACGATCCCCCGGTCGCGGGCGTTGATGGCGATCTTGTCCTTCCTCAGGTCGGCGGTGCTGACGCCGACCTGGCCGAGGAAGCTCTCCAGGCCCTCGTTGCTCGTATAGAACTGCACGTAGAGACGGCTGGTCCGCCAGTTGTTCGTCTCGTAGTACGCCACGTGCTTGGAGTACGGCGGGATCGGCACCTGGTAGAGGCGCTGCTGGACCCGGGAGGGCCAGTGGGCGGTGAGACCGGTCGCTGAGTACTTCTCCTCCTTGTCCTTGCCGCTGTCGCGGCTCTGGTTGGCGGAGATCACCAGGTAGCCGGCGGGTACGCCGATGAGCAGCACGATGATCGCCAGGGTGATCGCCCGGCGGCGGTTGCGGTGCACGCGGTCCTCCGCGGGCCGCTCCGGCTCCTCCGGGGAGGAGCCCTGGCGCGGCACCGAGGTGGTCACGCCGTGTCCTGGGTGGTGCGGCGGGCCGCCTCCACGTACCGCGCGTAACGCTCGTAGCGCTCCACCCGGCGCCGGTTGGCGCGACGGAAGCGGCGGGCGACGAGTCTGGCGAGGTCGGCGGCGCCCACCATGCCGGCCTCGGGGCCCAGCTGGGCGCGCGCGATGCGGGCCTCGGGGCGGTAGCCGCGGCCGGTGAGGTGGCGGCGGAAGGCGTCCCGGGCGGGGCCGATCAGCAGGTCGTCGGCGGCCGAGACACCGCCGCCGATGACGAAGCAGGACGGGTCGAGGGCGGCGGCGAGGTTGGCGATGCCGACGCCGAGCCACTGGCCGATGTCCTGGAGCAGCTCGATGCACATCGCGTCGCCCTCACGGGCCAGCTCGGTGATCATCGGGCCGGTGATGTCCCCGATGTTCCCCTTGACGTGCTCGATGATCCCGTACGCCACCGGCGAGTCGGCTGCCGCGAGTTCCCGCGCCTCTCTGACCAGGGCGTTTCCCGAGCTGTACTGCTCCCAGCAGCCGCGGTTGCCGCAGGGGCAACGGTGGCCGCCGGGCACGACCTGCATATGGCCGAACTCGCCCGCGACGCCGAACTTGCCGCGCTTGACCTGACCGTCCTCCAGGATCGCGCCGCCGATGCCGGTGCCCAGCGTGATCATGACCAGGTGGTCCTCGTCGCGGCCGGCGCCGAACCGCCACTCCGCCCAGGCGGCGGCGTTGGCGTCGTTGTCGACCAGGACCGGGACGGCGAGCCGGCCGGCGAGGCGGTCGCGCAGCGGCTCGTTGCGCCAGGACAGGTGGGGGGCGAACAGGACCCGGTTGCGCTCCGCGTCCACCCAGCCGGCGGCGCCGATGCCGACGGCGTGCACGTCGTGCCGGTCGGAGAGGTCCAGGACCAGTTCCGTGATGGTGTCCTCGACGACCTGGGGGCTCTTGGACTTGTCCGGGGTCTCCGTGCGGAGCTTCTCCAGGATGTTGCCGTCGGCGTCCACGACGCCCGCCATCACCTTCGTGCCGCCGATGTCGATGCCGACGGTGGGGACGCGGGGGGCCGTCAGATGGGAGCGGCGCTCGCGCGTTCCCACGGTCCGCAGGACGGTGGCCCGCGCGGAGCCGCGGTGGGTGGAGTCGCGGTAAGTGCTCATCGGGCCGATTCTGCCTTAGCGCTCCGCTTGGTGCGGCGTGGGGGCGGGGGGTGCCGTGGGTTGTTTTTCGGGTGCGGGTGAGTGGGGGCTGGTCGCGCAGTTCCCCGCGCCCCTTTGCGGCGGCTGCGCCGCCTTCCCAGGGGCGCTGCGGGCCGGAAAGGCATTCCTTACGCCCTCACCAGCAATTGGAAGTCGAACGAATAGCGGGACGCCCGGTAGATGTGGGTGCCGTATTCGACGGCGCGGCCCGTGTCGTCGAAGGTGGTGCGCTGCATGGTGAGGAGGGGGGCGCCCTCGGGTTCGGTCAGGCGGCCGGCCTCGTCCGGGGTGGCCGCCTTCGCGCCGATGGTCTGGCGGGCGCTGTGCAGGGTGATGCCCGCGGCGCGCATGAGGCGGTAGAGACCGGTGGCTTCGAGCTGGGGGGAGTCGAGGTCGATGAGGTCGGCGGGGAGGTAGTTGCAGAGGTAGGCCATGGGTTCGCCGTGGGCCAGACGGAGTCGCTCGATACGGTGGACTTCGCCGCCCTCCGCGACGGCCAGGGCCGCTGCGACCTCGGCGGAGGCGGCGACGGTGGTGTTGAGGAGGACGCGGGTGGCCGGGCGCTGGCCGGCGGCCTCCAGGTCGTCGAAGAGGCTGCTCAGTTCCAGGGGGCGTTTGACCTGGCTGTGGACGACCTGGGTGCCCACGCCGCGGCGGCGTACGAGCAGTCCCTTGTCGACCAGGGACTGGATGGCCTGGCGGACGGTCGGGCGGGAGAGGCCGAGGCGGGCGGCCAGCTCGATCTCGTTGCCCAGCAGACTGCCCGGAGTCAGCTCGCCGTGCTCGATCGCCGCCTCCAGCTGCTGGGACAGCTGGAAGTAGAGCGGGACCGGACTGCTGCGGTCGACGCTGAGCTGGAGCGACACGGTCGGAGCCTCTTCTGGTTTCGGCACGGGCCGAGCGTAGCCCCGGTGCCTGGTGACGGGAAGTTGCGTGGTTCGGTTGTCCGGACAAAGCATTGACACAGCGGCGGGTACGACCCCACTTTGTTTCCCATGCGCATCGGACTCATCGGCGCGGGTCGCATCGGGACGTTTCACGCGACCACGCTCAGCCGCCACCGTGATGTCGGCTCTCTGATCATCACGGACGTCGATCCGGCTCGGGCCCACGACCTCGCGGATCGCCTCGGCGAGACGGTGGCGCCGGGAGTGGACGAGATCTTCACCTGGGGTGTGGACGCCGTGGTCATAACGGCCGCGACCTCGGCCCACGGCGAACTGATCGGTCGGGCAGCACGCTCGGGTCTCCCGGTGTTCTGCGAGAAACCCGTCGCCGTGGACCTGCCGAGCACGTTAAGCGCGCTGACCGAGGTCGACGCGGCCGGGACGGTGCTGCAGATGGGCTTCCAGCGGCGCTTCGACTCCGGCTATGTCACCGCGCGGGAGGCGGTACGCGCGGGCCGGCTCGGGCGGTTGCACACCGTACGCGCGCTCACGGCCGACCGGACGCCGCCGCCCGTGCACTACCTGTCGGTGTCCGGCGGGATCTACCGGGACACCCTGATCCACGACTTCGACATCGTGCGGTGGGTGACGGGGCGCGAGGTCGCCACGGTGTACGCCACCGGGTCGGACGCGGGGCACCCGATGTTCCGGGAGGCGCACGACCTGGACACCGCCGCCGCCGTGCTCACGCTGGAGGACGGCACGCTCGTGACGGCGACGGCGGCACGGGTGAACGGTGCCGGGTACGACGTGCGGCTGGAGCTGGCCGGGGAGCTGGACACCGTGGTGGTCGGGCTGGACGACCGTACGCCGGTCGCGTCCACGGAGCCGAAGGGGCCACCGCCGGCGGACAAGCCGTGGACCGGCTTCCTGGAGCGCTTCGCCGCCGCCTACGAGGCCGAGATCGCCGCTTTCGTGGAGGTGGTGCGCGGGGAGCGGGCCAATCCGTGCGACGGGCGTGAGGCGCTCCAGGCGCTGCGGGTCGCCGAGGCGTGCGAGCTGTCCCGGCTGGAGCACCGGCCCGTGAACCTCGGAGAGATCGCGGGGGGTCGGGAGTAGGGGTTGGCCTGCGGCGTGCGGGGTCCGCTTCGTCCGGGGGGCCTGGGTGGGTTTCGCGGCCGCGGGTCCGGTGGGGGCTTGTCGCGAGGTTCCCCGCGCCCTTGAGAAGGTGGGGCTGCGCCCCTGCCGTCTCAGCGCCCCGGCCGGGCTGTCCCGGCTCGGCGCAAACCCGCCCTCACCAGCGCAGCGGCAGGCTCCGTACCCCCCGTATCAGCATGCCCGGCAGCCACTCGCCCGGCGGGCCGTCCGGGGCCAGGTCGGGGCAGCGCCGCAGGAGGGTCCGGAGGGCGACGCCCGCCTCCAGCCGGGCCAGCGGGGCGCCGAGGCAGAAGTGGATGCCGTGGCCGAAGGCGAGGTGGCCACGCGTGTCGCGGTGGAGGTCGAAGCGGTCGGGGGCGGGATACCGGGTGTCGTCGCGGTCGGCGGCGGCCAGGCCGATCAGCACCGAGTCGCCCGCCGGAATGGCCGTGCCCCCTATCTCCAGCGGCTCGGCGGCGAAGCGGAACGTCGCGTTCTCCACTGGGCCCTCGTGCCGCAGGGTCTCCTCCACGACCGCGTCGACCAGGTCCATGTCGGCCCGCACCTCGGCGAGTTGCCCGGGGTGGGTGAGCAGGGCGTGGACGGCGCCGGTGATGAGGTTGACCGTGGTCTCGTGGCCGGCGACGAGGAGGATGAAGGCCATGCCGCGCAGTTCGGCGGGGGACAGCCGGTCGCCGTCCTCGTCGGTCGTCCGGATCAGGGCGCTCAGCAGATCGTCGGCGGGCGGCGCGCAGCGTTTGTCCTCGATCAACTCGCCCAGATAGACGCCGAGTTGCAGGATGGCCTCGTACTCGCTCTCACCGCTGGTCGGCGCCACCGCCTCCGTGGACAGCTTGCGGAAGGCCGCCCGGTCGATCTCGGGCACACCGAGCAGCTCGCAGATGACGGTGAGCGGCAGCGGGTACGCGAACGACTCCACGAGATCGGCGCGGCCCCGCGGCACCATCGCGTCCAGCAGCGAGTCGGTGATCTCCTGGATTCTGGGCCGCAGCCGCTCGACCCGGCGGCCGGTGAACTCGCGGGTGATCAGCCCCCGCAGCCGGGTGTGCCGGGGCGGGTCGGCGACCAGCAGGTACGGGCCGATCAGCTCCTCGTCGAGGAATGTCGTCCCGATCTTCGAGCCGTCCTTGGACAGCCGGGGGTCGGCGAGCGCCGCCCGCGCCTCCTCGTACCCCACGACGAGCCAGACCTCGTGGTGCGCGTCGTGCTTCGGCAGCCGGACCCGGTGCACCGGGCCGCGCTCGCGCAGTTCGGCGTAGACGGGGTGCGGGTTCTCGGTGAACCCCGGCCCGTACTCACCCAGATCGATCACATGCTCATGCCCCATGACTTTCCCCCTCGCCCCTTCAACTCCCCGCCCGGCTCAGGAGTGCCCGTCGTCGTCCAAGAGCCCCGCGTCGTACGTCAACAGGGCGATCTGCACCCGGTTGTTGAGGCCGAGCTTGGCGAGGATGCGGGAGACGTGGGTCTTGACGGTGGCGACGCTCAGGAAGAGTTCACCGGCGATCTCGGCGTTGGAGGCACCCCGGCCGACGGCGACGGCGACCGCGCGTTCGCGGTCGTTGAGGACGGCGACCCGGGAACGGGCGGCGCCGCGGCGGGTGTCGGGGGCGCCGCCGGCGGCGTGGGCCATGAGCCGGCGGGTGACGGCGGGCGAGAGGACGGGGTCGCCGGCCGCGACCCGTCGTACCGCCTCGACGATGTCGGCGGGCGGAGTGTCCTTGAGGACGAAGCCGGCGGCGCCCGCGCGCAGGGCGCGCAGGACCTGGTCGTCGGCGTGGAAGGTGGTGAGGACGACGACCTGCGGCGCCTCCGCGCGGGCGCGCAGCCGCTCGGTGGCCGTGAGGCCGTCCACGGTCGGCATCCGGATGTCCATGAGGACGACGTCGGGGCGGGTGCGGTCGACCAGGGCGTCCACCTCGTCGCCGTCGGCGCCCTCACCGACGATCTCGATGTCGTCGGCGCCGCCCAGCATGAAGGAGAGCCCGGCGCGCACGAGGGGGTCGTCGTCGACGAGGAGCAGTCGGATCGCGGTCATCGGCCCACCGTTCGGGAGTCGGTCGTGAAGCACGTACGGGAGTCGGTCACGGGGCATGCCCGGTGTCGGTCATGGGGTCCTACCGTAATGACGCCCGGCCCGGACCGCCGCGTCGCCACGGCCGACCCGTTAGTGTCGGCCGGTACGGCATTCAACTGACGGAGGTTTTGGGTGCGTTACCGACTCCTGGGCCGGACCGGGCTGCGCGTCTCCGAGCTGTTCCTGGGCGCCATGACGTTCGGGGAGCAGGGTGGGGTGGGGGCGCCCCGGGAGGAGTGCGCGCGGATCCTCGACGTGTACGCGGAGGCCGGCGGCAATGTGATCGACACGGCCGTCAACTACCGGGGCGGGGAGAGCGAGCGGATCGTCGGCGAACTGCTCAAGGGGCGGCGCGACCGGTTCGTGCTCTCCACCAAGTACACCGTCTCCCGCGACGGCAGCGACCCCAACGCCGCCGGCAACCACCGCAAGAATCTCGCGCTGTCCCTGGAGACGAGCCTGCGGCGCCTGAACACCGACTACGTCGACATCTACTGGGTGCACATCTGGGACCGGAACACGCCGGTCGAGGAGACGATGCGCGCCCTCGACGACGCCGTACGGTCCGGGAAGGTGCTCTACACCGGCATCTCGGACGCCCCGGCCTGGGTGGTCGCACGCGCCAACACCCTCGCGGAGTGGCGGGGTTGGTCGGCACTGTCGGCGCTCCAGGTGCCGTACAGCCTGCTCAACCGGGACATCGAGCGCGAGCTGCTGCCGATGGCGGAGGCGTTCGGCATGTCGGTGGCGGCCTGGAGCCCGCTGCAGAACGGCCTCCTGTCCGGCAAGTACACCCGCCCGGGCGGGGTGGCGCCGGGCACCGCGACGCGGCTGTCCGCCGAGGCGGTCGGGGAGCGTGAGCGCGCGGTCGCGGAGGCCGTGCAGAGCGCCGCGGACGAACTCGGGGCCACCCCGGCGCAGATCGCCATCGCCTGGACCATGGCCCACTCCCCCGCCGTGCACCCCATCCTCGGCGCTCGCCGTGTCGAGCAGCTCATGGACAACCTGGGCGCGGCCCGGCTCGTCCTGCCCGAGGAGGTGCTGGCCCGGCTGGAGGAGACCACCGCCTTCCGCCTCGGCTTCCCGGGCGACTTCATCGACGAGGCGTCGGCGTGGGTGTACGGCTCGGCGGGGCAACGGGTGGTGCCGCGCTCGGTGTGACGTCGCCGGGCGCTCCTCAGGCACGCAGGCGTACCCCGTACCGGGTGCGCAGGCGGCGTACCTCCCACCACGCCACGGCGGTCACCGAGGCCGGGCCGCCGATTAGGGCGGCGAGCTGCACCAGGGGCGGGCCCGGCGGCGGCCCGCCGACGGCCAGGCTGAGGGCGGCGAACTCCCACACCAGGGCGCCGGTGAGCAGCGCCGGGAGCGCCGGATGCACATCGGCGGTGTTGAAGGCGCTGCGCACGGCGGGGCCGGAGGCGAAGGCGATGAAGAGCAGTACCCAGAGCAGGGGCACGAGGAGGGCGAACGGCGCCCAGACGTTCATGTCCGGCGCCAAGTGGGTGCGTGCGTAATAGATCGCGCCCGCGAGGAGCGGCACCGCCGTGAAGGCGCCGACGTACCACAGGGCCGATTTCCCGGCGGTGCGCAGCGGGGCGCGCATGGCCCGGCGGGTGGCCGGCGACGACCAGTGGAAGAGGGCGGCGACGACCACGGGCGCGCTGAGCAGCAGCAGCCACGGGGTGACGAACAGCCGCATCGTGAACTGCTGCTGCGCCTGGTCCACGTCCTCGGGCTTGCCGTACACCGCCAGGATCAGCAGGGACATGAGGGTGGCCGTCCAGGCCCGCCGCTTCTGCATCCGCGCCACGTCGTCGTCCACGAGGCGGTGGCGGGCGCGGGAGGGAAAGATCCGCCGGGCCGGGCGGCGGGCGGAACGGGCCAGCGGATAGCCGACCAGCAGGCCGACCACCATCGGCCAGGCGCACATCACGGCCATCGCCCACAGACAGCCGTGCAACCGCAGCCCGCTCAGGAACTCCCGCAGCGGCGGCCATTCGTCCTCCCGCAGCCGCCGCACCAGGGTGGGCGGCACCTGCGGACCGTACGGGTGAGGGGGGTGGGGGTACGGCGGCGGGCCCGGCTGGGGTGGTACGTACGGTCCCGGGGGCGGGGGGTGGGGTCCTCCGTTCGGCTGCCAGGGCGGCTGATACGGGTTGTGTCCCCCGAAACTCACTGCGCTTTCCTCCCGAGACACCAGGTGTGCTGTGCCGCACGGCACGCACGCGTCGGTACGCGTCAACTGGCCATGATGGTGGACGAGATGACGTCGCGCACGCCGTAATCCGTCGTCAGTCCCAGGGCAGCCGGGCCCGCACGTGGTACCCGCCGTCCGGCTCGGGGCCGTGGTCCAGGCTGCCGCCGGCCAGTGTGGCGCGTTCGGTGAGGCCGATGAGGCCCTGGCCGGAGCCGGGGACGTGCGGGACCTCCCCCGGGGGCGCCGGGTTGCGTACGACGACGGTGAGTCCGTCTCCCGGGGCGCCCGTGACGGTGACGGTGACCTCGGCGCCGGGGGCGTGCTTGCGGGCGTTGGTCAGGCACTCCTGGGCGACGCGGTAGGCGGTGCGGCCGATCGAGGCGGGGACGGCGGCGCGGTCGGTGACGTGCTGGTCGAGGGCGACCTTCATACCGGCCTCCCGGCACTCGGAGACGAGCGTGTCGAGCGCGGCGAGGGTGGGCTGGGGGCGGCCCGCGTCGTCCGGTTCGCCGGCGCGCAGTACGCCGATGATCTCCCGCAGGTCCTGGAGGGCCTCGTGGGCGCTCTCCCGGATGACGCCCGCCGCGCGGACGATCTCGGCGCGGGGCGCGTCGGGCCGGAACTCCATTGCGCCCGCGTGCACGCTCAGCAGGGTCAGACGGTGCGCCAGGACGTCGTGCATCTCGCGGGCGATGGCCTCACGGGCGAGCCGTTGCGCCTGCTCGGCCCGCAGCGCCGCCTCCCGCTCGGCGCGCCGGGCGCGGTCCCGGAAGCTGAGCATGAGCTGCCGCTTGGAGCGTACGAACATGCCCCAGCCGACGGTGGCGGCGGTGAGGAGCACGGTGAGGAGGACCGCCCAGGGGTAGGCGACGTCCGGGTCGGGGCGCAGCCAGAAGAACAGCGGGTTCAGGACGAGGCTCGCGCCGCCGATCCAGGCCACGTAGCGGAAGGGCCGGTGCACGGTGAGCGTGAAGAGGGCGACGAGGCCGGCCCCGCCCGCGGTGTTGGACACGAAGCAGACGGGGACCATCGCCACGGCGAGGCCGACGGGCCAGCGGCGGCGCAGCCATACGGCGGCGCAGGCGAGGGCGCCCATGACCTGGTCGAGGACGGCGAAGGCCTGCGGCAGGTCGTGCTCGTTCCTGACCGCCTCCACGCCCAGCAGACCGATGAACACGGCCAGCAGGAAGCAGGTGAAGTCGACGACCCAGTCACGCGCGGTCCGCCCGGGCCGGCGTCCGGGGCGGCCGGACTCCCGCGCGGGTCCGGGGCTGGGGCCAAGGCCGGGGCTTTGGTCGAGCCCGGGGTCGTGGTCGTCGTCGAGCAGGGCCGACGGCAACAGCCAGCTCCGCCCGGGGAAGGCCGGGGGCTCCGGCACCGGCTTGTCACCATTCACGGTCGACAAATCTACGCAGGACCGGAGGCTGCCACCTCCCTCACGCCGGTGGTCGCGACGAAAGTCGCGGTCCGGGCTACTTCGGTCGGTGCCCGGCCCGGTGGATCGGTACTGAGGTCGGACAGGCCTCGCCCCGCGGCCGATGCGGGTGGGGAGGCGGCGGGACGAGGATCCTGGACATGAAGCAGTTGTTGGAGCTTTTCGGATTCCTCGCCCTGCTGCAGGGCACGGGCGGTCTCGTGTACGAACTCACCGGCAGGCTGGGGTGGGGGGTGACGCAGCGGTGGAGCGCCCTGGACGGCTACGAGCTGTACGTGAGCATCGCGCTGATCGTCCTGGCCCTCGCCCTGTTCGCGGCGGCGGAGAGCCGGAAGTCCGGGTGACCCCGCCTGCCGTGACGGGCCGTGCCGCGGGGCGGGCGTTCTGTGAGGCGCAGCCGCCCCAGGCCCCCGCCGAGGGGCTCCGGGGTGGCGGGGGCGCTGCTCAGCCGCCCAGTTCCTGGTGGCGGGTCGACAGGTGGGTGCTGCCCTTCTGCGTCAGGGAGCCGAAGAGGCGCAGGCGGGAGATGCCGCCGTCGGGGTAGATGTCGACGCGGGCGTGGGTGGCCACGACCGGGGTGTCGAGGACGAAGCGGTGCGGGGTGTCGGGCTGGAGGCGGGTGCGGGGGAGGATCTCGGTCCAGTCGCCGTCGTCGCCGTCCTCGCCGTCGCGCACCGAGACCGTGGCCCAGCCCGCCGCGTTGCCCTTGAGGTA
Organism: Streptomyces sp. NPDC002324; assembly: GCF_053593335.1. NCBI lineage: Bacteria > Bacillati > Actinomycetota > Actinomycetes > Kitasatosporales > Streptomycetaceae > Streptomyces > Streptomyces sp. NPDC002324. Next base: position 197,849 of record NZ_JBSFCF010000003.1, read on the forward strand.
GGCCGTGTCGATCTCCAGGGCGCGGATCTCGGACTGGGCGGCGAGGCGGTAGCGGATCCAGTCGTTGCCCCGGTCGCGGCGGCGGCGGGTCTCCCAGCACTCGTGCATCACCCGGGCGCGGCCGGGCTGGATGGTGTTGGTGGCGGGTGAGTAGAAGAGGTTGGAGGCGTCCTCGGCCAGGCCGCCGTTCTCCAGGGCGACCACGTCGAAGGTGCCGAGCGCGGCCAGCCAGGCGGGGTCCGGCACGACCTCGCCGTACACCCGCAGGCGGGCGATGCCGCCGTCGGGGTGCTGGTTCAGGCGGAGGTGGGTGAAGCGCTGCTCGACGGAGACCTGGAATCCGTTGGCCGCGTGGCCGCCGACCGGGGTGCGCGGGACGAGGGTCGTCCACTTCACGTCGTCGGCGAGCAGGTCCTCCGGGGAGGGGGCTCCGGCCACGCACGCGGCCTCGACGGAGACGGCCTGCGGGTAGTTGCCGCGGAAGTGGGCCGTGTCGACGACGATCCCGCGGATCACGCCGGGCGCGCCCAGGCGGATCAGGGCCCAGTCGTGGTCCTCGGCGGTCGGCCAGGGGTGGTCGGCCGAGGCGCCCCGGCGGCGGCGGGTCTCCCAGCCGTCCATGATCTTGCCCTTGTGCCCGAAGTGCTCGGGGTCGAACTCGGCGCGCTCGGGCACCAGCAGGTTCTCGCGGTGGGCGAAGAACTCGTCGTTGGCGGCGATCACACCGGCGCCGAGCCTGCGGTCGGCGAGGTCGGCGTACCGGGTGAAGGGGAAGTCGGCGGTGCGGTAGTCCGCGTACGGGTCGCCGCCGCCGTACGGGTTCGCGTCGCCGGTGAAGCTCGCCGACGGGGAGTGCTGCTGCGCCGTCACGATGATCAGGTCTGCCTTTCGGTGGTCGTCCGCCGCGGGTGCGGTGGGTGGATCAGGGGGTGCGGGTGAGGAGTCGTCCCTTCGGGGCGGTGAACCGGCCGTCCGCGACGATGCGTTCGCCGCGCAGCCAGGTGGACTTGACGACGCCGTACAGGGTCTTGCCGGCGTACGCGGTGACGCGGTTGCGGTGGTGGAGCGCGGCCGGGTCGACGGTGAAGGTCTCGTCGGGGGCGAAGACGGCGAAGTCGGCGTCGCGACCCGCCTCGATGGCGCCCTTGCGGTCGTCGAGGCCCACCAGTTCGGCCGTGCGCGACGACATCCAGCGGACCACGTCCTCCAGGCCGTGGCCGCGCCCCCGGGCCGCCGTCCAGACCGCCGCGAAGCTCAGTTGCAGGCCGGAGATGCCGCCCCAGGCGGTGGCGAAGTCGTCGGTCTTCAGGTCGGCCGTCGACGGGGAGTGGTCGGTGACCACGCAGTCGATCGTGCCGTCCGCGAGGGCCTGCCAGAGGAGGTCCTGGTTGGCCGATTCCCGGATGGGCGGGCAGCACTTGAACTCGCTGGCCCCGTCCGGGACTTCCTCAGCGGTGAGGGTGAGGTAGTGGGGGCAGGTCTCGACGGTGATGCGTACGCCGTCGCGCTTGGCCTCGGCGATCAGCGGGAGCGCGTCGCCGGAGGAGAGGTGCAGGACGTGGACGCGCGCGTCGAGGCGGCGGGCTTCGGCGATGAGGGTCGCGATGGCGGTGTCCTCGGCGTCACGGGGGCGGGAGGCGAGGAAGTCGGCGTAGCGCGGGCCGCCCCGCTGGGGTGCTGCGTCGAGGTGGTGGGGGTCCTCGGCGTGGACGATGAGCAGGCCCCCGAAGCCGGCGATCTCGGCCAGGGAGCGGGCGAGTCCGCCCCTGTCGAGGTGCGGGAACTCGTCCACGCCCGAGGGGGAGAGGAACGCCTTGAAGCCGAAGACCCCGGCGTCGTGCAGCGGCCGCAGGTCCTTGACGTTGTCGGGCAGGGCGCCGCCCCAGAAGCCGACGTCGATGTGCGCCTTGTCGGCGGCCACCTCGCGCTTGGTGCGGAGGTGGTCGGGTGTCGTGGTCGGCGGGAGGGAGTTGAGCGGCATGTCGACGAGGGTGGTGATGCCACCGGCCGCCGCGGCGCGCGTGGCGGTCCAGAAGCCCTCCCAGTGGGTGCGGCCGGGGTCGTTGACATGGACGTGGGTGTCGACGAGGCCGGGCAGCAGGACGTGGTCGCCGAGATCCTCCAGGCGGGCACCGGACGGTACCTCGGCGTCGTACGGGAGTACGGCCGTGATCCTGCCGTCCGCGACGGCGACCGCGGCGGGGCGCGATCCGTCGGGGGTCAGGACACGCGTCGAGCGCACCACCAGTTCAGCCTCGGACACCGGGACCCCTCTCGCCGTACCGCTGTTCACTTCCGCGTCACGGTATTTACTTCCGCGTAACGGAATTCAACGTTCTGTTGAAGGAGTTTTCACCCCCGCCTCCGCCCCGTCAAGGGCGCACCCCTCCACTCTGCCTCGACCGCATCCACTCTGGATGTTTTCACAAGACGGAATTAGAATTCCACTGAGCAGAACGTAGTGACGCACAAGCGAGCAGTCAACGAACTGCCCGGTAGGCTGCGACCTCCCTGCCATCCGAAAGGACCGTGCCCGTGCCGACCTCCAGCGCCAGCGCCACCGAGTCCACCAAGTCGTCCTCCGGTGGCGTCCAGTCCCTGGAGCGCGCCTTCGATCTGCTGGAGCGGATGGCGGACGCCGGCGGCGAGGTGGGCCTCAGCGAGCTGTCCGCGAGCAGCGGGCTGCCGCTGCCGACCATCCACCGGCTGATGCGGACGCTGGTCGTCTGCGGCTACGTGCGCCAGCAGTCCAACCGGCGGTACGCCCTCGGCCCGCGTCTGATCCGTCTCGGCGAGTCCGCGTCCCGGCTGCTCGGCACCTGGGCGCGCCCCTACCTCGCGCGCCTGGTGGAGGAGACCGGCGAGACGGCGAACATGGCACTCCTGGACGGCGACGAGATCGTGTATGTCGCCCAGGTGCCGTCCAAGCACTCCATGCGGATGTTCACCGAGGTGGGCCGGCGGGTGCTGCCCCACTCCACCGGCGTCGGCAAGGCCCTCCTCGCCGACGTCCCGGCCGACGAGGTCCGCGCCCTGCTGGCCCGTACGGGCATGCCGGCCGCCACGGACAAGACGATCACCACCCCCGACGGCTTCCTCGCCGCCCTGGAGGACGTCCGCGCCCTCGGCTACGCGGTCGACGACAACGAACAGGAGATCGGCGTCCGCTGCCTGGCCGTCTCCGTCCCCGACTCCCCCACCGCCGCCGCCATTTCCATCTCCGGCCCGGCGGGCCGCGTCACCGAGGCGGCGACGGAACGCATCGTGCCGGTGCTGCGCCAGGTGGCCGTGGAGCTGTCGGAGGCGCTGGCGAGTTCGGGGACGGGCAACTGAGGCAGTAGGGGCGGGTGTTCGGCTGAGAGTTCAGCGGGGCCGGGCGACGTAGGCCCGGCCCGGCCCGGTCAGCGCCGAGGCGGCTCCCCGAACAGTTCCACCGCCGTACGCACATCGGCCAGCCCCCGCGACAACGCGCTCACCGACCCGATCGACCCCGCGATCAGCAGCAGGGACCGACGCAGTCGCGGCACCTCGGGCATCCCGGTGACCGCCATCGCCGCGAGCGCCGCCAGCTCGTCCTCCGCGATGCCCCGGTCGGGGAACTCGGCCGGATGCGCGGCCAGTTCACGACGCAGCCGGGACACGGCCGACCGCAGCCCCGCCACCTTCGGATCCTCGTCACTGCCGGTCACTGGCCTCTGCCCCAAGCTCCGCAACACAGCTCTCCCCCCTCTCGCCCACTCCCTCGTGCGCGAGCCTGGCCGCGCGCCGGAGCACGGCCGGCCACCCGTGGCGTCGGTCGGGCGCCGGGGGTGGCGCGGGACAGTTAACGCCAACGGTGTGGCGAACGCCACCACGGGGACCGAAATTCAGTCCCGGGGCATCGCAAAGCCCCTCCCCACTCCGTCCGGCCGCGCGGGACAGCTGCGTCCGGTCGGGTATGCAGGAGACATGACGCACCACGAGGCCCGGAGACACCCCGGGAGCCCGGTCGCCGGACTGCTGCTGGCCGCCGGCGGCGGGCGGCGCCTCGGCGGCCGCCCCAAGGCCCTGCTGACCCATCGGGGCCGCCCCCTGGTCGAACACGCGGTCGGGGTACTGAGGGCGGGCGGCTGCACCCGGATCCACGTGGTCCTGGGCGCCGACGCGGCGACCGTACGCGCCCGTGCCGAACTGCCCGGCTGCGTCCTGGTCGACAACCCGGAGTGGGCCGAGGGCATGGGCTCGTCGCTGCGGGCCGGACTGGAGTCCCTGACCGGGACGGGCGCCGACGCCGTCCTGGTCTCGCTCGTCGACCAGCCGGGCATCGGCCCGGAGGCGGTGGCCCGCGTCCTCGCCGCGTACGGGTCGCGAGAGTCGCTCGCGGCGGCCGCGTACGAGGGCGAGCGGGGTCACCCGGTCCTCTTCGGCGCCGGCCACTGGGCGGGGATCGCCGCGACGGCCACCGGCGACCGCGGGGCGCGCGCCTATCTCCGGGCCCACGGCGACGCGCTCGCGCTCGTCGAGTGCGGGGACGTGGCGCGGCCGTACGACATCGACACCGAGGCCGACCTCGGCCACCTGGAGTGAGGGGCGTGGCACCCGGCGCCGCCTGCCTCGACCCGAAGAATCTCGACATCAACAAAAGATTGAACTTCCACCATGAGGAAACTAGTATCCACTGTTCAGAAGCGCCCGACTCATCCGCGGGCGTTCACCGCCCCACCCGGGTCGACCGACACCCGGTGCCGCGCCCGCTGAAGGAAGTGACCGCTCATGTCCGCACCAGCGCCGTCCCCGCTGGCCATCGTCGACGCCGAGCCCCTGCCCCGCCAGGACGAGGTCCTCACCGAGGCCGCCCTCGCGTTCGTGGCCGAACTGCACCGCCGGTTCACGCCCCGGCGTGACGAGCTGCTGGCCCGCCGCGCGGAGCGGCGCGCCGAGATCGCCCGCACCGCCACGCTCGACTTCCTTCCGGAGACCGCCGCGATCCGCGCCGACGACTCGTGGAGGGTGGCCCCCTCCCCCGCAGCGCTGGACGACCGCCGCGTCGAGATCACCGGCCCCACCGACCGCAAGATGACGATCAACGCCCTGAACTCCGGGGCCCGGATCTGGCTCGCGGACTTCGAGGACGCCTCCGCGCCCACCTGGGAGAACGTGGTCCTCGGCCAGGTGAACATGGCCGACGCGTACACCCGGAGCATCGACTTCACCGACGAGCGCACCGGCAAGTCGTACGCCCTGCGCCCGAACGAGGAACTGGCGACGGTCGTCATGCGCCCGCGCGGCTGGCACCTCGACGAGCGGCACCTCGTCGACGCCGACGGCACCCCCGTCCCCGGCGCGCTCGTCGACTTCGGCCTGTACTTCTTCCACAACGCCCAGCGGCTGCTGGACCTCGGCAAGGGCCCGTACTTCTACCTGCCGAAGACGGAGTCGCACCTGGAGGCCCGCCTCTGGAACGAGGTCTTCGTCTTCGCACAGGACCACCTCGGCATCCCGCGGGGCACCGTCCGCGCGACCGTCCTGATCGAGACGATCACGGCCGCGTACGAGATGGAGGAGATCCTCTACGAACTCCGCGACCACGCCTCGGGGCTGAACGCGGGCCGCTGGGACTACCTCTTCTCCATCGTGAAGAACTTCCGTGACGGCGGGGCCAAGTTCGTCCTCCCGGACCGCAACGCGGTCACGATGACGGCCCCGTTCATGCGGGCGTACACCGAACTCCTCGTCCGCACCTGTCACAAGCGCGGCGCGCACGCGATCGGCGGCATGGCCGCTTTCATTCCCTCGCGGCGCGACGAGGAGGTCAACAAGGTCGCGTTCGAGAAGGTCAAGGCCGACAAGGACCGCGAGGCGAACGACGGCTTCGACGGTTCCTGGGTCGCCCACCCCGACCTGGTGCCGATCGCCATGGCCTCCTTCGACGCGGTCCTCGGCGACCGGCCGAACCAGAAGGACCGCCTCCGCGAGGACGTCGACGTCAAGGCCGCCGACCTGATCGCCGTCGACTCCCTGGACGCCCGGCCGACGTACGCCGGATTCGTCAACGCCGTGCAGGTCGGCATCCGGTACATCGAGGCCTGGCTGCGCGGTCTCGGCGCGGTCGCCATCTTCAACCTCATGGAGGACGCGGCCACCGCCGAGATCTCCCGCTCCCAGATCTGGCAGTGGATCAACGCGGGCGTCGAGTTCGAGCACGACGGGAGCACGGTGAAGGTGACGCCGGAGCTGGCCCGCGAGGTCGCGGCCGGCGAACTGGCCGCCGTCCGCGCCGAGATCGGCGAGGAGGCCTTCACGGCCGGCCACTGGCAGCAGGCCCACGACCTGCTCCTCCAGGTCGCCCTCGACGAGGACTACGCCGACTTCCTGACCCTCCCGGCGTACGAGCAGCTCAAGGGCTGACCGCCCTACTCCCCCGCCGGCCCGTCCGAGTGGCCCAGGGACCTTCCCGGGGCCACTCGGTCGCGTACGGCCTGCTTGACGGCCGTCGGCTCCGGGAAGCCCTGGTCGCGGCGGTCCCACACCACCTCGTCGTCGACCCGGACGACGAAGACGCCACCGGTGCCGGGCTTGAGCGACAGCTCGGTCAGCTCCGTCTCGAAGGTGGTGAGCAGTTCCTGCGCGAGCCAGGCCGCGCGCGGCAGCCAGCGGCACCGGGTGCAGTACTCGATCTGTACGACGGGGCTCATCCGAGATGCACCGACCAGTCCTGTTCGGCCGCCGGCTCGCCGTGCAGGTCGGGGACCTGTTTCAGCCAGTTCGGGCGGTCTCGCCGGGTCTTCGCCGCGCGCAGGGCCTGCTCGGCGGCGAGTTCCTCCCGGGTGGGGAAGTCGGTGGGGAGCCAGGCGGCCGAGGCACCCGCGCGTGCGTGGAGGTAGCGGACGTAGGCGTCGCGGACCTCGTCGGGCGAGGCGAAGCCGTCCTCGGTGGGCAGCCAGGCGTCCGGGACCTCGGCGACGATCCGCCGCAGCAGTTCCTCCGTCACCTTCGGCGCGAGTTCGGCGTCCGCCGCGCGCACGTCGGGGGCGTAGTGGCCGAGCGCGTGGTGGCGGAAGTCGTACGCCTTGGCGGGGTCGGAGGCGTCCCAGCGGTGGTGGAAGACGAGGGCCGCGCCGTGGTCGATCAGCCAGAGCCGCGCGGGCGCGACGCCGAGCGTGGGCCAGACCATGAGGTTCGAGCTGTGCACGGTGCGGTCGACGTTGACGGTGAGCGCGTCGAGCCAGACGATCCGGCCGGCTTCGAGGGAGTCCACCCGGAACTCCTTCGCGACCTCCGGGGTGAAGTCCTGCGCGCCCGGCAGATAGTCCATGCCGAGGTTGAGGCCGGCGCTCGCGCCGTGCAGTTCCCGCACCTCCTGGTGGGGCTCGCTCTCGGCGATCGCCGGGTCGAAGTGCGCGAGGACCAGCTCGGGGAAGCGCAGGCCGAGCGCCCTCGCCAGCTCGCCGACGATCACCTCGGCGACCAGCGCCTTGCGCCCCTGCGCGGAGCCGGTGAACTTCACGACGTACGTCCCCAGGTCGTCGGCCTCGACGACTCCGGGAACCGAGCCGCCCGCCCGCAGCGGGGTCACGTATCGAACAGCGGTCACTTCGCGCAGCACACCGGCCACTGTAGATCAGCGGGCGTCCGGACGTTCAGACGGACGGTCGCCCGCCTCGGCCGGACGTCCGCCCGAACGGGTTGGGCAGCGGCAGGTAACGCGCGTCCGCGCCGTCGGCCCCCGTCCACCTCAGCAGCAGGTTCGTCTTGCCCGGCAGCGTGGGCGAGTCGAGGAGGCCGGCGACCTCCGGTACCTCGCCGTGGCACGCCAACTCCTTCCGTACGGCGGGCCAGGGGTCGCACCCGGGGTGGTGTTCGGCCAGGGCCGCGGCGATCTCCAGGATGTTGTTGACGAACAGGCAGTAGACCAGCCGTTCCCAGCCCGCCTCGCGCGTCACCTCCGGGAGGAGCTTCACGCCCTCGGCGTCGCGGTAGAGGGCCCGCACGGGCGTCCCCGAGGGGCCGCAGACGACGAGGGTGTTCTGCAGGTGGGCCTCCAGGACGACCCCGTGGCCGTGGAAGGCGGCCAGGGCCGGCGGGACGACCGCGCGCAGGTACGCCTCCCACCAGGCGCCGGGGTCGGCGGCGCGGGCCAGCGGGTTGTCCGGGAAGGCGTCGCCGTCCTCGGTGAGGGCGGCGGCGAGGAGGGGGGTCGTGCCGGGGGGCACCTGGCCGCCGAGGCCGTCCCGGACCAGGACCGCCAGCTCCTCGAAGGCGAATTCGGCGGTGCGGTACCCGCGGTCGCCGAGCCACGCACCGGGCGACCCGGCGAAGGCGCCGACGACCGCCCGGTCCGTCCGGCGCAGCCTGAGCAGGTCGTGGCGCCACAGGCGGCGGATGTCGTTGGTGATCCGCACGTCCAGGCTGAACTTGAGGAAGAGGTCGGAAGCGGCTGGACCGGCCCCGGGCGGGACCTCGGGCACGTACACCGTGCGGATCGCCGCCGTCGGCCACACCTCGGCGTCGGTCCGGCCGAGGCGTACGAGGCGGCCGTCGGCGAACGCCTCGGCCAACTCCGCTCCCACGAGATCGAGTTGCCAGGGATGGGCGGGCAGGAGCCGGTAGCCGGGCGGGGCCGCGCCGAGCGCGTCGAGGGCACCGGTGTCGCCCTCCTCGACCACCGCGTCCGCACGGACCCCGAGAAGGACCAGCGGGAAGGCGGCGTACGCCTCGGGCGCGTACGGCAGCCAGCCGGCGACCGGGCCGCCGCCGCGGGCCTTGGGCGCGGGATGGAACGGGTGGCCGGTGATCAGGGACTGCTCGGAGCGCCGGTACGGGTCCTCGGGCGCCGGCGTGCGGGCGCGCGCGGCGAGGAGGGCGGCCACGGCCTCGCGGCTGTCGAGCATCTCGGCGGGCAGGTCGGGGTTGGACAGTCCGGTGAGAGCGCGGAGTTCCTCGGCGGCGAGTTCGACGAGTTCGGCGTGGCCGAGCGCCTGCCACGCCCCCGCCGCACGCACCTCGGGGTGGGCGGGACGCCGGGTGCCCCGTACCCGCACAAGCCGCCCCCCGGCCCGGAGGCGATGCACCACGGCCCCACCCGCCGCCTCGACGGGCTCCGCCGCCTCCCGCAGAAGGCAGTTGAGCAGCGGAGCGGCGGCGTACGCGTCGGCGGCGAGAGCCGTGGCGTCGCGGGGCGGATCGGGGGTGGCACCGGGCAGGCCGGTGGTGTCACGAGGCGGGTCGGTGTCCACGGGGTCCATTCGTTCCTTACGGTGCACTCGTGATCAGTATGTCTGCCCGTCGCTCCGCGTCGTGAGGCTGTCGGGTGCGGTTCCGGCGGGAAACGGCCACGGGCCGTCCCCCGCGGGGGCGGGTCGTGCGCGTCGGCGTCGCGAAGCGGCCATGTGGGCCGCGCCGCGCTGCCGTCGGGCGTCGCGGCGGAGGCGGGCGGGCAGTGGTCGTACGCCGATGTCGATACCGATGCGGGTGCCGTGCCCGTCCCTCACCGAGGAGCCCGTCCGTGGACCGTCACCCGTTGTCCGACGCCGAGGCGGCGCTGGGCGCCGAGTTGGGCGCCCAGCGCCCCGATCTGACGCTGCCGTACACCGCCGCCCTGCCCGGCGCCCGGGCGGCGGTGCTGTCCCGGCTGTGGCGCGGCCTCGTCCATGAGCCGCTGCCGTGGGTGGTCCGCCGGGACACCGGCGGCGACGGGGTCACGCTCCACCTCGCCGACGGCCGCCGGATGCACGGCCCGGCCGTGGACCCGTACGGCACCGACGCGCACACCGAGGAGGTGTGGCTCGACGAGCGGTCCTACGCCCGTCCCGCGCGGCTCATGACCGCCCTGGCGGTGCCGCACAGCGCGGCCTTCTCGGTCGAACTCGACCACAGCGTGGCCTCGTTGGCGCTCTCCCGCGCCGATCGGGCGGAGTCCGTCGCCGACCCGGTCACCAGTTGGGAGTGGGAGCAGCGGATCGTCGACGGTCACCCCTTCCACCCCAACTGCCGTTCCCGGCCCGGTTTCTCGGCCGGCGACCAGCTCGCCTACGGGCCCGAGCACCGGCAGGTCGTACGGCTGGGGCTGACCCCGGTGGAGGACGCGCTGGTCGTCGGGGAGTGGCCGGCCGAGTTCCGGGACGGCGGGCGGGTGCTGGTTCCGGTGCATCCGTGGCAGGCGGCCCATGTGCTCAAGTGCCCGCCGGGGATGCCGGGGGAGGTGATCGAGGCGCATCCGCTGATGTCCCTGCGCACCCTCGCCCTCGCGGACGGCGGCCCGCACGTCAAGACGGCACTGAGCGCCCGGCTGACCTCGTCCGTCCGGGACATCTCGGTCTACTCGATCGAGACGTCCGCGATCGTGTCGGACTTCATGGCGGAGGTCGCCGCCCGCACCGGGGGACTGCTGCACGTCACACGCACCCTCGGCGCGGTCACCGCCGGTTCGCCCGATCTCGCGGCGGTGCTGCGGGAGTCGCCGGAGACGTACGCGGACACGGCGACCGGCGAACGGGTCCTGCCGGTGGCCGCGCTCGCGGCGACCGGGCTGCCCCGGTCGCCGTCCTGGCTGGCGGACTTCGCCCGTCTCGCACTCACGGTCTCCCTCCGGCTTCTCGACCTGGGCGTGGCCCTGGAGGCGCACGGACAGAACCTCCTGGTGGTCCTGTCCCCCTCGGGTGCCCCCCGCCGCCTCGTCTACCGGGACCTCGCGGACATCCGGGTCAGCCCCGCCCGCCTCGCCCGGCACGGCATCCCCGCCCCGGCCATGACCGGCCGCATCATCACGGACGACGAGACCACCCTGCGCCGCAAGCTGTTCGGCGCCCTGATCACGGGCACGCTGGGCGCGACCGCCGGTTCGACGCCCGTGCTGCGCGAGGCGCTCCTCGCCGCCGTACGGGATCTGCCGCGCACGCCCGATCTGGGCACATTGCTGGAGGGGCCCGTACCGACGAAGGCGTTGACGCTGATGCGCCTTTCGCCGGAGCGGCCCGGCGACATCTGGGCGGAGATGCCGAGTCCGCTGGGGTGAGCGGCGGGGCCGAAAGGGGCCGTGCCCGGGCGTCGTCCGTCCGGTGAACGGATCGTCAACAGGCGGTCTCGTTTTGAAGCGTGACCCTCTGGATCAATAGGATCCGCCGATGATCACAAGACAAAGGCCGGCGACAGGGGTGTTCCTCCTGCTCGCCGTCCTGACGGCCGGGATCGCGGTCCCGTTTACGGCAGTCGCCGACGAGATTTCGGCCACCGCGCCCAAGGTCAACCTCCTGCTGGACGTCAGCGGTTCGATGCGGGCCAAGGACATCGACGGCCAGTCCCGTATGTCCGCGGCGAAGCAGGCGTTCAACGAGGTACTGGACGCCACGCCCGAGGAGGTCCAGCTCGGCATCCGTACCCTGGGCGCCGACTACCCGGGCGACGACCGGAAGACGGGCTGCAAGGACACCGCGCAGCTCTATCCGGTGGGGCCGCTGGACCGCACCGAGGCGAAGACGGCGGTGGCGACGCTCGCACCGACCGGCTGGACCCCGATCGGCCCGGCGCTGCTGAAGGCGGCCGACGACCTGGAGGGCGGCGAGGGCACCAAGCGCATCGTGCTGATCAGCGACGGTGAGGACACCTGCGCCCCGCTCGACCCGTGCGAGGTGGCCCGGGAGATCGCGGCGAAGGGCATCGGCCTGACCATCGACACGCTCGGCCTGGTCCCGAACGCCAAGATGCGGCTCCAGCTGAGCTGTATCGCCGAGGCGACCGGCGGCACGTACACCTCGATCGAGCACGGCGACGAACTCACCGACCGCGTCAACCAGTTGGTCGACCGCGCCGCCGACCCGGTGGTCGTGCCGAAAGCCGTCGAGGGCGCCGAGGCGTGCGCGGAGGCGCCGACGCTCACGTCGGGGCTGTACACCGACCGTGAGGAGTTCGCACGGCAGCGCTGGTACCGCGTGGACGTGAAGCCCGGCCAGGAACTGCGCGCCTCGGTGAGCGTCGCGGCCGACCGTGACGTCAACCCGGACTACGGGGTGCTGCTGCGCGCGGTGACCACCAAGAACCGCGAGATCGTGCGCGGTGAGGCGGCCGGGAACGGCCGTACGGACGTCATCTCGACCGGTCTGCGCTACCCGAAGGCGGAGGCCGAGGACGAGGACGACGGCGCGGACGGCGCCGAGACCGTGTGTCTTCAGGTGACCCACTCCTACTCACCGACGGCCGGTGTGAAGACCACGCCCGGTCTGCCGCTCGAAATCACCGTCGACGTCGTGGAGGGGCCCGACCGGGCCGGCGACGTGGCCTCCTTCGGCCTCGGCCGCGGCTGGTGGCTGCTCGGTGTGCTGGTGCTCGCCGGGTTCCTCGCGGGTGTGCTGTGGGGCTGGCTGTCGCGCTGGCGGCTCGCGGTCTGGAGGACCAACTGATGCGGATCACACGTGTGCTGGGCGCTGCCCTGCTGATGCTGGGCCTGGCCGTGTCCCCGGCCGTCGCCGACACCACCCCCTCCGCGAGCCCCGCGAAGGACGGTGACGCGCCGACGAAGGCGGGCACCTCCTTCCGTACGGCCACGGAGTTCGAGCAGGGGCAGACCGCGACGGCGAGCGCCTCGACCGGCGACTACCTGTACTGGTCGTTCCCGGCCGACGCCGGCCAACGGCCCACCGTACGGGCGACCGTCAAGCTGCCCGAGGGCGCCGGGACCGCCTCCACCTGGCAGATCGACGTGTACGACGGGCTGCGGCGCCGCCAGGCCTGTCAGTACGGGGCGCAGACCCGGACCGCCGGGGCGGGGGCGGCCTCCGTCGAGCTGGCCTGCACCCTGCGCACGGTGCGCGCCTGGTCGGAGCCGTGGGCCGACGATCCGCTGCCGGGCACGTACTACGTCCGCCTCACCACGGTCCGGGTGGCCACGGCCGATCTGGGGCTGCCCGTCGGCACCGAGGTCGGGGTCGAGTCGAAGGACATGGGCGGGGCCGCGGCCGTCGACGGTTCGCTGGCGCGGCCGCTGGTGCCCGGTGTCGCCGTCACCTCCGCGCAGGAGGACGCCGAGGACGACTCCTCCACGGGGGCCGTCCTGTCCTCCCTCGAACCCGACGACGGCTGGTCCTCGGGCTGGTGGAGCGACCGCTGGGTCTGGACGGCACTGGGCGCCGCGCTGGCCGCGCTGGCGGGTATCGGCGGCTACACCCTGACCCGAGGCGCAGGCCGCCCGACCCGGGTACCGCCCCCGGCCGCCTGACCGGTGGCGGCAGGCCCGCCGAACCGTAGGACACGGTTCGGCGGGCCTTTCCCTACCCCTCGCCCCCATCCGCGGGCCCGGCGGGGCCTGATCGCGCAGTTCCCCGCGCCCCTTGCACCCCACCCGCACGCCCTGCGGGGCCTGGGTTTTCAGGGGCGCGGGGTACTGCGCGAGAAGCCCCACCGGAGCCGCGGTCGACGATGAACCTCAGGCGTCCCGCAGCTCCTTCGCCAGCGCCCCCTCCCCCGTCACCTCGACCAGCCCCCGCCGCACGGCCTCACGCAACCCCAGCTCCCCCCGGCCGAGCACACCGCAGGTGCCCGCGTCGAGGGACAGCCGCACGTCCGCCTCCCCCGGCGCGGCCCCCTCCCCGTACACCGGCCCCTCCCCGGCGCCCACCCGCACGTGGAACTCCCCCTCCTCCAGCCGGACTTCGACCAGCCCCGCGCTGCCCCCCTCCAGCGCACGCAGCAACGGCAGCGCGAACCAATGGGCCCGCACGGCGTCGGTGGGCCGGCGCTCCCCGAGCGCGGACTCGCCCCACACCCCGAGCGCCTGCAGCACCGGCAGCAACTCCCGCCCGCGCGGGGTGAGTTCGTAGACGTAGGCCGCCCCCGGCGGCGGCAGCCGGCGGCGCGTGGTCAGCCCGTCCCGCTCCATGTCCTTCAGCCGCGACGCGAGGACGTCCGTGCTGACCCCCGGCAGGTCCGCGTGCAGGTCCGTGTAGCGACGCGGCCCGGCCAGCAGCTCCCGCACGATCAGCAGGGTCCAGCGGTCCCCGACGAGGTCGAGCGCCCGCGCGGCGGAGCAGTACTGGTCGTAGCTTCGGCGAGGTGACATGGAACGCAGTCTAGACATGTCGTTGGACTTTCCAAGCGCCTACTTGGTAAAACCAAGCAACACACGAACCGGAGGGCGAGGGCGCATGGAGTTCCGGCAGTCGAGCAAGCTCAGCGAGGTCTGTTACGAGATCCGCGGCCCCGTGATCGAGCACGCCGACGCACTGGAGGAGGCGGGCCACAGCGTCCTGCGCCTCAACACGGGCAACCCCGCCCTCTTCGGTTTCGAGGCACCGGAGGAGATCCTCCAGGACATGATCCGGATGCTCCCCCGGGCCCACGGCTACACGGACTCGCGCGGCATCCTCTCGGCCCGCCGCGCGGTCGCCCAGCGCTACCAGGACCGCGGCCTCGACGTGGACGTGGACGACGTCTTCCTCGGCAACGGCGTGTCCGAGCTGGTCTCCATGGCCGTACAGGCGCTGATCGAGGACGGCGACGAGATCCTGATTCCCGCCCCCGACTTCCCCCTGTGGACGGCGGTCACCACCCTCGCCGGCGGCAAGGCGGTCCACTACCTCTGCGACGAGCAGGCCGACTGGTACCCGGACCTCGACGACATGGCGTCGAAGATCACCGACCGCACCCGGGCCGTCGTCATCATCAACCCCAACAACCCCACCGGCGCGGTGTACCCGAAGGAGATCATCGAGGGCATCCTCGACCTCGCCCGCCGCCACGGCCTGATGGTCTTCGCCGACGAGATCTACGACCAGATCCTCTACGACGACGCCGTGCACCACTCGGCCGCCGCGCTCGCCCCCGACCTGGTCGTCCTCACCTTCTGCGGCCTGTCGAAGACGTACCGCGTCGCGGGCTTCCGTTCCGGCTGGCTGGTCGTCACCGGCCCCAGGCAGCACGCCCGCGACTACCTGGAGGGCCTGACGATGCTGGCCTCCATGCGGCTGTGCGCCAACGCGCCCGCCCAGTACGCCATCCAGGCCGCGCTCGGCGGCCGCCAGTCCATCACCGACCTCACCACGCCCGGTGGCCGCCTGTACGAACAGCGCGACGTGGCCTGGCAGAAGCTCAACGAGATCCCCGGTGTCTCCTGCGTGAAGCCCAAGGGCGCCCTCTACGCCTTCCCCCGGCTCGACCCCAAGGTCCACAAGATCCACGACGACGAGAAGTTCGTCCTCGACCTGCTCCTGCGCGAGAAGATCCAGGTCGTCCAGGGCACCGGCTTCAACTGGCCCACCCCCGACCACTTCCGCATCCTCACCCTCCCCCACGCGGACGACCTGGACGCGGCGATCAGCCGGATCGGCCGGTTCCTGAGCGGGTACCGGCAGTAGCGGCCCCGGTCGCACGCGTCACTCCTCGGCCTTGCGGGCCAGCAGTTGGACCTCCTTGAACTGCCTGCGATCGGTGGGCTGCGGCTCGCGCACCATCCGGGCGACCTCGGCCAGCCCGGATGCGCGCAGCATCGCGGCGAGGTGATCGGGCCACCACCGGTGGGCGGGCGCGACGGTGTGATCGAAGACCTGCGTGGGGTGGGACGGCCCCTCGCTCGCCGAGAAGCCGATGAGCAGGTGGCCACCGGGTGCCAGCACACGGTGGAACTCCGTGAGGAGGACGGGGACCTCGTGCGGCGGGGTGTGGATGATGGACCAACGCGACAGTACGCCGCCGAGCGCACCGTCCGCGATGTCCAACGCGGCCATCGAGCCCACCTCGAACCGCAGCCCGGGGTGGGCCTGCCGGGCCAGCTCCACCATCGCGGGCGAGGCGTCGACCCCGAACGCCTCCAGCCCCGACTCGGCGAGATGAGCGGTGACATGGCCGGGCCCACACCCCAGGTCCGCGACCCGTCCGCCCCCGCTCGCCCGAGCGACCTCGGCGAAGGCACCCAGGATCGCGCGGTCCAGGGGGCTGTCCCGCAGCGAGTCGCCGAACAGCCGCGCATAGGTCGAGGCGACGGCGTCGTAGGCGTCGCGCGTGGCAGCGAGGACATCGTGGTCGGCCATGCCCGCGACAGTAGTCGCCCGCTCGGCGGTGCGCCGGAGGAACAATCGGTGAGCTTCGGCCCCGCGTCACAAAGGCGGTTGAGGACGCACGCGAGGCGTCGGCCCGTCATGGGTAGACCCTTCCCATGACGAGCCGACCCCTGCTCCTCCTCGACGTCGACGGTCCCCTCAATCCCTTCGGCGCCCGGCTGTGGCGTCCCCGTGGTTATGTGACCCGGCGGGTGCATCCCGCGAACTGGTCCTCCCGGCAGAAACCGGGCTCCCGCCGGCTGCGCCGGGGTTTGCGGATCCGGTTGAACCCGGCGCACGGGGAGCGACTGCTCGCGCTGCCCTACGAGTTGGCGTGGGCCACGACCTGGATGCACGAGGCCAACGAGATGATCGGGCCGGTGATCGGGCTGCCGAGCGATCTGCCGGTCATCGAGTTCGGCAACCTCTTCGCCACGGACGCCGACGGGCTGTACTGGAAGACCCGGCGGGTCCTGGAGTGGGCGGCGGGACGGCCGTTCGTCTGGGTCGACGACATGATCACCGACGTCGACGTACGGCATGTGGCCGAGCACCACGGCACACCGGCCCTGCTGCTGCGGATCGATCCGCGCCGGGGGCTGCGGGAGGAGGAGTTCACGGAGCTGGAGCGGTGGGCCCACGCCCTGGGGGGCGGCCGGGATGGCGTCGGTGCGGCGGGCTCGTAGCCTGGGGGGCATGGGTGATCTTCTTCTGGTGCGGCACGGCGAGACCGAGTGGTCGGCGTCCGGGCAGCACACCAGCTGGACCGACATCTCACTGACGGACCACGGCCGCGAGCAGGCGAGCGGTCTCGCCCCGCTGCTCGCCTCGCACCGCGTCGGCACCGTCTTCGTGAGTCCTCTGAAGCGGGCCCGGGAGACCGCGGAGCTGGCCGGGCTCACCGGCGCGCGCGTCGACGCGGATCTCGTCGAGTGGGACTACGGCGGGTACGAGGGCGTCACGACCGTCGAGATCCATCGCACCCGGCCGGACTGGTTCCTGTTCACGGACGGGGTCACGCCGGGTCCGCCGGAGCATCCCGGCGAGAGCCCGGAGGAGGTCGGGGCGCGCGCCGACCGGATGCTGGCGAAGGCGCACGCGGCGCTGGCGAACAGCGAGGGGAGCGTGGTGCTCGTGGCGCACGGGCACGTCCTGCGGGTCCTCACGGCCCGCTATCTCGGCCTGCCCGCCTCCGGCGGCGCGCTGTTCCAGCTGGCCACGGGCACGGTCTGCCGCCTCGGCACGGAGCACGGACGCCCGGTCGTCGCGGGCTGGAATGTCAGACCCCCCTCGTAGTCTTCGCGTGGGGTGACCCCAGCGGGCTCGGGTGAGGGAGGGTGCCGTGACACGACCGCCGACCGCCGCGCAGCGGCGGATCATCGACGCCGCCGAGCCGGTGACCGGGCGGCTGACGGGTACGCAGGCGCAGCTCGCCGCGCTGGTGAAGCGGGGGCTGGCCTTCCGTCATCCGCGCCCGCCGCACGACCACTTCCTGACACCGGCCGGGCACCGGGTACGGGAGACGGCACCCGTCGACGCCGCTCGGGCGGTTCCGAAGGAACCGGCCCCCACCGAGAGCGGGGTCTTCGCCGCGCGGGTCGGGGGTGAGGAGGCCGCCGTCGGCGGGCCGGCCCGCGACCGTGAGGTGCACAGCGCCTGGCAGGGGCTCCTGGAGCTGCGCCGGATGACCGATCCGGGCGGTGCCACGGACCGTCCCTGCGGCTGGGAGCGCGCGCATCTGGTGCGGGCCGCCGCGCTGGCGCTTGAGGCCGCGGGTCACCGGCCGGCGGGCGCGGACCCGGCGAGCGGGGGTTACCGCGTGCGGGCCACCCCCCAGCCGGAGGCCGTCGCCGTGCGGGAGCCGGACACGGCGACGCTGGGGGCCTGCGCGGCCACGCTGGAGAAGGCCGGCTGGCAGGTGAGCGAGCACACCGATCCGCGCACCCGGGAGCGGTATCTGCTGGCCTCGCCGAGACGGGCCTAGCGGCGGGCCGCGCGAGGGATGCTGAGCAAGCGCTCAGTAAGGTGGTGCGCGCGTTCCGTTCGCTTCAGCCTCAAGTTTCAGTAGGGGGAAGTCATGGCCGAGCCGTTCTCCGTTCCGGTGACCGTGCGGGGGTACGAGACCGATGTGCAGGGGCACCTGAACCAGAGCGTGTACCTGCAGTACGGCGAGCACGCGCGCTGGTCCCTGCTGCAGGCCGCCGGAATTCGCCAGGCCGACCTGATGGCCAAGGGCGTCGGGCCCGTGGCGCTGGAGACGACCATCAGCTACCGGCGTGAACTGCTGGCCGGCGACGAGGTCGAGGTGAGCTGCGTCTTCGTCTGGGGTGAGGGCAGGACGTTCCGCATCGAGCAGACCGTACGCAGGACGGACGGCACCGTCGCGGCCGAGATCGCCGGCGTGGGCGGCCTGCTGGACCTCAAGCTCCGCAAGCTGGTGGCCGACCCGCGGGCGTACTTCCGGGCGCTGGCGAAGGACCCCTCGCTGTTCGGACTGTGAGGCCGCACACCGCCGACCGGGCCTCGGGCGGCGTCGCCCGCGGCCCGGTCGGCGACCGTCGCGTCACGGCGTCCGGCCCGCGCCGGACGGGACGTGTGGCGGACGGAAGGTGCGCCGGACGGGATGCGTGCCGGACGGGTGGGTGCCGGACAGGTGTGCGCTCAGCCCAGCGGGTTGAGCAGCTCCGGGTCGTTCTCGAAGGCGAAGAGGAGCAGGTCCGTCATCGTGAACCTGCCCCTGCGGTGGGACGGGAGGCTCGGGCGCCAGCCCGGGTGCTTCACGATCGACCTCCGGCTGCCCTCGATCGCACGGTGGAAGACCTCGGCGACGAGGGTGCCGCCGACGCCGGTGAGCCTGCCGGGGCGGGCCTCGTTCACCTCGGCCTCGCGCAGGACGTAGAACCACAGCGGTGTGTGCTCCACGAGCTGGGCGCGCTCGGGGTCGGTGAGACCCTCCAGCGCGGCGCCGCCGTTGCCCCGCAGGATCTGGTCCTCCGTCAGCGGCTTGAAGCCCATCTGGGCGGCCAGCTGCGGCCCGGTGGCCAGCTCGACCATCGCGGCCCGCGTGAGGTTGCGGAAGGCGAGGTTGCGCTGGATCGGCGGCGGGGCCGGGCGGCCACGACCGTCGAACGTGCCGGTCGGCAGGGTGGACAGCGGGTCGACGAGGAGCGTGTCGAGGCGCTTGGCGGTGTTGAACTCGCCCACGGGCACGACCAGGTCGTCCCGGCCGATCTCACCGAAGTCGAACAGCCGCCGGAAGTCGACGATCCAGTTGCTCGGCAGCCGCAGGTTCTCCCCCGCGTTCGGGTCGTCGAGGTCGCTCAGGTCGTCCGGGCCCGGCGTGAGGTTGCCCGCCGTGCCGCTGAACCGGAACAGCAGCCCGAGCGAGGCGATCGGGCCGGGACCGCCCGCGCGGAACACGCTGTTCCACTGGTAGGCCCCGCGCACCATGCTGTGTCCGAGCCGGTAGGCGGCGACGGAGAACTCGATCGGCATCGTCGGCAGGTCGCCCGGCCGGGTGTAGCCGGGGCGTTCGAAGTGCCGGCGTCCTCGGGTGAAGACGCGTTCGACGATGTCCGGATCGACGATGCGCGGCAGGAAGTCGGTGCGCAGCACCCACTGGTAGTGCTTCACGACGAGGTCCCGGGCCGCCTGGAACAGCCGGTGCTCGGGCACTCCGCGCTCCGCGAGGAGGTCGACGACGCGGTTGTGGAAGCGGATGAAGGCCAGGTGGATCTGGCCGACGGCCAGGTTCTCGTCGTTGCGCGCGTCCGGGATGAGCGCGGCGCGCCGGTCCGCGCGGGTGCCGCCGGCCGCCTCGCCGGCCCTCGGCAGATCGAAGCCCTCGTGGTCGGTGTTGGACGTCGACTCGGGCGGGAAGCCCACCCCGAGTGTGATGCCCGTCCGCAGCCGCCCGCCGGACTCGTAGAAGCGGGCGCTGCTGCTGTGGTGCGGCCCCAGGCCGTAGAGCGAGTCGAGGTCGAGGGCGGGGCTGCGGCCCTGTACCAGATCCTGGACCGGGACCGGTTCGCCCAGCCCCACCTGGGTGCGGTCCAGGGTCAGGTCGTGGTCGACGAACTGACCGAGATAGGTGAAGCCCGCCGGGACCGCCTTGCCGCCGAGATCCCCCGAGTCGGGGTCGGCGCCGCCCGTGCCCGTGGTCATGGCCTCGGCCAGCTTGGCGCGGAGCGCCTCGTCGAGCTGGACCCCCTTCCCGCCGAACCGGGAGAAGCGGAAGGCCATCTGCTGCTCGGTCGCGCTCGGTACGCGCGCGACCGCCTCCCCCTTCTCGAACTCCAGGATCCTGCCCTCGTCGACGACGTAGTAGGTCTCGCGATGGTGTCGATGCACCATGGGTGTCCCCGTTCTGTCCCCCTGCTCCGCGAACGGTCACAACCGGATCTACCGGTTCTCTCCGTCGGTACCGGCCCCCACCGGACGCGAAGCGATCATTCGGATAAATCCCTGCTTCCCGACAACGTGTCGTCCGCGAAGCGAGGTTCCCGAACCAGGAAATCTACTCGTATCAATCTACTCATATCGACGTAGCGACGGGTCTTCGCCCCCGGCCCCGAAATCCGGGTGCGGCGCCGGAGTCCGGCCGTCATGATCGCCGTACGACAGCGGCACGCCGGATCGGGCCCGGCCTGTACATCACCGTCGAGCTGATGACCTGGGACGGCACCGATAAGACGGCCCGCCTCGGCGGAAGGAGTCGTTCATGCCGGGTTCTCCCCCGTGTGGCCCTGTGTCTGCGCACAAGTGCGGTTCCGGCGGGTATTCCTCCGACGGCGTACCCCCACCGCACCCCGGAGACACCATGCCGCTCGCCCGCCGTGCCCTGCTCGCCGCCCTCGCCGCCACTCCCGCGGTCGCCTGTACCCCGGCCCGCGCGATCCCCTCGGACGACACGCCACGGGCCGACAAGGCGCTGCGGACGGCCTCGGCGGCGGCCCGGCGGCTGCTGCCGGACCACTGGCGGCAGATCACGTTCACGGACACCAGGGAGCTCGACACCTTCCGCGTGTCGGGGAGCACCGGGCGCGTCACGGTCGCC
This sequence comes from Streptomyces sp. NPDC002324, assembly GCF_053593335.1. Taxonomy (NCBI): domain Bacteria; kingdom Bacillati; phylum Actinomycetota; class Actinomycetes; order Kitasatosporales; family Streptomycetaceae; genus Streptomyces; species Streptomyces sp. NPDC002324. The sequence goes on from NZ_JBSFCF010000003.1 coordinate 218,909, forward strand.
GGTGACACACCGGCCACCCAACTCACGGGCCTCAACTGGTATCTGCGGCACATCGCGTACGCCGAGATCAACTGGGCGGGAGAGCAGACCAACCTCCTGCCGCGCGAGCTGCCCGGCCTCGACGGCTCGGTCGCCCGGCAGGCCAACGTCACCCACCGCTTCGCCCTGAACGACACCAACGACGGCTACACGGGCGCGTACCTGGACTGGACGTACTGGGAGCGCGAGCTGGACGTGCTGGCGCTGCACGGCTACAACGAGGTCCTCGTCTACGCGGGCGCGGACGCGCTGTACCACCGGGTGTTCCAGGAGTTCGGGTACGGGGAGGAGGAGCTGCGGACGTGGGTGCCGGGCCCGGCCCATCAGCCGTGGTGGCTGCTGCAGAACCTGTCGGCCTTCCCGTCCCCCGTCTCCCGGCAGCTCCTGGACGCGCGGGCCGTCCTCGGGCGCCGGATCGCCGACCGGGCGCGTGAGCTGGGGATGACACCGGTGTTCCCCGGCTACTTCGGGACGGTCCCGGCCGGGTTCGCGGAGCGGGTCCCGGGGGCGCGGACCGTCCCGCAGGGCGAGTGGATGGGTTTCGCGCGCCCCGACTGGCTGGATCCGCGCGGGGCCGAGTTCGCGCGGGTGGCCGCGGCCTTCTACCGGGCGCAGGACGAGATGTTCGGCCCCTCGTCCCTGTACAAGATGGATCTGCTGCACGAGGGCGGCGACCCGGGTGACGTGCCCGTCGCCGACGCGGCGAAGGGTGTCGAGCGGGCGCTGCAGCGGTCCCGGCCCGGGGCCACGTGGGTGATCCTCGGCTGGCAGCACAACCCGCCGCGCGCGATCGTCGACGCGGTCGACAAGCAGCACATGCTCGTCGTCGACGGACTCTCCGACCGCTTCCCCACGGTCACCGACCGCGAGGCCGACTGGGGCGACACCCCATACGCGTTCGGGTCGATCTGGAACTTCGGCGGGCACACCACGCTGGGCGCGAACACCCCCGACTGGGCCGCGCTGTACGAGAAGTGGCGCACCAAGGACGGCAGCAGGCTGCACGGGATCGCCCTGATGCCCGAGGCGGCGGACAACAACCCGGCCGCCTTCGCCCTCTTCTCCGAACTCGCCTGGCGAGAGGGCGAGTTGGATCTCAAGACCTGGTTCGCCGAGTGGGCGCACGCTCGGTACGGGGCCCGTGACCCGCATGCGGAGGCGGCCTGGGACATCCTGCGCCGCACCGCGTACGGCACCACGCGCGCCGACTCCTGGAGCGAGGGCGCCGACGGCCTGTTCGGCTCCCGGCCCGCGCTGAACGCCGTACGGGCGGGCCGCTGGTCGCCCAAGCAACTCCGTTACAGCGCGGCCGACTTCGAGCCCGCGCTCGGCGAGATGCTGCGGGTACGGCCGGAGCTGCGGGCGTCCTCCGCGTACCGCCGCGACCTGCTCGACGTGGCCCGTCAGGCCCTGTCCAACCGCAGCCGGGTCATGCTGCCGCAGATCAAGGCCGCGTACGACGCCAAGGACGCCACGCGGCTGGCGACGGCGAGCCGTGACTGGCTCTCCCTGATGGACCTGCTGGACGAGCTGGTGGCCACCGACTCCCGTCATCTGCTGGGGCGTTGGGTCGCGGACGCCCGCTCCTGGGGTGCGGGCGCGGCCGAGCGGACGGAGCTGGGTTACGACAACCTGTCGCTGCTCACCGTGTGGGGGACGCGGGAGGGCGCGGACGCGGGGCTGCGGGACTACGCCAACCGGGAGTGGGCGGGGCTGGTCGGCGGGCTGTACCGGTTGCGCTGGTCGACGTACTTCGAGGAGCTGCGGGCCGCGCTGGCGGCGGGCCGGGCGCCGAAGAAGATCGACTGGTTCGCCCTGGAGGACCGTTGGGCGCGGAATCCGGGGCCGCTCGCGACCGAGCCGACCGGGGACACGTACGCGGTCGCGACACGCGTCCGGGACCGGCTCACCGCGCTCTCCTGAGCCCTACGGCACAGTGGGCCGCTCCGGGGCACGCGTGTACGCGCGCCCCGGAGACGGCTGCCGTGGACCTCGCCGGGTCCACGGCTCCGGCCGAGGGCCGTCCCCCTCGACCGGAGTTCAGCGGGTCACGCCTCGGCGGCGATCCGCGCCAGCCGCCGGGCCTCGTCCCTCGTGGAGCGGGCGATCGCGTCCTCGTCGACGTGCAGCAGGCGGCCGTCCTCCACGATCTGCCGGCCGTTCACGAACGACGCCGTCACCGGGGCGGCCGCGCCGAGGACCAGGGCGGCCACCGGGTCGGCGATCGAGGCGTGGGCCAGGGTGTCCAGCTTCCACAGGACGAGGTCGGCGAGCTTGCCGGGCTCCAGGGAACCGATCTCGCGGGCCCGGCCGAGGACCTGGGCGCCGCCGAAGGTGCCGAGGCGCAGTGCCTGGCGGGCGGTGAGGGCCGCTTCGCGGTGGGTGCCGAGGCGGTTGACCAGCAGCGCGTTGCGCAGTTCGGTGTGGAGTTCGCCGGACTCGTTGGAGGCCGTGCCGTCGACGCCGAGACCGACCGGGACGCCGGCGGCCAGCATGTCCGGGACGCGGGCGATCCCTGCGGCCAGCCGGGCGTTGGACGAGGGACAGTGGGCGACCCCCGTCTTCGTACGGGCGAAGGCGTCGATGTCGGAGTCGTTCATGTGGACGCAGTGGGCCATCCACACGTCCTCGCCGAGCCAGCCCGTCGAGTCGAAGTAGTCGGTGGGACCCATGCCGAACAGCTCGTGGCAGAACTTCTCCTCCTCCACCGTCTCCGAGCCGTGGGTGTGCAGCCGCACCCCGAGGCGGCGGGCCAACTCGGCGCCCTCACGGAGCAGTTCGGTGGAGACCGAGAAGGGGGAGCAGGGGGCGACGGCGATCTGGGTCATCGCGCCGAAGGAGGCGTCGTGGTGCTGCCGGACGGTCTCCTCGGTGGCGGCGAGCGCGCCCTCCAGGGTCTCGACGGCGAAGTCCGGCGGCAGGCCGCCGTCCTTCTCGCTGCGGTCCATGGAGCCCCGGGCGAGGGTGAAGCGGACGCCCGTCTCGCGCGCGGCCCGGATGATGGAGCCGGACAGGTCGCCGGAGCCCTTGGGGAAGACGTAGTGGTGGTCCATGGCCGTGGTCACACCGCCGCGGGCCATCATGCCCAGCGAGCCCTGGGCCGCCGCGTACGTCATGCGCTCGTCGATGCGGGCCCAGGTCGGGTAGAGCGCGACGAGCCAGTCGAAGAGGTTGTGGTCGGTGGCCAGGCCCCGGGTGATCCACTGGTAGAAGTGGTGGTGCGTGTTGACCAGGCCCGGGGTCACGAGGTGGCCGCTCGCGTCGATCCGGCGTACGACGTCCGTCAGGCCCTCGGGGGCCCGGCCCGCGCCGACCGACTCGATGACGTCGTCCGCCACGACCACATGACCGGACGCGTACTCGGTGCCCTGCGCGTCCACGGTCGCGATCGCCGCGTTCTCGATGACGATGCGCTTCGTTGCTGCCATGGTCCGTCCTTCGGAGGTCTCTTCGGAGGTCACTGCGGGGGGCGCTGCGGAGGTCACTGTGGAGGTCGCCTCACAGGTTGGTGAGGTCCGCCGGGATCCTCGCCTCGCACCCGTCCCGCAGGACCGTGGCCTCGATCAGGCCGTAGGGGCGGTCGGCGGCGAAGTACACGGCTCCGTCGGGGGTGTCGTTCTTCAGGCCGAAGGGGGTGAGGTCGACCAGGAAGTGGTGCTTGTTGGGCAGGGAGAAACGGACCTCGTCGATCTCGCTCCGGTTGTCTATGATCCGCGCGCCCATCTGGTACAGGGTCTGCTGGAGCGAGAGCGAGTACGTCTCCGCGAACGCCCGGAGCATGTGCTGCCGCACCTGCTCGTAGGACGTCTCCCAGTCGGGCATCTCCCCCGCTTCGTCGGTCCAGTTGAAGCGCCAGCGGCCGGAGACCTCGGTGGCGAGGATGCGGTCGTGCGCCTCGGGCAGGGTCGTGTACTTGTCCTTGACGTAGCCCCAGAACTCGGAGTCGGTCGAATTCATGACGGTGAGGTCCTTGAGGCCGGAGAGGACCTCCCACGACGAGCCGTCGTAGGTGATCTGCGCCAGCCGGGTCTCCTGCCCCGCGCGGACGAAGGAGTGCGCGCCCTCGCCGCCGTGCTCGATGCGCTCCCAGGCGTACTCCTCGATGCGTATGCGGGCCCGCTGGATGGCCGGCTGGGAGGTCACGAAGTGCCGGGCCAGGTGGATGCCGAACTGCTCGGCGGACTCGATGCCGTGCTCCTTGGCGAACGCGTACACCGTGTTCTTGGTGGTGTCCGTCGGCAGGACGTTCGCGTTCGAGCCCGAGAGATGGACCTCGGCCATGTCGCCGGAGAGCGACACGGACACGTTCAGGTCCTTGATGTGGTGGGTGGCGCCGTCCCGAGTGATCTTGACGACCCGGTTCTCGGCTTTGCCGTACTGGTTCGGTCCCAGGATGGGCATGGGTGCTAGCTCCCTCGGTATACGGAGTAGCCGAACGGGTTGAGCAGCAGCGGTACGTGGTAGTGCTCACCGGGTGTCACCGCGAAGGTGATCACGACCTCGGGGAAGAACACGGCACCGCTGTCCCGGTTCGCGGGGGCGTCCTGCTGCGCATCGGCTTGCTTGTTCACGGTCTGTGCGAGGTACGGCTCGACCTCGAAGTGGAGCCGTACGTGGGTCGTGCCCTCCGGCGGCGCCGGGAGGTCCTTGCAGCGGCCGTCGGCGTCGGTCGCCGAGCCGCCGAGTGCCTGCCAGTCGCCGTCGCGTCCCGTACGGGCGGCGAGGTGGACGGCGACGCCCGCGGCGGGGCGGCCGACGGAGGTGTCCAGGATGTGCGTGGACACCGAGGCGGTCGTGCTGGTGCTCATGACGGGGCTTCCTCTTCCACTTCGACGAGCCGGGCCAGGCGAATGCGGTTGATCTTGCCCAGTTCGGAGCGGACGATCTCGCGTTCCCGCTCCGGCACGTTGCCGATCCGCTCCCTGAGCGCGTCGCGCATCTGTTCTCCGGTGCGGCCGGTGGCGCAGATCAGGAAGACATGGCCGAACCTCTCCTGGTACGCCAGGTTCAGTTCGAGCATCTCCGCCCTGAGCCGGTCGGAGGCGCCGGCCATCCCGTGCTGTTCACGGGCGGAGGTCGGGTCGCCCGGCTTCGGGCGGCCGATCGGCGGGTGCCCGGCCATGGCCTCCGCGAGATCCCGCTCGGTCAGCTCGGCCATGGCTGCGTCACTGGCGGTGAGGAGTTCCTCGACGGTGGTGTACGGGCGAGCGGCGAGGACTCTGCGTCCCCAGGCCGCCGAGGCGCACGCCTCGTGGAGCGCCGCGGTGGCCGCGGGCTCCTCCAGGGTGTTGAAACGGGCGAGGCCCGGTGCCGAAGAACGCGAGATCACGGGAGCCTCCGTTAGCCGTGGTGCTGGACTGGCTACGGCAAGCTAACGCCTCGCGACGACATTGCGTCAACAGTTTGTTGAAAAATCGCGGTTACGGGCGGCCCCTCAGAGGCATTCACGAGGCGCCGGAGCCGCCGGGAAGCCCTCAGGACCCGGAAGTCCTCAGACCCCCTTCTCACGGTTGAGGTAGTTGTAGACGGTGAAGCGGCTGACGCCGAGCGCGCTCGCGACGGTCTCCACGCCGTGGCGCACGGAGAAGGCGCCGCGCGCCTCCAGTGTCCGTACGACCTCCTGCTTGGCCCTGCGGTCGAGGTCCGCCAGCGGCCGGCCCTTCTGTCGCTCCATCGCGGCGAGGATGTGGTCCAGGGACTCGGCGAGCTGCGGCAGGCGTACGGCGACGACGTCGGCGCCCTCCCAGGAGAGGACCACGTCGTCGGGGCCGGCCTCGTCCGGCGGCAGCATCAGCCCGCCCATGGCGTCGACGAGCGGCTTGACGGCCGCGACGAAGGGTTCGTCACCGGCGCGGGTCACTCGCCGTTCTCCCCGAGCACGTTGATCTGGAGCGAGATCCGGGTGGCGCCCGACTCCAGGGTCCGGCGCAGCAGGGCGTCCACGGCGGTGAGCACCGCGTCGGCACCCCCCTCCGCCGTGTTGCCGAACGGGCCGACGTCGACCGCGTCCAGTGCGGCCGCCTCGACGACCTCACGGGCCACGAGCGCGTGCGCCGGGGCCTCGTCCAGGTCGAAGGGCTCGGTCGTGAACTCCACTCTCAATCGCACGGGCACAACCTAACGCGCGGCGCCGTTTTCCACCGAGCCCCCTTGACAAGCCTCGAAGACCGACGGCACTCTTCCATTAGGCAGAAACAAAGTTCCACAATATGGAAAATGGAAATCGGTACGGAAGGGAGCGCCGGAAGCCCCATGGGATTCGCGGAGCAGCGCTACACCGTCAACCTGTCGATCCTCTTCACGGAACTCCCGCTCCTGGAGCGCCCCGCGGCGGCCGCCGCGGCCGGCTTCACCGCGGTCGAGCTGTGGTGGCCGTGGGTCGACTCCCCCACCCCCGCGCGGTACGAACTGGACTCCTTGCGAAGCGCGTTGCAGGGCGCGGGTGTGCAACTCACCGGGCTGAACTTCTACTCCGGTGTCCTACCGGGTCCGGACCGGGGCGCGCTGTCGGTCCCGGGCGAGGAGTCGGAGAGGTTCCGCGCCAACATCGAGGTGGCCGCGGCCTTCGCCGAGTCGGTCGGCTGCACGGCGCTCAACGCCCTGTACGGCAACCGCGTCGACGGGGTGGATCCGGCGGAGCAGGACGCGCTGGCCCTGCGCAACCTGGTGGCGGCGGCCCGCGCGGCCGACCGGATCGGCGCGATCCTGCTGATCGAGGCCCTGAACCGGGTGGAGTCGCCGCGGTATCCGCTGGTGTCGGCCCCGTCCGCCGTCGCTGTCGTCGACCGGGTCGACGAGGCGTCGGGCCTCGGCAACGCGCGCTTCCTGATGGACCTCTACCACCTGTCCATGAACGGCGAGGACCTGCCGCGGGTGATCGCCGAGTACGCCGCGAGGACCGGCCATGTGCAGATCGCCGACAACCCCGGTCGCGGCGCCCCGGGCACCGGCACCGTCCCGCTGGAGGACCTCCTCGACCAGCTGGCCGAGGCCGGTTACGAGGGCCTGGTGGGCCTGGAGTACAAGCCGGGCGACCGCCCGAGCGCCGAGACCCTCGCATGGCTCCCCCGAGCGGCCCGCTGAGGCCCCGCCGTCGCAGGCCCGTCCCGCGGGCGTGGCCCTCCCCGAAGACGCAGCAGAGCAGTCAGAGAGGCACCCTCACCATGAGCAATCTCCCCAAGGTCGCGTGGATAGGTCTCGGCATCATGGGTTCCCCCATGTCGGAGAACCTGATCAAGGCGGGTTACGACGTCACGGGCCACACCCTGGAGCAGGACAAGCTCGACCGGCTGACCGCCGCCGGCGGGACCGCGGCGGCCTCCGTCGCCGAGGCCGTGCGCGACGCCGACGTGGTCGTCACGATGGTGCCCGCCTCTCCTCAGGTCGAGGCCATCGCGTACGGCCCCGGCGGCGTCCTGGAGAACGCCAGGCCCGGCACGCTGCTGATCGACATGTCGTCCATCACCCCGCAGACCTCCGTCGACCTGGCGAAGGCCGCGCGGGAGAAGGGGATCCGGGTGCTCGACGCCCCGGTGTCCGGCGGCGAGGCGGGCGCGGTCGAGGCCGTGCTGTCCATCATGGTCGGCGGCGAGCGGGCCGACTTCACCGAGGCCGAGCCGGTCTTCGAGGCGCTCGGCAGGACCGTCGTGTTGTGTGGTCCGCACGGCGCCGGGCAGACCGTGAAGGCCGCGAACCAGCTGATCGTCGCCGTGAACATCCAGGCGTGCGCCGAGGCCGTGGTCTTCCTGGAGAGGTCGGGCGTGGACCTGGCGGCGGCGCTCGACGTCCTGAACGGCGGGCTCGCGGGCTCGACCGTGCTGACCCGCAAGAAGGACAACTTCCTGAACCGCGACTTCCGGCCGGGTTTCCGCGTCGACCTGCACCACAAGGACCTGGGCATCGTCACCGACGCCGCCCGCGCCGTGGGCGCCGCGCTGCCCGTCGGCGCCGTGGTGGCCCAGCTGGTCGCCTCACTGCGCGCCCAGGGCGACGGCGGCCTCGACCACTCGGCCCTGCTGCGGGCCGTGGAGCGCCTCTCCGGCGCCCGGGTCTGAGGCCGGCACCTCCCCGAACTTCCGGTCCGCGGCGGCGCCGACATCTGTCCTGTCGCGCCCAGGCGCCGCCGCGGGCCGGAACCACCGTCCGTCCTACGCCGACTTCCTGAGCGGCGTCGGCGGCGCGTCATGAGGCGCGTACGCCGCCTGACGGTGGGTGAGGGCCCGGCCGAGGTCACGGGGGCGCGCCGGGCTGCGGGAACCGCACGATCCGGCGATCGACTTCCAACATTCCCGAACGGCGTCCGGTCCCTGATGGTCACCCATCAGCCACCGGACGCACCGCCCGCGACCGTTTCCGACCGACCCGGATGAGGGGTGGGTGTCGGACGCGCGCGGGCAGGGCACGGACCGCGGCGGCGTGCACGCCAGTGCGGTGGTGAAGGCTCCGGCCCGCGTCTCGACGTGAGGGACGCGAAACCGGCGCCGACGCATCCGCCGCGGTCCGGGCCCGGCACGGCGAGCACCGGCGCACCGGCCCGGTGGGAGCCGCCGAGGACCGGCGCCGCCTGCGCGGTGCCGGTCCTCGGCGGCTCCCGGCAGGTGGTCGACGGACCGCGCCCGCGCCGACAGCGGTTCGGTCCGACGACCCGATCACGGACGACGCCGTCGTCCTCCTGCCTACGCAAGCGTGCGTAGGCCGTCTACGGAATCCTCAAATCAACCTCTGAACCCGTGCGTGGGGGCTTCAACTACCAGTGAGGCAGGGCACATTCTCGTCACAGGAGGCCCGCCGGCACGGGGGCGGCGGGCCTCCACGGGGGAAGCCTCCACGGGGGAACGCGGAGGCACGGGGGAAACGCACGGGGGACCACGGGGGAAACGGGGGGCCCGGGGATCGGGGGAGACCCGGGGTGGCAGGGGGAGGCCCTGCGGCGGCACGACAAAGCGGCTCGCGTCCAGCGGGGTCGCGCCGCCGCAGGGCCTCCCCTCGTCGCGCTCACGTCCGCCGCCCGCTCTCGTACTCACGCTGTGCCGAAGGGGGCGGCCCACCCCCCGGATGAGCCGCCCCCCAGCCGCGTACGACCTCTCAGACCCGCAAGGACCTGATCGACGTGGGCGCGTGGCCCGGCTCCGTCGCGATCTCCTCGAACTCCACCACGTCGCCGATGTCGTTGGTCGTGGACATCGCGATGTTGGTGACGCGCTCCAGGATCGCCTCGACGACGACCGGCACCCGGTACCGGGCCGCGAGCTTCTTCGCCTCTTCGAGGGCGGCGCCCAGCTCGGCCGGGTCGGTCACCCGGATCGCCTTGCAGCCGAGCCCCTCGGCGACCTTCACATGGTCGACGCCGTAGACGCCCAGCTCGGGCGAGTTGACGTTCTCGAACTCCAGGTTGACCTGGAAGTCGATGTCGAAGGCGCGCTGGGCCTGGCGGATGAGGCCCAGGTAGGAGTTGTTGACCAGGACATGGATGTACGGGATGCGGTGCTGTGCCCCGACCGCCAGCTCCTCGATCATGAACTGGAAGTCGTAGTCGCCGGACAGGGCGACCACCGACGCCTCCGGGTCGGCCTTCGCCACGCCGAGCGCGGCCGGGACCGTCCAGCCGAGCGGGCCCGCCTGGCCGCAGTTGATCCAGTGGCGCGGACGGTAGACGTGCAGCATCTGGGCGCCGGCGATCTGGGAGAGGCCGATGGTGGAGACGTACCGGGTCTCGGGGCCGAACGCCCTGTTCATCTCCTCGTACACGCGCTGCGGCTTGATCGGGATGTCGTCGAAGTGAGTACGGCGCTGGAGGCGGGCCCTGCGGTCCTGCGCGCCGGCCGCCCACGCGGAGCGGTCCGGCAGGAGGCCGTCCGCCTTCAACTCCCGTGCCACCGTGACGAACAGCTCCAGCGCGGCCCCGGCGTCGGACGCGATGCCGTAGTCGGGGGCGAAGATGCGGCCGATCTGGGTGGGCTCGATGTCGACGTGGACGAACTTCCGTCCGGCCGTGTAGACGTCCAGCTTCCCGGTGTGCCGGTTGGCCCAGCGGTTGCCGATGCCGAGGACGAAGTCGGACTCCAGGAAGGTCGCGTTGCCGTAGCGGTGCGAGGTCTGCAGACCCACCATGCCGGCGTTCAGCTCGTGGTCGTCGGGCAGGACGCCCCAGCCCATGAGCGTGGGCACCACCGGAACACCGGTCAACTCGGCGAACTCCACGAGGAGTTCGGCCGCGTCGGCGTTGATGACACCGCCACCGGCGACGATCAGCGGCCGCTCCGACGCGTTCAGCAGCCCGATCGCCTTCTCGATCTGGGCACGGGTGGCGACCGGCTTGTAGACCGGCAGCGGCGCGTAGGTGTCGGGGTCGAACTCGATCTCGGTGAGCTGGACGTCGATCGGGAGGTCGACGAGGACCGGTCCGGGGCGTCCCGAGCGCATCAGGTGGAAGGCCTGCTGGAACACTCCGGGAACCTGCGCGGCCTCCAGCACGGTCACGGCCATCTTGGTGACCGGCCCGGCGATGGAGGCGATGTCGACCGCCTGGAAGTCCTCCTTGTGGATCACGGCCGTGGGTGCCTGGCCCGTGACGCAGAGGATCGGGACGGAGTCGCCGGTCGCCGAGTAGAGGCCGGTGATCATGTCGGTCCCGGCGGGCCCGGAGGTGCCGAGGCACACGCCGATGTTGCCGGGACGGGTGCGGGTGTAGCCCTCGGCCATGTGCGACGCGCCTTCGACGTGCCGGGCCAGGGTGTGCTGGATCCCGCCGGCGGCCTTCAGAGCCGCGTAGAAGGGGTTGATCGCCGCTCCGGGGACACCGAACGCGTCACGCACACCCTCACGCTTGAGGATCTCGACTGCCGCGCGGGCAGCGGTCATACGAGCCATGTGCTCACTCCTGCTTCAGCTGCCGGACTCACTCCCGTCGCGCCCCGCGGCGAGCACTTCCGTCATTCCGTCAGTGACCTTTCCGCTCTTGTTCCGTAATGCGGAAAAGTTTTTCTGCTATCTGGAATCAGATTAGAAGGGGCGGCAGGGAGCGTCAAGGGCACGGGCAGCGCCGATCCACCCGTGCGTCTCGGGGTGTTTCCCTGCCGCACCGGCCCCTGCTGGAGGACGATGAGGAGGCGTTCTCGGTGCGGCTCGGGTGGTGGGGTGGGGATCATGAGCGAGAGCATGGCGGTGCGGTGCCCGGACTGCGGGCGGGAACACCAGTACGCCGCGCCGGCCTACCCCTGCGCGTGCGGCACCCCGGTCGCCCCGCCCCTGAACCGCCGCGGCACCCCCACCTCCGTCACCCACCACACCTGGGAGGAGGACTGGGTCACCGTCCGCTGCGGAGGCTGCGGCCGCGCCGGGGAGTGGCCCCGTCCGGAGCTGGGCTGCGCCTGCGGGACCGTGCTGCGCGTGCCCGTCGCCGGCACCCTGCCCGCGCCGAGCCCGGGCGGCGCCCTCGGCACCGCCGGAGCGCCCGCCGGTCCCCGGGCGGCCTTCCGGCCCTTCACCATCCGCACGGCCCGCGACGCGGTCACCGCCGTCGCCCTCTATCTGCGCTGGCTGGGCTACCGGGACATCCGGCGCGCCGACCAGCGCCAGCCGTCCGGGATCGGCCTGGCCGCGCGGGGCGTCCTGGCCCAGGTGGACCCGTCGGTCCGCCCGGCCTCGTCACGTGATGTCGAGTGCCTGTGGCTGACCGCCATGACGGAGTCCACCGGCTGCCTCTACTTCTCCCTCGCCGGGTACGGCGAGGACGCCCGCGACCGCGCCGACGGCCTGGGCGTCTGCCTGTTCGTCCTGGACCTCACGGGCACCCCGCAGCCGGTGAACGGCGCGGCGACGGAGCTGGCCGCCCTGGGTGCGGGGGCCTGAGGCGGCGCTCGCGCGCGGCGGCTATCCGGCGGCGTACCGCTCCCGCAGCTCGATCTTCCGCACCTTCCCCGACACCGTCATCGGGAAGGAGTCGAGGACACGGAGCGCGCTCGGGATCTTGTAGTGCGCCAACTGTCCTTCGCAGTAGGCCCGTAGCTCCTCCAGGGTGAGCGGTTCGGCGCCCTCGTGCGGGATGACGCAGGCCAGCACCTCCTCGCCGTACCGCTCGTGCGGTACGCCCACCACCTGGACGTCGGCGATCTTCGGGTGGCCGTACAGGAACTCCTCGATCTCGCGCGGGTAGATGTTCTCGCCACCCCGGATGATCATGTCCTTGATCCGGCCGACGATCTCGACATATCCGTCCTCGCGCATGGTCGCCAGGTCGCCGGTGTGCATCCACCGGCCGGGGTCGACGGCCTCGGCGGTCTTCTCCGGTTCCTCCCAGTAGCCGAGCATCACGCTGTAGCCGCGGGTGCACAACTCCCCCGCCGTGCCGCGTGGTTGCGTCACCCCGGTCACCGGGTCGACGACCTTCACCTCGATGTGCGGCAGGACGCGGCCGACGGTGGCGGTGCGGTGTTCCAGGTCGTCGTCGCGCCGGGTCTGGGTGGAGACGGGCGAGGTCTCGGTCATGCCGTAGCAGATCGAGACCTCCCTCATGTGCATCTCGGTGACCACCCTCTTCATCACCTCGACCGGGCAGGGCGAGCCCGCCATGATGCCGGTGCGCAGGGAGGAGAGGTCGTACGCGCCGAAGTCGGGGAGGTTCAGCTCCGCGATGAACATGGTCGGTACGCCGTACAGGGAGGTGCAGCGCTCGCGCTGGACGGCCTCCAGGGTGGCCTTCGCGTCGAAGGACGGGGCAGGGATGACGACGCAGGCGCCGTGCGAGGTGGCCGCGAGGTTGCCCATCACCATGCCGAAGCAGTGGTAGAAGGGCACGGGCACACAGATCCGGTCCTGCTCGGTGTAGGCGAGCGACTCACCCACGAAGTAGCCGTTGTTGAGGATGTTGTGGTGGGAGAGGGTCGCCCCCTTGGGGAAGCCGGTGGTGCCCGAGGTGTACTGGATGTTGATCGGGTCGTCGCAGGACAGGTCCTCGAACGGCACCGGTGTCCCTCGCCCGATCAGCGCGTCCCAGCTCGGGTCCCCGATGTAGACGGTCTCCCGCAGCCTCGGGCAGCGGGTGCGCACCTCCTCGACCATCGCCCGGTAGTCGCTCGCCTTGTGGCTGAGCGAGGCGAAGAGCAGGGACACGCCCGCCTGGTTGAGGACGTACTCGACCTCGTGGGTGCGGTAGGCCGGGTTGATGTTCACCATGATCGCGCCGATGCGGGCGGTGGCGTACTGGACGAGCACCCACTCCGGACAGTTGACGGCCCAGATGCCGACCCGGTCGCCCTTGTCGACGCCGCTCGCGCGCAGCGCGTACGCCAGCGCGTCGACGTCGGCGGCGAACCGGGCGTACGTCCAGCGGCGGCCGGACGGCAGGTCGACGAGCATCTCGCGGTCGGGCCAGGCCGCGACCGCGCGGTCGAGGTTGACACCGATGGTGTCGCCGAGCAGGGCGGTGCCGCCGGTGCCGTGGGTGTAGGACAGTTCGCCGCTCACTTGTAGTCCTCCTCGCGGTACTCCGCGTCCGAGCCCGCGGCCGTGGCCTCGCGCAGCTCGATACGGCGGATCTTGCCGGACACGGTCTTCGGCAGGTCGCCGAACTCAAGGCGGCGGAGCCGCTTGTAGGGGGCGAGGACGGTCCGGGAGTGCTCGAACAGCAGCTTCGCGGTGTCCGGGCCCGGCTCCCAGCCGGCCGCCAGCACGATGTACGCCTTCGGCACGGCGAGCCGCAGCTCGTCCGGCGCGGGCACGACGGCCGCCTCGGCGACCGCGTCGTGCTCCAGCAGGGCGCTCTCCAGCTCGAAGGGGCTGATCTTGTAGTCGCTGGCCTTGAACACGTCGTCCGCGCGCCCCACGTAGGTGATGTAGCCGTCCTCGTCGCGGGAGCCGATGTCACCGGTGCGGTAGAAGCCGCCGGCCATCGCCTCCGCCGTACGGTCCGGGTCGCCGTGGTAGCCGGTCATCACACCGACCGGGCGGTTGGAGAGGTCGAGGGCGATCTCTCCCTCGTCGGCGCCGGGGGCGCCCGAGACGGGGTCGAGGAGGACGACCTTGAAGCCGGGGCCCGGCCGGCCCATCGAGCCGGTCTTGAGTTCCTGGCCGGGGCTGTTGGAGACCTGGACGGCGGTCTCGGTCTGACCGAAGCCGTCGCGGATGTCCACGCCCCAGGCGCGGCGCACCTGCTCGATCACCTCGGGGTTGAGGGGTTCGCCGGCGGCGACGACCTCGCGGGGCGGGGTCCTCAGCTGGGTGAGGTCGGCCTGGATCAGCATCCGCCACACGGTCGGCGGGGCGCAGAAGGTGGTGACTCCCGCGCGGTCCATCTCCGACAGCAGCCGGCCCGCGTCGAAGCGGGTGTAGTTGTGGATGAACACCGTCGCCTCCGCGTTCCAGGGGGCGAAGAGGTTGGACCAGGCGTGCTTGGCCCAGCCGGGCGAGGAGATGTTGAGATGCACGTCGCCGGGCTTGAGGCCGATCCAGTACATGGTCGCCAAGTGGCCCACGGGGTACGACACATGGGTGTGCTCGACCAGCTTGGGCCGGGCGGTCGTGCCCGAGGTGAAGTACAGCATCAGCGGGTCGGAGGCGTTGGTCGGCCCGTTCGGCTCGAACCGGGCGGGGGCCGCGTACGCCTCCTCGTACGGCCGCCAGCCGTCCATCGTGCCGCCGACGGTCGTCCGGGTGTAACGGCCGGGCACGTCCGCGAACTTGGGGGCCTCCTCGGCCCGTACGATCACGTGCCTGACCCGGCCGCGCTCCACCCGGTCGCGCAGGTCGGCGGGGCCGAGCAGCGGGGTGGCGGGGATGACGACGGCCCGCAGCTTCATCGCGGCGAGGGCCGTCTCCCACAACTCCGCCTGGTTGCCGAGCATGACGAGGATGCGGTCGTCGGCGCGGACGCCCCGGTCCCGCAGCCGGTTGGCGACCCGGGACGAGCGCTCGGACATCTCGGCGAAGGAGACCTTGGTCTCGGTGCCGTCCTCCTCGACGATGTGCAGCGCCGCGCGGTCGTTCCCGCGTGCGATCACGTCGAACCAGTCGAGCGCCCAGTTGAAGTACTCCGGGCGTGGCCAGGTGAAGCCCTCGTAGGCCGCGGCGTAGTCCTCACGATGGGCCAGCAGGAAGTCCCGGGCCGCCCGGAACTCGTCCGTGGCGCTCGTCCTCGCCGACATGTGTGTGTCCTCCTCATTGCCGGACCGTTGCCTGACATCGTGTAATGCGTGATACACGTCTCACCACCCCCGAACGGGGGTGCGTCGCGCGGAAGGGGTGAGTTCGTGGCATCCGATCCCTCGGATCCCCTCGGGACGGTCCGGCCGGAAAAGGCGGACCTGCGGAGCGCTCTGCGCGTCCTGCGGCGGTCCACCGGGCTGCCGCTCGCCTTCGCCGGGCTGGTCGAACCCGGCTCCGGGCGACTGCGCATCAGCGAACTCCAGGGCCACAGGACGGCCGCGCTCAGCGGTCTCGCCGTGCACTCGGGCAACGGCCTCGGCGGCAGGACGCTGGCCCTGGCCCGCCCCTGCTGGGTGACCGACTACTCGCTGTCACGCCAGATCAGCCACGAGTACGACGCTACGGTCGCCGCCGAGGGCATCCGCTCCGTCCTCGCGGTCCCCGTCGTCGTACGGCGCCAGGTGCGCGGGGTGCTGTACGGCGCCCTGCGCGCGGCACAGCCGCTGGGCGACCGCACGGTGGGTGCCGCGCTGGACGCGGCGCGGGACCTGGAGCAGGCGCTGGTGGTGCGGGACGAGGCACGAAACCTGCTGGTCACGGCCCAGACGACCGTCGAGCACGGGGACTCGGCCGGGGCGTGGGAGGAGGTCCGGGAGGCGCACGGGGCGCTGCGCGCGCTGGCCCCGCGCATCGACGATCCGGCGCTGCGGGCGGAGCTGCTGCGGGTGTGCGGACGGCTGGCGGGCGCGTCCGCCTCCGGCGAGGAGGCCGCCGGACCGGCCGTGCCCGCCCAGGGCGGCGGTGAGCGGATCGTCCTCACCGCGCGTGAGGTGGACGTGCTGGCCTGTGTGGCGATGGGCGCGACGAACGCGGTCGCGGCGCGACGGCTGGGACTGCGTCCGGAGACCGTGAAGGCGTATCTGCGGTCGGCCATGCGCAAGCTGGGCGCGCACACCCGTCTGGAGGCGGTGGTGGCCGCCCGGCGGGCGGGGCTGCTGCCCTAGAACTCCGTCCCCGGCGGCCCGGCGGGGGCTCGTCGGGCGTGGTCCCGTGCCCCGACGGGGGCGTTGCGCAGCTCGGCTTTCATGTAACGGGCAGGTGAAATTCCCTGTGCCGTACCCTTCCTGTTATTTCCCACACCAGGTCTACGTGCCGAAATTCAAAGACCGGACGCCTAATATTGGCCCGGACACGACACTCGAGGGGAGCGGTGGCCCGTGCGACGGGAGTACAAGGAGCCTGGGAGACCCCGCCCCGACCTGGTCATTGGCCGGGAGGAGCTGTTCACGGCGGCTCGTGAACAGCTGGCGCGGGGCGGCAGCGTGCTCGTGCACGGCTCCGCGGGTATCGGGAAATCGACGACCCTGCGCGCTCTGGCCGCCGAATACGAGGAATCGGCACGAACGGTCCTGCGCTGCTCGGCCACCGAGTCCGAGTCGCATCTGCCGTTCCTCGCGCTGACCGATCTGCTCGGGCTGGTCATGGACGAGGTGTCCGAGCAGCTGCCCGCGCCGCAGCGCACCGCGCTGGAGTCCGCGCTCACCGGCCGTGGCGAGTCCACCCTCCAGCGCGACGGGCTGGCGCTCCGGCTGGCCGTGCTGTCGACCCTGCGCGCCCTGGCCGCCAAGGGCCCGGTGCTGATCGTCGCGGACGACCTCCAATGGCTGGATCCGGCCAGTGTGGAGCTGCTCGGGTTCGCCGCGCGGCGGCTGGGCGAGCTGCCGGTGCGCATGCTGTGCGCCGTGCGTACCTCGACGGACCCGCACGGTCACGAGCAGGACAAGTATCTACGCGCGTCCCCGCCCGACACCCTCGCCCTCCGGCTCACCCCGCTGTCGAGGACGCACGTCGCCGAGCTGCTGGAGCACCGCGGCCACACCGGTCTGCCCCGCTCCGCCGTGCGCGACATCCACCGCACCAGCGGCGGCAACCCGCTCTTCGCCCTGGAGCTGGGCCGTGCCCTCGCCGACAGCCCGACGCCGCCGCGTCCCGGTGAGCAGCTGCCCGTGCCGACCTCGCTGCGGACCCTGGTCCTGAACCGGCTGGACATGCTCTCGGCCGAGGCCCGCCGCACCCTGCTCGTCGCCAGTGCCGGTGCCCGGCCCACGGTGGCGCTGCTGCGCGCCGCCGGGCGGGAGAACGCCGAGGCCGAGGCCGCGCAGGCCGTCGAGCTGGGGCTGCTCGCGCCGGAGCGGGAGGGTCCGGGAGTACGGTTCGCGCACCCCCTGGTGTCGGCCGCGCTGTACGCCGAGGCGACCGCCCAGGAGCGGCGGGCCGCCCACGCCGCGCTGTCCACCGCCGCCGTCGACCCCATCGAGCGGGCCCGGCACCTGGCGCTGTCCACGCACGGCGCGGATCCGCTGGTCGCCGCGCGGCTCGGCGAGGCCGCGGCCGTGGCCCGGGACCGGGGCGCGCCCTCGGTCGCCGCCGAGCTGGGGCTCCTCTCGGCCCGGCGCACCCCGGCGGACGCCACACCGGGGCCCGACGAGCGGCGGCTGCAGGCCGCCGAGGACGCGCTGACCGCCGGGGAGAACGACCTCGGCCGGGACATCGCCCGTGAGGTGCTGAGCCGGGCCACCGAGCCCGCCGAGCGGGTCCGGGCCTGGATGGTGGTGATCGACGCGGCCGGGCAGTCGCTCGCCGAGGTCGACGCCGTGTACCCGCAGGTCCTCGCCGACGCGGGCGACGACCCGCGGCTGCTCGGCCTGGTCCGCTACCAGCTGGCCTGGCGCGCCCTGGTCCTCGAAGGCGACTTCGCGCAGAGCCGGGAGGAGGCCGCCCGGGCCGCGGAACTGGCGGCGCGGGCCGAGGACCGGCGCACCGAGCTGCTCGCGCTCTCCTTCCAGGCCCAGACCGAGATGCTGATGGGCCACCCGGACGCGCCCATGACGATCAAGCGGGCGCTGAAGGAGCCACAGGACCCGCAGCTGGCCTGCCACCACAACGGGGCGGGCGCGACCCGCTTCCGCTGGCTGATGATGAGCGACCAGCTCGGCGAGGCCCGCGCGACGATCACCTCGCTGCTGCGCGAGGTGCGCCGGCGCGGCATGGTCGAGAGCGAGGTGCACTACGTGCGCTTCCTCGCCGAGACCGAGTTGCGCTCCGGGCACTGCGGCCGGGCGCTCGACCTCGCCCGTGAGGGCTATGTCCTCGCCCGCGACTCCGGTATCGGCGAGGGCGCGTCCGCCATGCTCACCTCGCTCGCGGAGGCCGCCGGCGGCGATGTGGAGCGGGCCCGGGCGCTCGCCCGCGAGGCCGCCGACCGCGCGGAGCAGGACGGCGACCTGATGTACCTCTCCCGCGCCCTGGGCGCCCTCGGGCACGCCCAGCTGGTCGCCGGGGACGCGCCGGGCACGGTGCAGTCCCTGCGCCGCGTACGGGAGTTGGAGGACGGCCTCGGCATCTACGATCCCGCGCGCGGCCGGTGGCACGGCGATCTCGCCGAAGCCCTGGTGCGGGTGAACGAGTTGACGGAGGCCCAGGACGTCATCGACGTCACCCGACAGCAGGCGCTGCGGCTCGGCCGGGAGAGTGTGCTCGCCGTCCTCGACCGGGCCGAGGCGCTGGTGCGCGCGGCGCGGGGTGAACAGGACGCCGCCGTACGGCAGTTGACATCGGCGCAGGACCGGCTGGCCAAGCTCGGCTACGGTCTGGAGGAGGCGCGGGCCGCGTTCGCCCTCGCGGGGCTGCGCGCCCTTCCTCAGGGGCCGGGCCTCGCCCGGCCGGGGGCGGCGCCGGCGTCCGGGCCCGGTTCGTACGACGAGGCGTCCCGGCTGTTCCGCCGCTGCCGTGCCCTGCCGTGGCTGCGTCGGGTGGAGGAGGCCTCCGTCGCCCCGGCGCCCCCGCAGCAGCCCGCGATCGCACCCTCGGCGCTGGACGCCCTCGCCGTGCTCGCGGCGACCGAACGACAGGTCGCGGAACTGGTCATGGAGGGTGCGACCAACCGGGAGATCGCCGGCCGGCTCTACATCAGCGTGAAGACGGTCGAGGCGACACTGACGCGCGTCTACCGGAAGCTGGGCATCCGGTCGCGTGTGGACATCGTGCGACTGGCGGCGGGACACCGTACGAACTGACCTCCCCGGGACCGGCTGACGAGCCCCTCCCGGGACCTGGGCCCTGTCGTCGCGTCCCCGTCCGCCGCGCCTCGGCGGGACCAGGTGCGCGCAGCGACCTTGCGGCTCCAGCCTAGGCTCAAACCCCGGCCCGGGTCATCGAGGGTTTTCCCTTCCCAACTCCCTTAGGGGGATCCCCCCTTGGGAGGGGATCGCTCCGGCTCCTATTTTTTGTGACGTGCCGCACGCCAGGGCACACAGACCGGCCCGCCGCCCCCGCTCGGCTCCCCCGAGCGGGGGCGGCACCGCAGGCTCTGTGCTCCACCCCCCCACCCGCGCGTCCCCCACCGGCAACTCCCCCCTGAGGAGAACCATGTTCGGGTTCAACCGCGTCAAGAAGTCGATGGTCGCCGCCGCCGCCACCGCTGCCGCCGCCGCGGCCGCGCTGCTCACCGCGCCGGGCGCCGTCGCCGCTCCCCAGCCCATCGTGGGTGGTACGACCACCACCGCGAGCGCGTACCCGTACGTCATGCAGATCACGAACGCCTCGCAGAGCCAGTTCTGTGGTGGCACCCTCGTGTCGCCCACCAAGGTGATCACCGCCGCGCACTGCATGGTCGGCAGAACCACCTCCAGCACCCGCGTCGTGGGCGGCCGCACCTACCGCAACGGCACCAACGGCACGGTCAGCACGCTCAGCAAGATCTGGATCCACCCGAACTACAACAGCTCCACCATGACCAGCGACGTGGCCGTGCTGACGCTCGCCGTCGCGCAGCCCTACACCACGGCGTCGTACGTCAGCGCCTCGCAGACGGGCGTCTACGCGGCCGGCACCACCGCCCGCATCATCGGCTGGGGCACCACCTCCTCGGGCGGCTCCTCCTCCAACCAGCTGCGCACCGCGACCGTCCCGGTCGTGGCCGACTCGGTCTGCGGCAGCTCCAGCTCCTACGGCTCCGAGTTCGTGGCTAGCTCCATGGTTTGCGCCGGATTCTCCTCCGGCGGCGTCGACACCTGCCAGGGCGACAGCGGCGGTCCCCTGATGATCGGGGGCGTCCTGGCAGGCATAGTTTCCTGGGGTTACGGCTGCGCCGACGCGCAGTACCCCGGCATCTACACCCGGCTGACCACCTTCTCCAACACGGTGGCCGCGCAGATCGCCTCGTAGCCGAGGCCCGGCGCGCGCCGACGGACTCCCGGGGTACGCCCCCGGGAACTGCCAGGGGGCGCCGCGAACCTGCCACGAGCGGTTCGCGGCGCCCTCTCTCCATGCGTGGGGCGGGCGCCCGGCTCACGTGGCCGCGATGGCTCAGCGGATCACGTGGCGACCGTGCCGAAGCGGATCACGTGGCGACCGTGCCGAAGCGGATGTCGCACGGTCCGTCGCCGGGCAGGGTGCGGAGCGTCCGCTCGGCCTCCTCCACCAGGTCGGTCCGCTGTTGCCCGGTGAGAGCGCCGAACGGTTCCAGCGTGAGGAGGTGCCCGTCGAGCTTCCACACACCGGCCAGGAACCCGTCGACGAGGAAGGTGCGATAGGCCTGGTTCCCCTGCCAGGAACGGCCCTTGAGGTCCGGCGGGACCACACGGGAGCGGTCGGCGTGGGAGAGGAGCAGGTTGTCGAACTCGGGGAGCAGCCGGGGCGGCGCCGGGGTCTCGGGGTCGGGGCGAGGCGCGTCCGGGAGGTCGAAGAGTTCGGTGCCGCGGTCGTCGCGGAAGACCAGCAGCTCCGGTCGCAGCCGCTCGAACGCCTCGCGCAGGCGGGTCACTCCGGCCCAGGCCTGCATGTCCTTCACGGAGGCGGGCCCGAAGGCGGCGAGATAGCGCCGGACGACGGTCTCGGGCGCGGGGGCCTGCTGGGCGGGACGCCCGAGCCAGTGCTCGGCGGTGGTCAGGGCGACCTGTCCGCTCCTGCCCCACAGGCCGCGCGGGGTGACCTGCACGAGCGGCAGCCGGCAGCGCGCGGCGAGGCCGAGGGCGAACGGGTCGGCGTCCGGCCACTCCACGATCAGGGCTTCGCGCAACTGCTTCAGGGTGCGCGGCTCCTCCTCGACGAGTTCCCGCGCGATCGCCTCCAGCCGCTCCAGGTCGACCCCGGCCAGCCCCTTGCGGAACATGTTCAGCTCCCGCTCCCGGGCCGGCTGCACCAGCGGCCGCAGGGAGAGGCAGTCGTCGGCGGTGTGCGTGTGGATCGTGGACCGCATGGTGACGATGCGCACGACGTCCCGGTCGGCCATCAGCGCCGACAGTTGCTCGGGCGCGAAGCCGTCCAGCCGGGCGGCGAGGGCGTAGTACGGCGGCCGTACGTTCTGCGCCTGGAGCCCGAGGAGGTGGGTGATGGCGGCGTGGGCGGACATGGGCGGGGGTGTGTGGCCGCCGGTCGCCCGGGCGGCGGCCTCGGCGGACACGGGCGCCCGGTGCAGCAGGAGCTGGCGGGCCAGGGTCGCGCGGTTGAGGGCCTGGGTGCCGAGCCGGGGGGCGGTCTGGGTCGCCTTGTTCGTCATGCCGCGCACGCTAGCGGGAGTTGCGGACAGCTTCCGTCCGCGATGGTCTCGACGCGCGCGCTCCGTGTTCGCGGCGATCTGCTCCTCACCGGGCGCAGCGGTGTGCGACGACGCGCTCCGTGCTCCCGCCGCCGGGCATGCCGCGGCACCCGTCCACGGCCCGCGACGCCGTCACCGCCGCGTCTCCCGCGTCGCGTCGTCCACCCCTCACCACCCCCGCGCCGTTTGCCCCGTATATCCTGCTCGTTGATCGCACAGTCGTACGTGACGCGCAACTCGGAAGGCATCCACGATGGCCGATCGACGCGCACGCCGGGGCTCGGAGAGCGCCGGCCCTGCCCCGAGGGGCGGCCGGAAGTCCGGCTGGCGCCGCGCCCTGCCCCCCGCGTCGGCACCACCCGCCCCGCCCGCGACCCCGAGCCGGGAACCGGCGGCGCCGACCCCGGCCGAACGGGCGGCCAGCGTGGTGGAGGCGGCCCTGTACCAGGACGGCGTACGCGTCTCCTCCCCCGCCACGCTCGCGGACACCTTCCGCGAGCTGCGGGAGGCGCCGGCCGGGATGGCGTGGATCGGCCTCGCTCGCCCGACCGAGGGCGAACTCCTCTCCCTGGCCGCCGAGTTCGACCTCCACCCGCTCGCCGTCGAGGACGCGATGGAGGCCCACCAGCGTCCCAAGCTGGAGCGCTACGGAGACACCCTCTTCGTCGTCCTGCGCGCCGCCCGCTATCTCGACGCCTCCGAGGAGGTCGACTTCGGTGAGCTGCACGTCTTCGTGGGGCCGGACTTCGTCATCACGGTCCGGCACGGCGCGGCACCGGACCTGTCGGCCGTCCGCCGCCGCATGGAGGACACCCCGGAGCTGCTGAAGCTCGGCCCCGAGGCGGTCCTCTACGCCATCCTCGACGCGGTGGTCGACGGGTACGCGCCCGTCGTCACCGGGGTGCAGAACGACGTGGACGAGATCGAGACGGAGGTCTTCCGCGGCGACCCGGAGGTCTCCCGGCGCATCTACGAACTCTCCCGCGA
Organism: Streptomyces sp. NPDC002324; assembly: GCF_053593335.1. NCBI lineage: Bacteria > Bacillati > Actinomycetota > Actinomycetes > Kitasatosporales > Streptomycetaceae > Streptomyces > Streptomyces sp. NPDC002324. The sequence continues at coordinate 241,674 of NZ_JBSFCF010000003.1, forward strand.
GATGGTGGAGTTCCAGCGCGCCACCCGCCCCCTCGTCGGCATGCTGCACAGCCTCATGGCCGGCTTCGCCAAGTACGAGACGGACGACGAACTCCAGCGCTACCTCCGCGACGTCGCCGACCACGTGACCCACACCAGCGAACGGGTCGACGGCTTCCGCCAGGCCCTCACCGAGATCCTCACGGTGAACGCCACCCTCGTCACCCAGCAACAGAACGCGGAGATGCGGGCGTTGGCGGAGGCGGGCTTCGAACAGAACGAGGAGATCAAGAAGATCTCGTCGTGGGCGGCGATTCTCTTTGCCCCCACGCTCGTGGGAACTATCTACGGCATGAACTTTGAGCACATGCCGGAGTTGGGCTGGAGCTTCGGATACCCCTTCGCGATCTGTCTGATGGGGGTTGTTTGCGTGAGTTTGTACGTGATTTTCAAGCGGCGGGACTGGCTCTAGGGTCAGGCGATCGCACCTCCAGTCACTGACTCTGTTTACTCTCGCATCTCTCGAAAATGGCGCCGTAACCGGCTTTGGGGAGCCGCTGGGGAGAAGTGATGCGGGTGATCTCCTCGCCCTACCTCCAAAGAGCCCCTGACCAAGCCTTTTGCGCACTTGCTGCCGCTGGGGAGAATCCGGGGAGAAACGAATGACAGCCCCCGCCTCGGATTTTTCGGCAACTGGCCCGCATGGCTTCCTGTTCGGCACCCCCGCGCGACATCACCGCCGCTGCAGCCACATCACAGACAGTGAGAATTTTCGGCTGCCCCTGTTCGCCGACGATCCTGTCCAGTCCACCTTCCCTGCGTTGTTCTGCGGGACGTGTTGAGCCCTTCGTATGGTTCATCCACCCGGGGGCGTCGGGTGTGGCTTTCAACCTTCTGCCACTTGTGGCTTTCATCGATTGGCCGCCCGATGCCCCACGACGACTCGGCTGCCAATTAGGAATTGCGAATGATCGCTCCGTAGGGAATCGACAGCGAGGTCGTCCGTCGGGAGGCACCAGCACCACACCGTACGGAGGCACCACATGGCCGCGATCTGGACCGGCATCGACGCAGGCAAAGCCCACCATCACTGCGTCGCGATCGACGAGAGCGGCCGCCGGCTGCTGTCGCGACGCGTCGCCAACGACGAACCCGAACTACTCGAACTCCTCGCCGACGTCCTGGCCCTGGGGAACGAGGTGACCTGGGGCATCCACCTGGCCGACGGCGGAGCCGCCCTGGCCATCGCTCTCCTGGTCAACCACGACCAGCCGGTCCACTACATCTCCGGCCGGGCCATCCACCGCGCCTCCGAGAGCTACCGCGGCGAGGGCAAGACCGACGCCAAGGACGCCGCCGTCATCGCCGACCAGGTCCGCCTCCGCCGGGACCTGCACCCCTTACGCACCGGCGACGACACCGTCATCGATCTCAAGATCCTCACTGGCCGCCGCATGGACCTGGTCGCCGACCGGACCCGCACCGTCAACCGCCTCCGTGCCCAGTTCACCGGCATCTTCCCCGGCCTGGAGCGGGCCCTGGACCTCACCAACACCGGCCCGCTCACCCTGCTGACCGGCTATCAGACCCCCGCAGCCATTCGCCGGATCGGCGCCAAGCGGCTGGAGACCTGGCTGCGCAACCGCCACGTCGTCCGCCCCGACCGGCTCGCCGAAACCGCGGTCCAGGCCGCCGAACGGCAACACACGAGCCTGCCCGGCGAGAAGCTGGCCGCCACGTTGGTACACACCCTGGCGAAGGAAGTGATGAGCCTCAACCAGCAGGTCGCCGAGCTCGACAAGGCCATCGAGGCCCGGTTTCGCGACCACCACACCTTCGAGGTGATCACCAGCATGCCCGGCCTGGGCATCATCCTCGGCGCCGAGTTCCTGGCAGCCACCGGCGGCGACATGACTGTCTTCCGCACCGCAGGCCGCCTCGCCGGCTTCGGCGGCGTCGCCCCGGTGCCCCGCGATTCCGGGAAGCTGAGCGGGAACCTGCGCCGCCCGCCGCCCGCAGCGATACAACCGCCGCCTCCAACGCGTCTTCTGCACCTCGGCGTTGTTCAGCATCCGCCACTGCGAGGAATCCCGGCGCTTCTACGATCGCAAACGTGCCGAGGGCAAGCGCCATACCCAGGCCGTCCTGGCTCTCGCTCGCCGCCGCGTCAACGTCCTCTGGGCCCTTCTGCGCGACGGACGGCGCTACGAGCCAGCTCCGCCGGCAAGGGCTGCCGCACAGGAAGGGACGCGACACGCTGCGCGCGGCCAGTTGGCCTGACCGACCCCGTCAGACCAGGCAAAACTCGTTACCTTCCGGGTCTGCCATCACCACGTGATCCGGCCTGCCCTGCAACTCGTCCTCACGGACCACGGTCGCGCCCGCAGCGGTCAACCGCTCCACCGCCTCGACCACGCGCGGCCAGCGCACCTCCCACGGGGTTTCACGGCCGCCACCAACTTGCACGTCGATATGCAGCCGGTTCTTCGCCACCTTCGGCTCCGGCACCTTCAGGAAGGACAAGGTAGGGCCCACGCCGTCCGGATCTGAGAGGTACGCCCCGTCATCCCACTCGTCCTCCGGAACCTCATGATGCGAGAACCACTCCTCCCAGCTCCCGAACCCTGCGGGCGCGGGCTTCTCCTCGTAGCCCAACGCCAGCGCCCAGAACGCGGCCAGTTTCCCCGGGTACGCGCAGTCGATCGTCAAGCTCCACTTGGTCGCCATGAGCCCTCCCCAGTCGGATGAACGGACTGTACCGCGCACCTCCGACACCTCCTGCCCGCTACCTCAAGCGTGCGCCGCGGCTTGACGAACGGCATTGGGAATCGATGACGGCCAGCTGTACGGCTGTAGGTCTTTTCCATCGGAAGGTACGGTGGCGGCCGCTTCCTGCGACTGAGAGTCCGTCCGTTCCCGCACCGCCCGTTCCCGGGCATCAGTACACACAACACGCACCGACAAAAGAGCAGGTCGAGACCTTCGCGAGTTGGTGCGAGGGTGGCCACACACTCCATGTGATGCGCCATCGGAAAGGTGTGGAGCGCCCCGCGACCTGATCGACGTGTTCGCAGCCTCCCGCCGCTGGACCAATGCCGAGCTCGAAGAGTTCGGCCGCCGCCACGCCCGCGGCCGCTTCGAGCGCGAGGACCTCCAGGCGAACCTCACCGGCGCCGAGTGGACCGACGACGAAGCCTTCACCGCCTACGGCCTCGACGGCGCCACGATCACCGCTCTACGCGCCTGGGCCGTGGAATGGGCCGACGATCTCGCGACGCGTCTCCTCGAAGAGTCCGGTGACCCCGACATCGACTGATCACACTCGGGCGGGAATCCCTCTGGCAGATACCTCCGTGCCAGCGGATCGGTTGCGAAGCTTCCGAGGGCCCTCCGAGCTTCTGCGAGACGGTGCGCCGGTCAGTGACCGAGCGCAAGCATCAGGAACGCCGCGGTGATCGCCGGCAGCAGCAGGACTATGGCGTACCGCACGCAGCGGTTCTTGGCTCGGGCGATCCTGCTGGTCTCTCTCAGCGCACGGAGTAGCCGGGGGTGAGGATCCGAACCGTCCCTCCTGAGCCCAGCCGACAAATCGGCGCGCGTCTCCGCACGCACCACGTCTTCGTAGTATGCGAGGAGGCCGCACCCCTCTCCGGCTCGTGCCCCACGGCGCGGGGCGAGAGCCAGGAGGAGAAAGACCAACGCCCCGGTCGTGGTGGTCGCTGCCGTCCACCACAGGGGAACGGCCCACACGGCATCAAGGGGACGCCGTACGAGAAAGAATCCGAAGAGTGTTCCCCCTGTAGCCAGAAGAATGGCCGCCTTGCCGTCAGCCCGCCCGATCTCCAAGTAGTTCTGCGCGATGAGTTCTCGCGACAGAACCACCGCGTGGTCCGTGTCCGAGGCATGGCGTTCGGGCCGGGTCCTCAACCGGGCGGGGCGAGACGACAGACCCCTTGTCACGGCGTCCCTCCGTGAAAGCCGTTCGAGCCGCTGCGCGGTACACCCGTGTCATCCAGCCCGCGCAACACCTCCTCACCCTGGGGTACCCCGACTTCGCCGAGGAGGCGTGCCAGGTTCACCCCGACGAAGCCCCGGTCCTCCTTCGTCAGCCCCTGGAGCGTTGCGGCCAACGTCCGCTCCCATCCATCCCGCTCGGTGAGCAGCTTGTCGTGTGCGACCGTCCAGTCGAGCACCTCCCTGGCCTGGTCCGGGTGGTGGAGCAGCCAGAGCGCCGCCAGACCGACCGGCCCACCGGCAACCACCTCGCGGTAGAAGCGGTACGCCTCGCGGTGGGCCTCACCGAAGCCCGACGGAAGGAGGAGTTCGGCCGGATGACTCGAAGCCGGCAGAAGGCCGGCTGGAGGGTCCAGGAACCAGTAGGTCAGACCCGACCCGTCGATGCTCCGTGGCTGGCCAGGGGGCACGACCTGAGTCGTCCCGTACAGAATCGGCGGCTGTCGAAGGGGATCAGAAGCACCCGGCAGTCCGCCACTTCCACGGACGTCCTGGTCGATCAGCCGGCACGCGGTGTCCTCCGTGAGGCCACTACGCGCCGCGACCACCGGGTTGCTGACCTTCCAGGCGACTTCGTAGCGTGCTCGCGATGGGGTGGATGTCGCGGGGTCCCGGCGTGGCACCTCCACCACGGTCCGGCGTTCCGCCAGCGAGACCCACCCGAACGAGTCGAACTCCCACCGGAAGGCGGTCCGGAACGACGGTCGGGGGTACCCCCAGAAGTCTCCGCCTCGAGGGGGTTCGAGGCGGTCCCCCTCCTGATCCGAGAGGAAGACCAGCGCGCGATCCGAAGTCGATCCGAACCGCTGCCGCAACAGCTGCCGGACCGGTGCAGACTTGACCGGGGCAAACAGTGGCCTACTCATGACACACCCACCTTTCGCGACGCGTTCGTGTGATCTCGGTGGCGCCCCAGTAGGAAACGGATGACTCCCCGCCGATGGCGAGCGGTACGGGAGAGCTCGCTCAGCACATGGCCGAAGGCCGTCCTCTGGATCATGTCGGGCTCGGTTTCGATCCGCCCCAGCCCTTGGGCCACCGCTTCGTAGGTGGCGGGATCGTCAAGGCCCAGCACGACGATGGCGAAGCCCTGCGCCGGACAGCGCTCCAAAGTCTGGGCCAGGCTCATCCGGCCGGCGCCTGGTGCCCCCGGCTGAGGGAACGTCGAAAGCGACAGGGAGTGGACAACGTGCACCGCCAACGTGTGCCGGGGTGTTCCCCGGCCGGTTTCCAGCCACCTCGCCACCGTCTCCAGGACCGCGACGTGGTTCCCCTCCTCGGTGAGGAGAGCGCCCAGCGCGAAGGCGACGGCCGCACGCAGCTTCGCCTCCAGCTCCGGTGAGGAGCCGTCGAGGATGGTGTCCAGGAGCTTGAGAGCCGCGGCCGGCCTGGCGAGACCGTAGCTACCTGCACAGGTCTCGGCGACCGTGCAGCGAAGAACCGCGGACGATCGGCTCCACCGGCGCATCTGCTCCTTGACCGCACCCGACACCAGCGGATGCTGGACGATCTCTCCCAGCGCGACTGCGACCAGACGTCGGCGCCAACGGTCGCTCGAGGAGGCGAAGCGGTGCAGCTGAGTCAGCGCGCCGGGGCCGGTGGCGTGCGCGAGTACCCGGCCTATGGCCTCTCCTGCGGCCAGATCGAGGCCTGGCTGATAGCGCAGCTGCTCGAGCGCTTCCCACAGCACTTCCGGCATGCCTTCGAAGTCCAGCCACAGGTGCCGCAGGAGTGTCGCCGAGCGGTGCCTGCCGGAGAAGACGATCGGCTGCACGGGGTAGCGGTACCGGTCGGCGGTAGACGTACGAGGTGCCAGTGGGCGGGCACCGATGGATTCGAGTCGGTCCTCGAACGAAGGGCCGAGGATGTCCGGCAACAGATCCTCGGGGCTCTCGTTCTGTCCCTTCTTGGCCGCACGCGAACCAAGCAGGGGGCGCATCGCTGTGGCGAACTGCTCGATCACCGTGCGGTCCTGTCCAGGAAGCAGGGCGATCGCCGCCATCAGGGAGACCTTGTCGGCACTGTGCCGAGCCTGAGCGAGTGCGGACCGGGCGGCAGCTTCGGTGCCGGTCAGGAGGTCCTTGAGCACGGACCCGGTCGGTGCCGAGGTCTCCACGGACTGCAGCAACGCATGCGACACGTCGACGGCGTCGCCGGGCAGCGGATGCGTCGAGAGGTAGTCGGTGAACTCGGGGGAGGCCAGGTGCCCCAGTGAGACGTCCAGTCGTGCACTGTCGAGCCCCTCTTCAGCGGCCGCGAGCCGTAGTCGCCTCTCAGCGACCTCGTGCGGTCCGGGCGCGGCATGCACCGCTTCCCACCGGCTGGTGTCTGACGGCAAGCAGGTTTCCTGCGCCATGGTGACGACCAGGTGCGCCCCGGCGGCGTGCAAGGCCTCGGCCAGGCCCGCCAGCCGTACGTCGTCGAGGGTTCGGGCGGATGCCGCCGGCAACCCCTGTAGGAGGTACCCACGGTCGACCTGAGGGCGCCATGTCGACAAATCCACCATCGCGTCCAGGCCCGTGACGCCACCCTCGCCGTGCCTGTCAGCGAGAAGGGCGAACGCCGCCGTGCCGACGCCCGTTCCGGCCCTCGCTCTGAGCAGCACGACCCGGCCGTCCAGCGCCTTCCGACAGCGTGCGTACGACGGCGGTTCGACGAATCCGTACAGCCGGCCGCGCACCTCTTCCGCCGGATAGGGCCCCTCACGCAGGCGCGGCTTGAGGATTCGCTCGGTGGCCTCGTCGTTCCACGCACTGATGTTCAGGTAGGTGAAGTCACCGCCGACGTTTCCCATCAACGCGACGCCGCTGTCCACCCGTTGCCGGCCCTCACGGAGGGAACTGCGCTGAGCGGCGCCCGGGCCGGCCGACAGATCAGGCTGGTCGGTGTCCGGCTCAGCGGCCGGGTCCGGTCCGGCGTTCACCGATGATCCCCGTCGCCGGCCCGCTTGTCACCCGCGACGTTGTCTCCGCTGCCCCAGTGCTGGTTGGTTCCGCGGTACGTAGTAGTGGGCGCGCTATAGGTGAAGTCACGACCGACGTTGCCCATGACCGCGGCGCCTTCCCCGACATGCTGGGAGTTTCCGCTGTACTCCGCGCCTGGCCCCCTGTCCGGCGCCGCGGCGGGCGCCGTCGGCACCGCGCCCACGGGTTCCTCACGCGGCTGGATGCCCGCCCGCACAAGGTTCCCGGAAGGCGAAGGGACGTACAGCCAGGCCCGCTGCGAGAAGCTCTTTCCTTCGACGGTGGCCGACACCTCGACACACCGGTCGGGGTGGAGCCCGGTGTAGGCGCCCAGCACGACGTCTTCGTAGACCCGTTCCGAAACGATTGCGGCGAGGTGGGTCACCTCCTCACTCGCCGCGGCGAGGATCGCCTTGACCGGACGTGCGTCCAGGAGCCGGTGCAGGTCGTTGCGGGCCGTACCGTTGCCGTCTCCGGGCTCGCCCCCGTCGGGCAGCGGGCCGACGTGGACGCTGGCCCGGAGTCTGATCCGCGGTCCGACGGCCTGCCGGTTGTACGAACCGAGCACGTCGTCCAGAACGCCCAGGAAGGGCCAGAGCACGAAGGGCAGATGCATCGGATCGAACCCGAAGACGACGCCGTCCCCGGTATTGGCGGGAAACCTCTGGGCATCGCGCAACTGGTGCAAGCCGGCCCGCTCGAGGGCCTGGTCCACGAGTTGGGGAATGAGCTGGCTGACCGGGCCGTGTTGAGCGGCGGGCAGGCCGGTGAAGTCCTTGGCGTCAACTGCGAACAGGGCACGGTAGGGCGGGAGCGGTCGGCTTTCGGCATACGGATGAGGCATGGGGACGGGCACGCGGAATCTCCTGACGAATGGTCCGTTGAGCAGCCGTAGTCGGTCTGCTTCGAGGTTCCATCCGTGCCGCTCCGCTCAGTGCACAGCGCTGGGCGCATGGAGTGTGGCCCGGGTCACAGACCGTCGGCAATCGGCCGCCGCCCAGCGCTGCAGGGCTTCCACGTCCCTGATGACGATCACCCGCCGCGCCGTTTCGATGAGCCCGACGGCCCGCAGTTGCCCCAACGCGCTGATGACCGCATTGCGTGTCACGCCGTTTGCCTGCGCGACCTCTTCCTGGTTCAGGCCAGTGAGCCGAACGGCGTTGCTCTCCGCCGTCTGACCGGTGAGCGCGGCCAGCCTCAGGAGCGTGCGCGCCAGCCGCACGACCAAGGGCAGGGTCTGCAGTTCACCTCGGTGGAGGTCCGACTCGCGCATCCTGGCGAGTGCCTGGCGCATCAGGTGGATGACCAGTCCGCGCTCCTCGACGAATCGCACGAAGCGCTCGGCGTCCAGGACGACCGCAGCACAGGGTGTCAAGGCGACAACGTCTGCCGTGCGTGTGGTTCCGTTGAAGACCGAGACCTCGCCCAGGAGGTCCCCCGGCCCTCGGAACGCGAGCCAGGTCTTGGCACCGTTGGGCTCTCGGCACACCACCTTGGCCAACCCGGAGGTAAGGGCCAGGAGGTGTGTCCCGGGGGATCCTTGCCGCAGCATCACGCTGCGCTGTGAAAACGTCCTGGTCACGCCTTGACTGCGCAGGTCGCGCCAGACTTCGTCGGACAGCACGTGTCGCCTTCCCATCACGCCCGCACCGGTGCACATCGGACCCACGAGTTGTACGCCGATGTTGCGGGCGACATCGGCGATCAAATGACGTTGACCGAAAGCGATCGTGGCGGTCCGGCCCAGCTCGCTGCTCGGCCGCGAGCACACCGCCTTGCACGAGGTCGTTAGGCTCCGGCGGGGCGCATCCTGGCTGCGGGATCCGGAGGGGAGTGACGCGCTGAGGAGCCCGATCACCAGCACCTGTCGGGAGCCCCGGTCCCCGCCTCGTGACCGGAGTGACGGCCGTACGCTGTCTCCCGGTCCTCTTGGAAGGGGGCCGGGAGCGGGTCACGTCGCTCTCCCGTCGACGTCGCGAAAGCGGTGCTGCCGTGAAGGTCCACCACCTCAACTGCGGGACCATGCTCCCGCTCACCGGCGCGCTGGTCTGCCACGTCCTGCTCGTCGAGACGCCGGGCGGGCTGGTGCTGGTGGATTCCGGGTTCGGGTTGCGTGATGTCGCCGATCCCCGGCGCCGGCTGGGGCGGGACCGGCATCTGCTCAGGCCGGTGCTCCGGGAGGAGGAGACGGCCGCGCGGCAGGTCGAGGCGCTCGGGTTCCGGCGGGACGACGTGCGGCACATCGTCGTCACGCACTTCGACCTCGACCACATCGGAGGGCTGGCCGACTTCCCCGACGCGCAGGTCCACACGACCGCCGCCGAGGCCCTGGGGTCCATGGTCTCCCCGTCGCGGCGGGAGCGTTCGCGCTACCGGCCGGTCCAGTGGGCCCACGGCCCGAAGATCGTCGAGCACACCCCGGACGGTGAGGCGTGGCGGGGTTTCGCCGCCGCCGAGGAACTCGACGGCGTCGCCCCGGGGATCGTGCTGATCTCCCTGCCGGGGCACACCCGGGGCCATGCCTGCGTCGCGGTGGACACCGGAAGCGGCTGGGTCCTGCACGCCGGTGACGCCTTCTTCCACCGCGCGACGCTCGACGCGCACGCCCGGGTGCCGGGCGCCCTGCGCGCGGTGGAGAACCTGTTGGCGGACGACCGGAGGAAGGTCCGCGACAACCACGCCCGGCTCGCCGAGCTGCACCGGCGCGAGGAGAGCGGCCTGAGCATCGTCAACGCGCACGATCCCGTGCTGTGGGAGAGGGCTCGCGGTACGGCCCGAAGGACGGCTTGAAAGCCGGTCGGGGGCGCTCCGGTTCGCGGGGCGGGCGGCGCGGACGTCAGATCCAGCCGTCCAGGGACTTCATGAAGCCGTCGAAGTCGTCGCGGTGGATGGTGTGTCCCGCGCCGGTGACCGTACGGACTTCGAAGCCGCTCGCCCGGAGCCAGTCGGCGTCCGCGGCCCCCACCAGGAAGCTGGGGTCGGCGAGTTGGACCAGGGAGGGCACGGCGGGGCGGTCGGGGACGAAGCCGGTGAGTGGGCGGCCGCCGAGGAAGTGCGCGGAGGCGGCGTCCCAGGCGGCCAGCGTGGCCATCTCGATGTCGACGTCCTCGGCGTCCCAGCGCGGGTTGAGCGCGGCGGTCTGCGCGCGGCCTGCGCGCTTGAAGGCGGCGAAGATCTCGGGGCCGATGTGCCGGGCGGGGTCGGCCGAGGACCAGGCCGGGTCCGAGTAGACCGCCCGCAGGGGCCGCAGCCGCTCCACGGCGAGTGACAGGGTGAGCCCGCCCAGGGAGTGACCGAGGGCCAGGTCCGCCTGGCGGGGCAGCGTGTCGACGAGGTCGTCGGCGAAGAGTTCCGGGCTGTACTCACCGCGCGGCGAGACCCCGTGGCCGCGCAGGTCCACGGCGATCACCCGGTAGCCGCGCTCCACGAGCGCCGGGGCCACGCGCCGCCAGGTACGGGAGTCCGACATGATGCCGTGCACGAGCAGGGCCGTCCGTTCACCCGCGCCCCATTCCCGGGTGTGGAGCCGCACATCGCGCCTTTCGTCCACGGAGACCGACGGAGCGCCGGCCTCTCGCTGCGCCTCAGGCTAACGCCATCGGTCCCCGGGCTTCGAGCGCCCCGGACCACCCGGCCGTTCCCGCCGCGGCGAGACCTCCCGCGCTCAACGATGTGACGGGGGAGGTCTGTTCGGCCGTAGATGGCATGCGCGCAGCGCTGGGCGAGGGGTGAGGCCGGGCCGTCGCCGGGGCCGCGTCAGGCGGCGTCGGGGACCGTGGCGTCGAGCGCCGTGCGGAGGGTCTCGGCCATCAGGGCTATGGCCTCCTTGCCCTCCGGCACCGGGCCGGTGTGGGTGAAGTAGTGGTCGACGCCCTCGAAGAGGCGGTGGGTGACCGGGACGCCCGCGGCCTGGAGTGCCTTGGCGTAGGCGTCGCCCTCGTCGCGCAGACGGTCGTTCTCGGCGGTGATGACGAGGGCGGGCGGCAGTCCGGTGAGGTCGTCGGCGAGGCCGGGCGAGACCAGGGGGTCGACGAGGTCGGCCGGGTCGGGGACGTAGGCGGCGGTGAAGATCCGCATGAGCTGGGGCGTGAGCAGCGGCTTGGCGATGCGGGACCGCTTGGTGGCCGGGTCGGCGCGCATGTCGAGCGGGGCGGAGTCGATGATCTGGAGGCGGGGGGTGAAGGTGCCCCGGTCGCGGGCCGTACGGCAGACCCCGGCGGCCAGGTTGGCTCCCGCGCTGTGTCCGCCCACGGCGACCCGTGAACCGTCCCAGCCGTGCGCCGCGCCGTTCTCGACAATCCACTCGGTGACGTCGTAGGCCTGCGTGACCGCGGTGGGGAAGACTCGCCGCGGCGCGACGGCGTAGTCCACGTTGATCACCACGCAGCCGGACGTGGCGGCTATGTAGCGGCAGATGTGGTCGTCCTGCTCGGGGCGGGCCACGACGAAGCCGCCGCCGTGGAAGTTGACGTACACGGGGGCCGGGGCGGCGGTGTCGGCCGGCGGGCGGTAGACCGTGCACGGGACCGGTCCGGCGCCGGTCTCGATCCGAAGGGTTTCCGTCCGCGTCGGGACATCGGTGAAGCGCAGGTCCTTGTGGACACGGGTCATGACGCCGCTGAGCAGCAGCTGGACCCCTCTGGCCTTGAAACTGGCACTGAACGGCATGATCGGCCCCGCCCATCCCTACAACGTTGAATTAACAGGATTCCTGTTGATGGGATGATGGCCGCTGTTCCTGTTTCGCGCAATGGTCGGGAGCCGGGACATGCGGTCCCGCGGGCGCGCCGGTCAGCTCTCGGCGGGGGCGAGGAGCACGAAGTCCGCGCGGGACGGGTCGAGACAGACGGCCAGCCGGCCGACGCCCTCCATGTCCACGGGTCCCATCTGCACACTGCCGCCGTGCCCGGTGACGGCGGCGACCGCGGCGTCGCAGTCGGTGACGGCGAAGACGGGGTGCCAGTAGGGCCGTCCGTCCGTCAGTGCGAGGTCCTGCGGGCCGAGTTGCATCACACCGCCCTGCATCCGCTCCTCCGGAAGTCCGGCGGGCGTGACGAGGCTGTACGTGCCCGCGCCCTCCGGCAGGGGCATGTCGCCGAACTGCCAGCCGAAGACGCCGCCGTAGAACTCCTTGGCGGCCGCGGCGTCGGTCGTGTACAGCTCGGTCCAGGACAGTGAGCCCGGCTCGTCGGCCAGCTCGAACCCCGCGTTGTCGCCCGGCTGCCACGCCGCGAACTGGCCGCCCTGCGGGTCGCTGAACTGCGCCATCCGCCCCCAGTCGCCGAGATCCCGCGGCGCCACGCGCACCGTGCCTCCGGCGCTCTCCACGGCCCGGGTCGTGGCGTCCGCGTCGGTGACGGTGTAGTAGATCATCCAGGCCGGGCGCGCGCCTTTCTCGGTGAGTTCGCCGAGCCCACCGACGATCTTGCCGTCCTTCCGGAAGACCCCTCCCTCGCCCTCCATGCCCTCGTCCGCGTCCCCGCCGCCGCCCATCGGCTCGTACTCCCAGCCGAGCACCGACTGGTAGAAGGCCGCCGCGGCCGGTACGTCGGGGGCGCCGAGGTCGAGCCAGCAGGGGGAGCCGGGAGTGAGGTCGGTGGTGATCACGGGATACCCCTTCGCGTTCGCGGATCCGGTGATCCCAGCCTGACACCCGCCCCGCGCGACCGCGCGTCGGCCGCGTCACGGGCGGGCGGGCCTGTCGCCGGCGGCCCGGGCGGGTCCCCTACGAGGCGTCGAGGTCGTCGAGGTCGTCGGCGAAGTGACGGAAGCCGTGCCGGTCGCGGTGGATGCCCCACAGGGTGTCGGCGAGGACGGCCGGGTCCTTCCTGGGGTGCCCGGGGACGATCGCTCCGGGCACGACCAGCTGGGCGACATGGATGCCCTCTCCCGCGAGGGTGTCGTGCAGCATCCGGCCGTACGCGCTCTCCGCGGCGAACGCCACGGACGTGCCGGCCCGGTCGGGGTGCGGGACCGCGGCGGTGCCGCCGTTGACGAGGAGGACCGTGCCCCGGCCGAGTTCGCGCATGCCGGGCAGCACCTGGCGGACGGCGGCGACCGCGCCGTAGACGGAGAACTCGATCGGGCCGACCAGGTCGGCCGGGCCCGTCCGCAGCACCGGCAGCATGAAGTCCCGGTGCGGCAGCGGGCTGTACTGCAGGACCTCGACCGGCCCCAGCGCCGCGTGCGCCGCCTCCAGCGCGGCGGTCAGGGCGTCCGGGTCGCGTACGTCCGCGGCGAAGCCCTGTGCCGTGACGCCCTGGTCGGCCAGGTCGGCGGCGAGCGCCCTCGTCCGCTCCGGGTCGCGGGCGACGAGCGCCACGGCGAACCCCTCACGGCCGAAGCGACGGGCGACGGCCGCGCCGAGGCCCGGCCCGGCTCCGATGACGGCGATGGTGGTCATGGCTTCCAGCTTTCCTGGCCGAGGGACGGCGCGGCCCCTCCCCGGGGACGCGCTTGACGGTCCCCATCGTGACGCAGGGCGCGCCCGCGTCGGCAGGACGCCCCCGGTCCGTCCACGGCACGGTGACCTGGTACGGCCGCCCGCGGGAGCGCCGACGGGCGGCCGTACGCTGGCCCCGTGGAGGACTACGACATCCTGGACACCCCGGACAGCGACATCCTGGACAGCGGCAACCTGGACAGCGAGACCCCTGACCGCGAGAACACGGACAGCGACACCACGGGCGGCCCGCAGCCCCGCCCGCAGTCACTGATGCTCGCGTTCTTCGGCAACCACGTGCTGGAGGAGGGCGATCGCGACCGGTGCGTGTACTCGGGCAGCATCATCGACGTGCTGGGCCGGGTCGGCGTCGGCGAACAGGCCGTACGCTCCACGCTGACCCGCATGGTCAACCGCGGTCTGCTGCGGCGCCGGCGCGATGGCCGCAGGATGTACTTCGGCCTCACACCGCAGGCGACACGCGTCCTGATGGACGGCCGCACCCGCATCTGGCGGCAGGGCGCGGTCAACGACGACTGGGACGGCACCTGGACGCTCCTCGGCTTCTCCCTCCCCGACTCCTGGAAGCGCCAGCGGCACGACCTGCGCTCGCGACTGACCTGGTCCGGGTTCGGCGCCCTCTACAACGGGCTGTGGATCGCCCCCGGGAACGTCGACATCGCCGGTGCCGTCGCGGAGCTGGGACTCACCGGCCACGTCAAGGTCTTCCACGCCCGGGCGGACGTCGCCACCGACATCGAGCTGATGATCCGCGACACCTGGGACCTGGAGGGCATCGCCGCCCGCTACGTCGCCTTCGACAAGCGCTGGACGGCCGACCTGGGCGCCGGTTCGGTCGAGGACCCGATCGCGACGCGTCTGCGGCTGGTCAGCGAATGGCTCCGGACCGTCCGCGCCGACCCCCGCCTCCCCGCCCTCCACCTTCCCCCCGACTGGCCGGCCCGCCCCGCCGAGGACACCTTCCGCCGGGTCGCGGAGCGGACCGAGGAGCCCGCCCGGCGGATGGCCGACACCCTCCTCGACACGGTCGCGCCGAGCTAGCCCCGGCCCGCCGCCCGGCCCCGCGCGGCTCTTTCACCCTCCAGAAGGCCTACAGAAGGCCCCCAGAAGGCCCCTAGAAGGCCGCCAGGGCCGCGAGCGGGACGGTGGCGGAGTCGTTCAGCTCGGCCCAGACCGTCTTGCCCCGGCGGACGCGGCGGGTGCCCCAGTGCTCGGCGAGCTGGGCGACCAGGAGGAGGCCGCGGCCGCCCTCGTCGAAGACGCGGGCGCGGCGCAGGTGCGGGGTGGTGCCGCCGGAGTCGGAGACCTCGCACAGGAGGGTGCGGTCGCGGATGAGGCGCAGCCGGATGGGGGGCCGGCCGTAGCGGATGGCGTTGGTGACGAGTTCGCTGACCACCAGTTCGGCGGTGAACTCCAGCTCCGCGAGGCCCCAGTCGCCGAGCTGCCGGGTGACGTGGGCCCTGGCCCTGGCGACGGCGGCGGGTTCGGCCTCCAGGTCCCAGGTGGCGACCTGGCCCGCACCGAGGCGGCGGGTCCGCGCCAGGAGCAGGGCGACGTCGTCGGGCGGCCTGGCGGGCAGCAGGGCTTCGAGCACGGCGTCGCAGGTGGCCTCCAGCGAGGCGGCGGGTCGGGCGAGCGCGTCACGGAGCCGGTCCAGGCCCGCGCCGATGTCGTGGTCCCGTGCCTCGACCAGACCGTCGGTGTAGAGCGCGAGCAGGCTGCCCTCGGGCAGTTCGATCTCCGCCGTCTCGAACGGCAGCCCGCCGAGGCCGAGGGGCGGGCCCGGGGGCAGGTCCAGGATGTCGACGGCGCCGTCCGCCCTCGCCAGGGCGGGCAGCACATGCCCGGCGCGGGCGAGGGTGCAGCGGCGCGAGACGGGGTCGTACACGGCGTAGAGGCAGGTGGCACCGATGTCCCCGCCTCCGCCGCCGGCATCGGCTCCCGCGCCGGCCCCGGCCACATCGTCCGCGTCGTCGTCCTCCACCTCGGCGGCCAGGCGGATCACCACGTCGTCCAGGTGCGTGAGCAGTTCGTCGGGCGGCAGGTCGATGTCCGCGAGGGTGCGTACGGCGGTCCTGAGGCGGCCCATCGTGGCGGCGGCGTGGATGCCGTGGCCCACGACGTCACCCACGACGAGGGCGACCCTGGCCCCGGAGAGCGGGATGACGTCGTACCAGTCGCCGCCCACCCCGCCATGGGCATCGGCAGGCAGGTACCGGAAGGCCACGTCGACGGCGGACTGCCGCGGGGTACGGCGCGGGAGCAGGCTGCGTTGCAGGGTGAGGGCCGTGGCGCGGGCGTGCGTGTAGCGGCGGGCGTTGTCCACGGCGACCGCCGCGCGGGCGGCGATCTCCTGGGCCAGCAGCAGGTCCTCGTCGTCGAACGCGTCGGGGTTGCGGTCCCGGCAGAACTGCGCGACACCGAGCGTGGCGCCCCGGGCGCGCAACGGCACCACCAGTGTGGAGTGGACCGTGCGGGCAGGGCCGGGAGGCTTGCCGTCCACGCTCGCCGGTCTCCCCTCCCCCACCGTGCCCCCGCCGCCCCCCGCGCCCTCCCCCGCGCAGCCGTCGGCCGCGGGCTCCGCCGGGCCGTGCGGGCCGTGCGGTCCCCGGCCGCCGTCGTCGAGGCGGTGCCTGGTCGGCTGGCCCGTGGCGAGAGCGCGGGCCGGTGGCGAGCCGGGCGGGAAGGTGTGGGGGTGCCGTCGGGAGGGCGCCGGGTCCGGGTGGGTGGCCGACCGCTGGGCCAGGCGGTGGAGTGCGGGTGACGCGGGCGGTTCGTCCGCCGGGGCGTCGTGGGCGGTGAGCGTGGAGCGGAGCAGGTCGACGGTGACGAGGTCGGCGAAGTGCTCGGTGGCGAAGTCGGCCAGTTCCTGGGCGGTGCGGGCGATGTCGAGGGTGGTGCCGATGCGCATGCTCGCCTCGTTCACCATCGACAGCCGCCACCGCAGCCGCCGGTCCCGTTCCTCCTCGTACGCCACGACGCCCTGCTCGGAGGTGCGGTCCACGTACCCGGTCGCCGTGGCGACCAGGCTGCGCGTGGCCTCACTGATCAGGGCCGCGTCGTCGGTGCGCCGGGCCATCTCCTCCAGCAGCCGGTCGAGGATGATGCCCTGGCCGAGCCGGAAGGCCCGCAGCACCGCGCTGACGGGGATGCCGTGCCGGGCCACGCGACGGACGCGCTCCAGCTCGGCGTCCGGTACCTCGATGCCGTCCGGGTCGACGCCGTACTGGAGGGCGGACAGCACCGCCATGACGTGTTCGGCGACGTTCCGGGAGGACATGGCGTCGGGGTGCGCCCACAATTCGGGCATCTCCCGGCGCAGGCACCACTCCACCTCGGCGGTCAGCTCGTCCGCCCGGGGGACGAGCTCACGCGCGACGCGGGACACGAGACCCTCAACCGTGAGGTCCACAGTCACGACGGTACGCCGAACCACCGCCTACGCCCCACCGCTGGCCCCCGGCCCGGCCGGCCCCGGCCCACGGCCACCGCGCCGTCAGCCGAGCGCGGCCCCGTAGACGTGGTCGACCGTCAGGACGACGAGGACCCGGCGGTCGGAGACCATCACCGAGCGGTACTCGTCCCAGTCCGGGTGCTCCCCGGCGGCGGCGCGGTAGTAGTCGACCAGGGCCTGGACCTCCGGGCCCTCGGGGTCGGTGCCGGGTCCGACGAGGTGGACCGTGCCCTCGGCCGTGGCCCAGGACATGCCGTCGGAACTGGTCACCTCCAGTGCGGCACGCGGGTCCCGGCGCAGGTTGGCGGTCTTGGCGGTCGCCTCGGTCGTGGAGATGCGGATGACCCCGGCCTCCTCGTCGTAGGAGGGCATGACGGGCGACAGCTGGGGGCGGCCGTCGGCCTTGAGAGTGGCGAGGACACCGAGCCGGCTCTTCGCCAGCAGGGCACGCGGATCGAACGAAGTGGCGGTCATCCGACCATCATCGGCCCTCTCCACGGTTCCCGGGCGAGAGCGCCACGCCAGGCGGGGCACCGCCAACCGGTGCGCCCCGAACCCGCTCCTCCTGTCGGGCCCCTGCCCGGGGCCGGATAGGCTGACGAGGCGAATCGAACGTATGCGGGGCTGGCGGAGGGCACGTGGTGTCGGACGTAGGGCGGCTCGTCGCCGGGCGTTACCGGCTCACGGAGCAGATAGGCCGCGGCGGCATGGGCACGGTGTGGCGGGCCGGGGACGAGGTCCTCGGCCGTCAGGTCGCGGTGAAGCGGTTGCACGTCCAGCCGCACCTGTCCCCCGACGACCTCGTCACCCTGTACGAGCGCACGCGCCGTGAGGCCCGGAGCGCGGCCCGGATCGCCCACCCGAACGTGATCGTCGTCCATGACGTCGTGGACGACCATGTGGACGGCGTTCAGGGTGGTTTCGAGGGCGGCACCGGTGACGGCCGGCCCTGCATCGTCATGGAGTACGTACCGGCGCCCACGCTCGCCGACCTCCTCACGGACGGCCGGACCCTGCCGCCGGAGGAGGCGGCCCGAATCGGTCTGGGCATGGTCGCCGCGCTGCGCGCCGCGCACGCCGCCGGCGTACTGCACCGGGACGTCAAGCCCGGCAACGTCCTACTCGCCGCCGAAGGACGGGTCGTCCTCACCGACTTCGGCATCGCGATGACCGCGGACGCCTCCACCCTGACCAGGACCGGCGAGATGGTCGGCTCCATCCACTACATGGCCCCGGAGCGCATCCGCGGCCAGAAGCCCGGCCCCGCGTCCGACCTGTGGGCCCTGGGCGCGACCCTCTACCAGGCCGTCGAGGGCCGCCCGCCGTTCCGCCGCCTCACCGCGATGGAGGCCGCGTACGCCATCGCGGTGGACCCCCTGGAGCCCCTGAAGCAGGGCGGTGCCCTCGAACCCCTCATCGAGGCCCTCCTCGCCAAGGATCCCGCCGACCGTCCCACCATCGAACAGACGGAACGGGCACTGCGGGCCGTGGTGGCCGGCCAGACGACGACCGCCCTGCCGATACCGGGAGCCGGGGACGGCCTCGTCGACGGGGCTCGGGACAGCCGGGACAGCGGGGATCCGGTCGTCGGGGACACGTTGCTCGCCGGCCGGTCCACCGGCAAGTCGTACACCGGTCCTGGCGCGGGAACGGCGACAGGCCCCGACGCCGACCGACCGTCCCGTCAGGGCCGGAAGAAGCGCCGGATCCTCGTCCCGGTCGCCGTCGCGGTGACCGTGGCCGCGACGGTCGTCGGGGCCGCGCTGTACGCGACCGCGAACCCCGACAGGAACACCGTGTCATCGAGCGGCGGAAAGACGGCGACCGCCACCCAGCCCTCCGCCCCGCCCTCCACCCGGCCCGTCCCCGACGGCTTCCGTCTGGTCTCGGAGAAGGGGCTCGGCATCTCCCTCCCCGTCCCGGACGGCTGGACGGTCAGCAAGCGGACGGCCGAGTCGGTCACCTACACCGACGAGACGAAACTGGCCGGACTCACGATCGGCATCGTGGACCCCGCCGGCTCGCACCCCATGGCCCACTTCGAGGACATCGAGGCGAACACCAAGCTCAACTACCCCGGTACGTACCGCAGGCTGCGCATGCAGAAGACGACCTTCCGTGAACTGCCCGCCGCCGTCTGGGAGTTCACCTTCCAGGGCCGCGCCCGCGCCTTCCGCGCCATCGACCTGGGATTCGGCCGCGAGGGCGAACGCGAGTATGACGTCTACCTGTCGGCCCCGGACCTCGACTGGGACACCTACCGCCCCGTCTTCGACACGGCGAGGGACGGCTTGACGACGGGCGTCTCCTGATCCGGGGCTCGCGCCACGGCGTGGGCGGCGGGGCCGGTCCTGCGCCCCTCCTCCGCGAGACCCCCTTCCTCATCAGGCGCCCGTCTGCCTAGCGTGCGCCCCATGGACGACCACCGACAGCAGCCGCCCGTGGCGCACTCCGACCGTTTCGACCACTG
Organism: Streptomyces sp. NPDC002324; assembly: GCF_053593335.1. Classification (NCBI taxonomy): domain Bacteria; kingdom Bacillati; phylum Actinomycetota; class Actinomycetes; order Kitasatosporales; family Streptomycetaceae; genus Streptomyces; species Streptomyces sp. NPDC002324. The sequence continues at coordinate 261,017 of NZ_JBSFCF010000003.1, forward strand.
CCCCTGGCTGTTCGAGAAGGAGGCGACGGCGGAGCAACGAGCCGCGCAACGGGAACGGCGGCGGTCCCTCGGCGGCGACAGCGAGGTGGGCGAGCGTTGCTACGTGGCCGGGTCGGCGGCGGTCTTCCCCGACCGGCTCCGCCTCGGCGCCGACTCGTACATCGCCGCACACGCCTACGTCACCGGCGACCTCACCACCGGCACGGACTGCACGCTGAACCCGTTCACCGTGGTCCGCGGGACCGTCCGCCTGGGCACCGGCGTACGCATCGGTGCCCACACCTCGCTCCTCGGCTTCAACCACTCGACCGCTCCCGACCGGCCGGTCTTCCGGCAGCCCCAGACCAGTCGGGGCATCACCGTCGGCGACGACGTCTGGATCGGCTCCCATGTGGTCGTGGTCGACGGGGTCACCATCGGCGACCACTGCGTCATCGGCGCCGGGGCGGTGGTGACGAAGGATGTGCCCGCGTGGTCGGTGGCCGCGGGGAATCCGGCGCGGCGGATCCGGGACCGGCGGGAGACGGGCGGTCGGCGGGAGACAGGCGGCCTGAGGGAGACGGGCGGCCTGAGGGAGACGGAGGGCCGGACGGAGACGGAGGGCCGGCGGCGCCCCGAGGGGCGGGAGGTGACGGGCAGCGGGGTCACCGGCGACGCGCTGGCCCGGTTCGCCGACACCGCCCGCGCCCAGGCCGCCGACATCATCGCCCGCTGCTGGAACGGCGACCACTACACCGACCGCCCCGGAGTCGCCCCCACCGTGCGGGCGCACTGCGACGCGGTGGAGATCGCCGACCTCCTCCTGGCCTCGGTGCCCGGACAGTTGACCAAGGAGCGGCACATCGAGCGCCTTGCCTCGCTCCAGGACCCGGAGTCCGGTCTGGTGCCCGAGTTCGGCGACCGGCCGCCCACCCTGGACGCCGACGGCTTCGTCGGCGAGGGCCCGGAGCTGTACCACGTCCTGTCCGTCGGTTACGCGCTGGATCTCCTGGGGTCGTCGTTCCCTCGATCGATAGGCGCTGTGCGCGACATGACGGCCCAGCAACTCACCGCTCGTCTGGAGGAGTTGCCCTGGCGGGACCAGGCATGGGGAGCCGGCGCCTGGGTCGACTCCTGGGCCACCGCCGCCCATTGGAGCCTCCGGCACCCGGACGCCACCGGGCTCACCCCGGGCACCCTCGAAGCACTCTTCGGCTGGCTCCTCACCCGCGCCGATCCCTGGACCGGCATGTGGGGCAGCCCCTCGGCCGTCACCGGGCGCCTGCAGGTGGTGAACGGCTACTACCGGCTCACCCGGGGTTCCTTCGCGCAGTCCGGGGTACCCGTGCCGCATCCGGAAAGGGTCGTGGACGCGGTCCTGGACCACGCCCGCGACACCCGCCACTTCGGCGCGGGCCGCGAGAACGCCTGCAACGTCCTCGACGTCGCCCATCCGTTGTGGCTGTGCACACGGCAGATCGGCGGCCAGGGCGCGAGCGCCGACGGATACCGGTCGGCCGAGATCCGCGGCTGGGCCGAACGGCGGCTCTCGGCCGTCCTGACCCGCTGGCAGGACGGCAGGGGGTTCGGATTCGGCCCTGGTCCGGCGGGGCCCGGCCCGGAACCGGGGTTGCAGGGGACGGAGATGTGGCTGGCGATCGCCTGGCTGCTGGCCGATCTGCTGGGCCGCTCCGACCTCCTCGGTTACCGGCCGCGCGGTGTGCACCGTCCCGAAGCGGCGCCGGGGGCGTGACGCGTGCCACTTTCCGGAACGTCAGCGTCCGTCATGCTCCGTACGGGTGGATGTGTGTTCACCCAGGTGCCGGGCATCACGAAGGAAGGGAACGGACGCCGCAAGCGCGATGAGGGGGCATACCTCATGACTCACTCGGTCACCACGAATTCCCTCCTGATCCGGCGACCCGTGCCCGTGTGCACTACCTTGGGGCGTGAACAGCCGAGCGGCCCACGTTTACCCAATTCTTGCCACATGAAGCCAGAACGGCTGAGCAGCTACTAGGAGCGGGGCTTCCCATGCGTGATGCTGGGAGGTCCCGCGCTTCACTCCACAGCCGCTGGCACGGGAGGGCATCGGGTGGTCAAGACAGTGAAGACGCCGTCCGGCGGACGGACGATCGCCTACGAGACCTGGGGCGATCCGGACGCACACCCGGTGTTTCTGCTGCACGGAACTCCCGGAAGCCGACTCGGGCCCCGCCTGCGCACCTTCGACCTCCACAAGCTCGGCGTGCGGCTCATCGCCTACGACCGGCCGGGGTACGGCGGCTCCGACCGCCATGGCGAACGCACGGTGGTCGACGCGGCCCATGACGTCAGTGTCATCGCCGAGGACCTGGATCTCAAGAAGTACTCCGTGGTGGGCAGATCGGGCGGCGCCCCGCACGCCCTGGCCTGTGCGGCCCGGAACATCGGCAGCCAGGTGGCGAGTGTCGCCGCGCTGGTCTCGCTCGCCCCGCCCGACGCCGACGGCGACGGATTCGACTGGCACAGTGAGATGTCCGAGTCGAATGTGTCGACCTACGATCTGCTCGACCGCCACGCCCCCGACGTGACCGAGCTGGGTGCGCTGCTGGCCCGCAACGCCGAGACCATCCGGCGCGATCCGACCGTGTTCCTCGCGTCCCTCCGGGAGGAGATGCCGAGCGTCGACCGGGTGATCGTCGAGGACGCCGGCATCCGTGAGCACCTTCTCCGGAACTACCTGTCGGCGGTGGGCCGGGCGGAACAGGGCGAGGAGGAGTCGGTCGATCCGCGCGCACCGATGGGCTGGGTGGACGACCTGGTCGCGTTCCGGACGCACTGGGGGTTCAAACTCCAGGAGATCGACGGCTCGGTGCCCGTGATGCTGTGGCACGGCGAACGCGACGTGTTCGCCCCGGTCGCCCATTTCCACTGGCTGACCAAGCAGATCCCCTCGGCCAAGGCCGTGCTGCAGCCGTCCGCCGCCCACTTCGCGGCGCTGCCGGCCCTGCCCCAGGTGCTCGCCTGGACCCGGGACGCGGCCGGGCGCTGACAACACCGCCCCGCACGGTGTGTACGGCCGGCCGCCGACACCGGCACCGGCCGCACATCCGGGCCCGTCGCCGTCAGATCGGGTGCGGCTCCAGGTCGAGGCAGCTGAGTTTCCACCCCTGGAGGGCCACCACGCGGGGGTGTTCCCGGCCGATGCGCTTGCTCAGCGCGGCCAGGGTGTCATGGTGCTTGGTGCGGGCCTCGTCGGCCCGGCCCAGATGGCTCAGGACGACGGCCAGGTTCCCGGCGCAGGTCAGCGTCGACGGGTGCGTGGGGCCGAGGACCTCCTTGAGCAGTTCGTAGGCGTCGTGACTGGTCCTCCTGGCCTCCTCCCACTTGCCGAGGGCGGCCTCCGCGACGGCGAGGTTCGCGCGGCAGATGAGCACATAGGGGTGGTGGTCGCCGTTCAGTTCGCGGAACGTCGCCCGCGCCAGGCGCAGCAACTCCCATGCCTTGTCGGCCGCTTCGGGGCGGATCGAGGCGACGTCGTCGAGCAGCAGGACGGCGTAGTTGACCGAGCAGGCCACGGTCTGGGAGTGGCCGTCCCCCAGGTTGTCCCGCAGGTCGTCCAGCACCCTGCGGATGAGGGTCAACGCCTCGTCGACGCGGCCCTGGGCGGCCATGTCGCCCGCCAGGCTCATCTCCAGCAGCGAGCGTTCCGAGGACGATCCCTTCTCTCCCTCGGGGGTGCTCTTCAGGACGTGGCGGACGAGTTCCTCGGCCTCCACCGGCTGGCCCGCGCGGCGCAGTGAACCGGCCAGGCCCTTGGCCGTGTTGAGCACGGTCGGCGAGCCCTGGGTGAGGCGCGGGTTGCGCAGACAGCGCTCGTAGGTACGCTTCAGCAGGGTGACGGACTCCTCGTAGTCCCCGCAGTCACGCAGGTCCCGGCCGAGGTTGACGGCTGATTCGATGGTCAGCGGATGGTCGTGGAGCTGGATCGCCTCCCGCAGTTCCAGTGTCCTGCGGTCCAGTTCGCGCGCCTTGTAGTAGTCGCCGGAGAGCCGCAGGGCGACCGCGAGGTTGTTGGCCGCGCTGAGGGTGCGCGCGTGGTCCTCGCCATAGATCAGCTCGTATCTCTGGTACGTCTCCTCGTCGTACCGCAGTGCCTCCGTCAGGCGGCCCAGACCGCGAAGGTCGGCCGCGATGCTGCTGGTGGTCATGAGGATGTGCTGGTCGTCCTCGTCGTCCAGCACGGCGAGCTGCCGCTCCAGGATCTCCTGGTCCAGGGAGAGCGACTCCTCGTATCTGCCCTGGGCGCGCAGGATGTTGGCGATCTGGAAGCGCATGTGGAGCGTCCAGCGTTCGTCCGGCGGGCCCAGTGCGGTCCAGGCGTCCACCCGGCGCACGCTGTAGTCCATGGCCTGGGTCAGTTCGCCCCGGCGGCGCAGCTGGCGGACGCGGTCGACGAAGAGTTCCCTGATGCCCTCGTCGGAGGACGTCTCGGCCCAGGGTGTACCGAGGTGCGGCCAGATGATGCGGTACTTCTCCCAGGTGTTTGGGTTCTCGGGGTCGTCCCCGTTGGGCCGGGCGGCGATCAGCGAGCGGTAGACCACCTCGCGGGCGTCCTCGCGCTCCGCCTCGGTCATCTCCTCCCGCATGGCGATCTGCATCATGCGGTGCACCGTCAGGCTTCGGGCCTTGCGGTCGACCGTGACCAGGGAGAACCGGCTCAGCTCCTTGTAGGCGCGGGAGACCGTGCGGGCCCCGCCCAGTGCGCGGGAGACCTCGACGCCCTCCAGCAGGTCCATGGAGATCGGCTCGGGGCTGTAGTAGGAACAGATCTGCAGGAGCTTCACCGCCGGCGGGAAATTCTCCTTCAGCTGTCCGAGCGCGAACTCCCAGGTGTTGGTGCTGGACTTGACGACCTCGCCGACCGTGTTGTCGGCGGGGGCTCCGGTGGCCTGGGGCTGGAGCTGCTTGATGTAGCCGCGGACGTCGACCCGGGTCTGCTCGATGTAGGCCGCGGCACGCTCGATGGCGATCGGCAGGTCGCCCAGCGCCTCCGCGATCTGGTCGGCCTCCGGCCAGCCGCAGTCGGGCAGGCGGCTGTGCAGGTGGGCGATACTCTCGTCACGCTCGAACACGGGGACGTCGACGGTGTCCACGAACCGGCCCCAGCCCTCGGAGCGCTGACTGGTGATCAGGATGTGGCCGCCGCGGCCGTCCATCATGAACTCGGGGAGGTGGTCGGCCTCGGTCACGTTGTCCAGGATCAGCAGCCAACTGCCGTACGGCTCGCCGTGGTTGAGGGCCTCGTACACCGTCTTCGCGGTGTCCGTGGGGTTGGTGCGCTCCGGCAGGCCCAGCGACTCGGCCATGCCCGCGTACCGCTCGACGGCCAGGATGCGCTGCTCGGCCTGGATGTGCCAGATGACGTCGTAGTCGCTTCGATAGCGGTAGGCGAACTCCTGGGCCAGCAGGGTCTTGCCCACGCCGCCCATGCCCTTGAGGACCAGGGCCCGGGTGTCCTCCCGCCACAGCTTCGCCCGGATGCCCTCCAGCAGTTCGGTGCGGCCGGTGAAGGACGAGGTCTGCAGCGGGACCGAGAAGATCGGTGGCCACGCGCCGGGGAATCGGGGCAGCTTCTGTTCGGCGCCCGTGAAGCCGTTGCGGGTCAGTGACTCCGCCGACCGGCCGAAGCTGCTCAGCAGCGCCTCGCGGCCGGCTTCCCCGGTGTCGCAGCGGGTCATGTCGGCCAGCTGCTCCGTGAAGGGCGCGTCCAGCGACAGCTTGCGGTCGACCTGCATCGAGACCAGCTGGTGGGAGCGCCGGTCACCCTCGGCGTAGACCGCCTCCCAGGTGGTGCGGAAGCGGGACGATCTCAGATAGGCCTCGGAGAAGATGACCAGGGTGTGCGAGGCCGACTCGACGCCGCGTTCGATCTCGTCCCTGCGCTGCGCGCTCTCGACCGTGCCCTCCTGCGCGAGGTGCACCTTGAAACCGGCCTGCTCCAGGACCGCGCCCGCCCAGTGCGCCCAACTCCGGTCCTGGGGAACGAAACTGACGTAGACGTCGGAGATGCGCGGCGGGCGGTGGCGGGTGTACCGCTCCAGGGTCTTGCGGCGCAGCGGCTCGTCGATGCGCGGCATGGAGGTGACCTGGCCGTCGGTGATGACCTCGGTGAGTCGCTCGTAGGCGGCGAGCAGGCTCTTGGGGTCCCCGGGCTGTTCGCGGAAGGGGGCCAGCGTCTCCTCGTAGGAGTAGATGGGCCGGTAGGGGATCTCCACGCTCCCCCAGTAGTCCTCCGGGTCCTGGTGCGGGATGTGTTTGCGCACGACGCGGTCGAAGCGGTACTGGATCTGTCCACGGGCGGCGTCCAGCCGGTCGGCCTCGGCGTTCTCGACGCGCATGGGGACGGGCAGGATGCGGATGTCCCGGTTGCCGTACATCCCGTCGATGCGCTCGGCGACGCCGGCCGCGCCCTCGATGCTCTGGCTGCTCGGGGTGAAGCAGGTGACCAGTGTGTGCGGCAGGTTGACGGTGCAGATGTCGGAGATGTCGTTGAGCCCGGTGCGGCTGTCGATGAGGACGTAGTCGAAGTTGCCGACGAACTCCCGCTTGAGCGCCTCCAGGAACCTGGTGGCCAGCGGCCCGTCCATGAAGGGCTTCCAGTCGAACTGCGAGAACGCCGACAGATAGCCCTTGTTCTTGGTCCCCGCCGGGAGGTAGTAGAGCTGGCCGCCTTCGGGGAAGTCCCAGTCGACCTGGATGAGACAGCTGTTGAGGGGGATGCCGTCGGCCGCCCACATGTCGACCGAGATCGGCGATTCGGAATCCAGTTCGCCCGGGCGCTTCTGCTCCGCGACGGCGGAGGACTGGAGCATGGACTGGGTGGAACGGCTGACCAGTTCGAGCACCCCGGGCGTGGAGCGCAGCTGGTTCTCGCTGAGGAAGGGATGCAGGAAGCGGTCCAGGCCCGGAGCGTCGAGGTCCCAGTCGACGACCAGGACGGCCTTGCCCGCGGAGGCCAGGATCCAGGCCGTGTTGGCGAGCGCCATCGTCCGTCCCGTACCACCCTTGTACGAGTAGAACGTGATGATCCTGCCCGCGTCGTCGCCGGTCATGGCCTGCCCTCCACGCGACGTCCGTCGCTCGGTGCCCCGTCGTCCCTGTCGGCGTCGGGCCGTCGGGGCAGGTCCGCACCGGATTCCGGAACATCCCGGGCGTCAACGGCGCCCCGGGACAATTGCGAATGAATGTACCGTAGATACCGGATCTTGGTCGCCTCGGCCAGCTCGCTGAACCAGCGGGTGAAGACATCCGCCCCGGCCAGACCGCGTACCGCCTCCTGCTCCCCCGTCCGCCCCTCGCTGAGGAAGCGGGGGAAGTGCGTGAGCAGCAGCCCGCGCAGCCGGTCGGACTGCTCCTTGGTCTGCACGTCGTCCCCCGCCAGGGTACTCAGCACTCCCGTCCACGGCCGCCGGGCCCTGTCGAACTCCCGTGCCTGCGCGGCCATTTGGGGATTCTCCAGGGCCCAGGGGTCCACCACCAGGATCCAGGGCGCCGTCGGGATCTCCGCACTCCGCAGCTCCGCCTGGTGCTTGTGGAAGGGGTGCACGGTGGGCTCGAAGCCGAGGTTGCGGGCGAGGGCCTCCATCTGCTCGACCAGCGGTCCCACCGCCTGCCCGTAGGGCCGCCAGTCGTCGACGCGGGGTCCGTAGCGCATGTTGTCCCGGCCGACCGGTAACTGTTCCTCGGTCGGGGCGAGCACGGTGATGTGCAGCGGGGAGGCGAAGGGCGGGTCGGCGAAGGCGTCGTCCAGCCCGGCCAGTGTCGTCGGTTCGGCCGTCCGTCCCCCGCCGGAGAGCGGCGGGGTCTGCCGGGGGACCGCGGCGGCCTCGTCGACGATGCGCCGGGCGAGCCAGTCCGTCAGCTGGGCGACCTGGGCGGAGAGCTGCGCCGCCGTGTGCTCGTCGTCGGGGTCCGGCCGTTCGGTCAGGTCGAGCACCTGGTCGAGCAGCCGGTGCAGGCCCATGGAGGCGTAGTTCTCGGCGGCCTCGCCGAAGCCCTCCGGTACCTCGGGGTACTGCTGCTTGACCCTCTCGGGCAGGGACGTGGGCGAGTACGGCGTCCACAGCACGGGGACGATGCTCGGCCGCACCCCCTGGGTGGTCTGGCGGGTGACGGCGGTCCACTGACGCCCGCACTGCGGATTGCTGAAGTAGCGCTTGGAGTACAGCGGGACGAAGACCTGGCAGCCGAGGAGCGCCTTGATCGACTTCTCCCCCGGCGCCCCGGGCCGCTCGACGAAACCGGCCTCCTCCCGCGGCACTCTCGCGTGGCGGGCCACCTTCCCGCACAGTTCGTCGAAGAACTGGAAGACCAGGCGGTTGGGGTCCTGGGAGATGTCCCGGTGCCGGGGAGCAGGAACCCGCGCATAGCTCATGAAGAACATCGGCATCCCGCTATTCCCCCTCGAAGACGTTCCGGAGGTCACTGAACAGCTCCACGTCGCACGGTTCAAGGCTGGTCTGCTGAGCCACTTTGACGATCATCTGGGCGAGCGCCCATACGGAGCTGCGGTACTTGGCGTGGCGGCCCGCCTGCTTCAGTCCGTAGAGGCCGGACTGCAGGTAATCCTTACCCAGATCGGAATGCGCGTACTGCACCTTGGCCGCGACGGACGGCAGCGTCAGGTGCTGCTCGCCCACCCACAGGACGGGGATGATCGCGTTGCCCGTGTAGGGCCCGGTACGCAGCCGCTGACGCCGCGCGAAGGCGTCCCATTCCTTACCGCACCATTCCCGCCTGAAGTACCGGCTGTTGTAGATCGGCACGAACACCCGGCAGGTGGCGAGGGCCTGTTTGAGCCGGCCCTCCCAGTCGTCGCCGGGATGCATCCTCTTGTCCAGGAAACCGGGCAGTTCCTGACCGTCGTGGTCGGTCAACTGCATGATGTCGCTGCATAACTGGACATGGAACTGCTCCAGCGCCACGTCCGACGCGTCTTTCCTGGCCCGCATCCCCGCCAGTGGTGTCCGCGCGTAGCTCATGAAGAACACGTACGGATCGGAGGAATCCGCCGACTGCGTCGCCTGAGATACCGCCTGAACCATGGACTCGCCTTTCCCCTCCCCCGTAGCCCACCGCGGGCCCCTCCCAGGCCCCGACCGTCGCAGCCGGATCTCCACCAAGGATCCATTGGAACGCGAAAACCACCGCCGGTGCCAGGGGTCGGGCCGGAGCAAGTTGCACCGGACACGGGTGCGAAGGACAGGAGTTGGCTGGCCATTACACCGCGATCGGACCCGTTTCGGCCACTCCGCCCAGCGTTTCCGCCTCGCCCCGCAGCCCGCGTACGAAGCGGTGCCCGAGGGCCGTCAGGGAGCCGGTTCCGGCCACGGTGTCGAGGGCGTCCAGCACGGCCGTACGCCACTTGTCGGCCTCCGCGCGGGAGCGTTCGTACAGGGTGGCGCCGACACCGGCCGCACCGCGCCGGACCCTGATCCGCCACACGTCGGCGACGGCGTGGTGGGCGTAGGCGCCCTGGAGGATGGCGTCGAGCGGCCGGGGGTCGGGGCGCCACAGCACTCGGTAGCGGCGCTCGTCGACGCCGTCGAGCAGGTCGAACATGTCGAGCATCGCGCCGAGTTTGACGTGCTGGTACTCGTGGACGAGCAGCATGGCCAGGTCCTCGGCCGTGCGGGGCAGCGCGATGCCCACGGCCCCGAAGGCGTGCCGGGAGGTGGCGCTGACGTCGTCGCCGGACGGTGCGGGGGTGAGCGGGGTGACCGTGGTCAGGCCGGCGGCGATGCCCTGCGCGTAGTCGGCGTACTCGGTCCGGATCAGCTGCCAGGCCTCCTCGAACATCACCTCCCAGCGTCGGAATTCGGCCTCGGAGAGCCGGGGCCGGGGCTCGTAGCCGTAGCAGTCACGGGAGGGGTCCAGGTCGTCCAGGGCCACGTCCAGCCCGTCCGAGGACAGACGGCGCAGCGGCTGCCAGATCATGCCGTCGGGTGGCCGCTCCCGGCCCAGGGTGCGCCCTTCGATGGTGAGGGCGGCGTCGGCCGCGGTCACCGTGAGCGTCCGGGACGGCCGGTCACGGCCGCCGCCCCGCAGCAACAGCCGCCCGATGCCGGGCAGATGGACCGCGGGGCCCGCGGAGCCGTGCCGCAGCGGTACGGCCAGGGTCAGCCGGCCTCCGGTGCGCGCGACGGCCGACAGCGCGGCCTCGGCCGGGTGGCCCTCGGCCCGCCGACGCACCGACTGGCCGCAGGCGAGCGCCCACACGCGCAGGTACGGGTCGGCGAGCAGCACGTCCAGCGCGGCGGCGGGCAGGGCGAGGACCGCGTCCCAGCCGGGGGCCGAATCCGCCGAGCCGCCGGTCACCGGGCCGTACCTCGAATCCGAGCCCGAGCCCGAGGCCGTCCCCGTGCCCGCGCCCGCGCCCGGCGCCGGGGTGCCCGGCCCCTGGGTGTCCGCGCGGCGGGCTGCCGCCAGCAGCGCGCGCCGCTGGCTGTTCTGGGCCGCGGCGAGTGACCGGACCGCGGCCGTGCTGCCGTGTCCGGCGGCCAGTTCGTCGAAGTGACCCCAGGACAGGCCGTGCCAGCCGTGCCGGACGTCGGCGTCGTCGCGTTCGGTCGTCTGGACGTACTCGATGATCCTCAGCAGGTCCGCGCAGTAGACGGAGGGGTTGTCGAAGCCGTTGGACCTGCGGTGACGGTGTCCGTAGAGGCCCCCGCCGCAGACCGACACGACGGGACAGGCGCGGCACTGCGCACTCAGTCCGTCCAGTCCGGCGCGGCGGGCCTGGATGCCCCGATGGGCGGCGGCCTCCTCCAGGCGGTGGGTGTCGATGTGCATGCCGGTCCCGGGGGCTCCCGGATAGGCCGTCTTCAACCAGTCCGCCTGCTCGATGGCTCCGTCGGTCTCCACCACGAGCAGGTCCGAACTGCCCAGCCCCAGCGCCTCGGTGAGGCTGCCACGGCCGCGGCTCAGCCGGCTGATCGACTCGAACATCCGGATCCGCATCGGCATGCCGTCGGCGGTCCACTGCTTGTGCACGGCGATCAGCCAGTGGGCGTACTCGGAGCCGGTCTCGCCGCCGGGGCGGGGCGGCGGGTACTCCCAGGTGGCGTGCGGCAGCAGGAAGTCGACTGCGGGCGGGGCGAGTTCGGCCAGTGCCCGGTACACCTCCACCGGGTCGTTCTCGACGTCGATCGTGCAGAGCAGCCCGCCGAAGGCGCCGCGGTGGGGCGGTGAGCCGAGCAGGCGCACCGCACGGACCACGTCCCGGTAGGAGCCGGAGCCGTCCCGTCTGATCCGGTGGCGGTCGTGGGACACCTCGTCCCCGTCGAGCGAGACGCTGGTGACGATGGACTCCTCGACGAGCATCGCGCAGAACGCGTCGTCCAGCCGGAGGCCGTTGGTCTGCATCCGCAGATCGAGCGCGGCCACGCCGTCGAGGGCCGAGCGCAGTTCGCGGGCGTAGGCGCGCAGCCGTTCCCGCCCGGCGAGGAGGGGCTCGCCGCCGTGCAGGACGACATGGACGCGGGTGAGCCGGTGCGCCGCGGCGTGCTCGGCGATCCGCTCGGCCGTACGACGGAACGTCTCCTCGGACATCGTCCCCGGACGCCCGCGCCAGCTCTGGTCGGCGTGCTGGTAGACGTAGCAGTGGTCACAGGCCAGATCGCACCGGCTGTGCACCTTGATCACGAACTGGCGGAAGGGCCGCGCCGCCACCGTCACCGGTAGGGTTCCCCGTCGTTCCGGCCGGACCGGTCAGAGCGAGGACTGGAAGGCGGCCACCGGCTCTCCGCCACCTGCGAGCATCCTTGCCATGGCCGACTCCTGAGCGGACTCCGGTACCTCGTCCAGTGAGGTGTCGTGCAAGTCCCTGACGACGCTCGTGGCGAAGGGCTGCTCGTACCTGTCCATAGGCGTCTCCTCGAGCGTACGGCTCCGGGCGGCACACCTCATGGTGACGGCCCGGTAACCGAACAGCAAGGCGATCGCCAGCCAAGTCGTGGATCGGGGAGACGGAAGACATCGCCACCGCCTCGGCGGCGGTGTCACGACACGGGGCCGGGGCCGGTGAACCCCGGTGAGCGGCAAGGGTTTTCGCCGTCCGCCGGGCGCTGTCGGCGTGAACGGCCGCGGCCGTCAGGATGCCTCTCCCGGTCGCCCCTTCGGTCGAAGGGGCCGTCGTGGCGGAGAGCCGTCCTGACGGCCCGGCCGTGCCGGCGGCCGGACCGCTCGCGGGGAGCGGCCGCCGGGTGTTACGCGGCCCCGTCCTTCGCGGTGCCCACGGGTGCCGTGAGGTCCTCCGCTTCGGGGAGTTTGTCGACGTCGACGCCGCGCACCTGGGCGAGTTCGTGCTTGAGGGCGGCGAGTTCGGTGCCCCCGGCCATGTGGTTGGTGAGTTCGTCCAGGGTGACCTGGTCGCGGGCGGCGCTCAGTTCGAGGGTGCCGAGGCGCAGGACGCTGAAGTGGTCACCGACCATGTAGGCGTGGTGGGGGTTGTGGGTGATGAAGATGACGCCCAGACCGCGGTCGCGGGCGGCGGCGATGTACTTCAGCACCACACCCGACTGCTTGACGCCGAGGGCGGCGGTGGGCTCGTCGAGGATGAGGACACGGGCACCGAAGTAGACGGCACGGGCGATGGCCACGCACTGGCGCTGGCCGCCGGAGAGGGTGCCGATGGGCTGGTCCAGATCGTCCAGGACGATGCCCATGTTGCGCAGTTCGGTGTCCGCGGTCTCCTTCATCCGGGCGATGTCCAGACGCCGGACGGGCCAGGGGCCCTTGGTGAACTCCGAGCCGAGGAAGAAGTTGCGCCAGACCGGCATCAGCGGGACGGTCGCCAGATCCTGGTAGACGGTGGCGATGCCGGCGTCCAGTGCCTCGCGCGGGGTGGTGAAGCGCACCGGCTCGCCGTCGACGAGGACCTCGCCCTCGGTGTGCTGGTGCAGGCCCGAGATGATCTTGATCAGCGTGGACTTGCCGGCGCCGTTGTCACCCAGGACGCAGGTGACACGGCCGGGGTGGACGGCCAGGTTCACGCCGTGCAGGGCGCGGACGTTGCCGTAGGCCTTGCCGGTGTTCCGCAGCTCGACCACGGGGGCCTCGCCCGCGCCCGAGGTCGCGGGGGTGGTGGTTTCGTTGCTGGTGGTCATGGGGTGGTTCACCTCCGGGTGGCCTGGCTGCGGACCCACAGATTGACGAGGGCGGCGATCAGGAGCATCACGCCGAGGAAGGCCTTGAACCAGTCGGGGTTCCAGTTGGCGTAGACGATGCCCTGGGAGACCATGCCGAAGATGAAGGCACCGATCACCGGGCCCACGGCCGAGCCGTAGCCGCCGGTCAGCAGACAGCCGCCGATCACCGCGGCGATGATGTACAGGAACTCGTTGCCCACACCCTCGCCGGACTGCACCGTGTTGAACGAGAACAGCAGGTGCATGCCCACGAACCAGGCGCCCGCGCCGACCCCCATGAAGAGGGCGACCTTGGTGAAGTTCACGGGCACGCCGACGGCCCGCGCACTGTCCTTGTTCCCGCCGACCGCGAAGATCCAGTTGCCGAACTTGGTACGCAGCAGCAGCCAGGTCGCGATCGCCGCGAACGCCAGCCAGTAGAAGACCGTGACCTTGACGTCGACGCCGCCGATCGACACCTCCGAGGCGAAGACGCTCTTGGCCTGGTCGAAGCCGTCCATGTCGCTGATCGAGTCGGACGCCACGTTCTCGGTGAAGATCTTCGTCACCGCCAGGTTCGAGCCCTGGAGGATCAGGAACGACCCGAGCGTGACGAGGAAGCTGGGCAGCCCGGTCTTGATCAGCAGCCAGCCGTTGAACGCCCCCACCGCCAGCGACACGATCAGCGCGACGATCACGCCGGTCCACACGTTCACCGTCAGCTGGAAGCTGAGGATGCCGGCGGTGAGGGCGGAGGTGGTGACCGCGACACCGGCGGACAGGTCGAACTCGCCGCCGATCATCAGCAGGGCCACCGGAATCGCCATGATGCCCATGACGGAGGCCTGGTAGAGCACGGTCGCCAGCGAACTGGCCTCCCGGAAGGACGGGGCCACCGAGAAGAAGAAGACATACACCCCGATCGCGGCGATCAGCGCGCCGACCTCCGGGCGGGCCAGCAGCCGGCGTCCGAGCGAGCGCTGTGCGGTGCGCCCGTCCTTCTGCGTGCCGGCCGGCGGAGCCGGCGGCGAGGAACTCGCCGCCGGAGCCGTTGTTTGGGTCATTCAGATCACCGGGTGCCCTTCGCGGCGAACTCGGCGATCGTGTCGACGTTCTTCTTGTCGACGAACGCGGGGCCGGTCAGCACCGCTTCCTCGCCACCGCCGCTGTAGTTGCCGTTGTTCTTGTAGAGCCACATCGAGTCCACGGCCAGGTAGCCCTGCAGATACGGCTGCTGGTCCACCGCGAACTGGATGTCACCGCTCTTGATGGCGTCCGTCAGTTCCTTGTTCAGGTCGAAGGTGGCGACCTTCGCCTTGCTGCCCGCGTCCCCGACCGACTGGACCGCGGTCAGGGCGTAGGGCGCACCGAGGGCGACCACGTAGTCGATGGCGGTGTCCTGCTTGAGCTTGGCCGTGATGGTCGACTTCACGGACGGCATGTCGGTGCCCGTGACGTTGAGGATCTCGGTGTCGCCCTCGAAGGTCTTCTTCACGCCCGCGCAGCGCTGCTCCAGGCCGACGTTGCCCTGCTCCTGGACGACACAGACGGCCTTCTTCGCGCCGACCTCGTTCAGCCGCTTGCCGAACGCCTCGCCCGCCACGCTCTCGTCCTGCCCGAAGAAGGACATCAGACCGAGCCGCTGCCAGTCGCTCAGACCGGAGTTGAGGCCGACGACCGGGATTCCCGCCTTCGTCGCCTTGGCCACGACGTCCTTCATCGCGTCGGGCTTGGCGAGGGTGATGGCGATGCCGTCGACCTTCTGGTCGATCGCGTTCTGCACCAGGTTGGCCTGGTTGCCGGCGTTCGGGTCCGCCGAGTAGATGAGCTCGATGTTGTCCTTGTCGGCCGCCGCCTGGGCGCCCTTGCGGACGATGTCCCAGAAGGTGTCACCGGGTGCCTGGTGGGTGACCAGCGCGACCTTCATCCGGGGCGTGTTCGCCTTGCCCGCGGAGGCGTCCGCCCCGCCCTCCTCGGACTCCTTCCCGCCGGAACTGCTGGAGCAGCCGGCTATCAGCAGCGCGGACGCTGCGGCCATGGCGAAGAAGGGAGCCACTCTGCGTGAGCGGGAGTACAACGTGCGGTCCATCTTTCCTGCACCTCACTGTGCGACAGGTGGAAAGGGATCGGGACAGCGTCGGGCGGAGCGCCCGCGCGGGCCCGGACTTCGAAAGTCCGGATCATTGTGCCGGTAGGCCGACTGCGCTGATTCGTTGGGACGGGATACAAACCCCTGACGGACCCCCCTGTCAAGACTTTGTTAAGACATCATTTCACGAGCAAGTCAGGATGTCAGTACAAAGTCTTGACAGGGGGCCGCTTCGGGTCCTACACCTGGGATACATCCGGACCCGAGTGCGCGCATCCCCGCGCGCCGCGGACCTCCGGTGGCCCGCATCCCCGCATTGAGGAGCGACGCGCATGCCGGAGTCCGCCGAATCCTTCGATCCGCTCACGACAAGCCGTGTCGCAATCGATCTCGATCCGTTGCAGACCGGCGTCCCTCTCGCGCGCGTCGAGTCCTTCGGCGGGTTCCTCGGCAGTGCCTCCCCGGCCCACGCCGTGTGGGCGGCCCCATGCCGACGGCAGCCTGATGCCGGCGGCAGCCTGATGCGGGCGGCAGCCTGATGCGAGCGGCCTGACGAGCGTCCGGCGGCGCAGCCCCCGCGTGTCTGGGGGCGGGAACCGCGCGACCAGCCCCCACGCACCCGCACCTCTCCCGCACCCGCACCCGCACCCGCCGAACAACAGGAGCCCCACTTGACCGTCCGCATCCCCGACCTCGTGCGCGTGCGTGCCCGGCACCCCGAGGCCATCGCCGAGGCGGCGGCGCGCCGCACCCGGCGACCGCTCGTCGGCGACACCGGCCGTCTGATGATCGTCGCCGCCGACCACCCCGCCCGCGGAGCCCTCCGCGTCGGCGACCGCCCGCTCGCCATGGCCGACCGCGCCGACCTCCTCGAACGACTCTGCCTCGCACTGGCCCGCCCGGGGGTCGACGGTGTGCTCGCCACCGCCGACATCCTGGAGGACCTGCTCCTCCTGGGCGCGCTGGAAGGGAAGGTCGTCATGGGCTCCCTGAACCGCGGCGGGCTCGCCGGCGCCTCGTTCGAGATGGACGACCGCTTCACCGGCCACCGTCCACAGGACCTCGCGCGGCTGCGCTTCGACGCGGGCAAGCTGCTGCTGCGGATCGACCACGACGACCCCGGGTCCCTGCGGACGCTGCACTCCACGGCCCGGGCGGTCGACGAGATGGCGGCCCGCCGACTGCCGCTGTTCGTCGAGCCCTTCCTCTCCCGCCGCGTCGACGGCAGGGTGCGCAACGACCTGGGCGCCGACGCCGTCACCCGTTCCATCGCCATCGCGGCCGGGCTCGGCGGCACCTCCGCGTACACCTGGCTCAAGCTGCCCGTCACCGACGACCCCGACGCCATGGGCGAGGTCCTGGAGACGTCCACCCTGCCGGCCGTGCTGCTCGGCGGCGAAGTGGGCAGGGATCAGGAGGGCGTCTACGAGAAGTGGCGCAAGGCCCTGCGCCTGCCCACCGTGCAGGGCCTGGTCGCGGGCCGCTCCCTGCTCTACCCGGCCGAGGGCGGCGTGGAGACCGCGGTCGACACCGCGGTCGGGCTGCTCTGAGCCCGCCCCGCACACGAACCCACCACCACCCCCAACCCGTGAGGTCCCGATGTCCCAGTCCCCCACCCGCCGTCTGACCGTCGCCCAGGCGCTGGTGCGGTTCCTGTCCGCGCAGTACACCGAGCGCGACGGGGAGCGCCACCGGCTGATCGCCGGGACCTGGGGCATCTTCGGCCACGGCAATGTCGCGGGGCTCGGCCAGGCGCTGCTGGAGGCCGGTGAGGAGGCGATGCCGTTCCACCAGGGCCGTAACGAGCAGTCCATGGTGCACGCCGCCGTCGGTCACGCCCGCCAGCTGAACCGGCTCTCCGCGCAGGCGGTCACCACCTCCATCGGCCCCGGCGCCACCAACCTGGTCACCGGCGCCGCCCTCGCCACCGTCAACCGCCTCCCCGTGCTGCTCCTGCCCGGCGACTACTTCGCGACCCGCACCGCCGACCCGCTGCTCCAGCAGCTGGAGCACCCCACCGAGGCCGACGTCTCGGTCAACGACACCCTGCGCCCGGTCTCCCGCTTCTTCGACCGCGTCACCCGCCCCGAGGCCCTGATCCCGGCCGCCCTCAACGCCATGCGGGTCCTCGCCGACCCGGCCGACACCGGCGCCGTCACCCTCGCCCTGCCGCAGGACGTCCAGGCGGAGGCATACGACTGGCCGGAGGAGTTCTTCGCCGAGCGCGTGTGGCGCGTACGGCGTCCCGCGCCCGACCCGGTGGAACTGGCGGAGGCCGTCCGGGCGATCCGCGCCGCGCGGCGGCCGCTGATCGTCGTGGGCGGCGGCGTCCACCACAGCGAGGCCGAGGAGGCGCTGAAGGCGCTCGTCGACGCCACGGGCATCCCGGTCGCGTCCACCCAGGCGGGCAAGGGGTCCCTGCGCTTCGACCACCCGGCCGACCTCGGCGGCATCGGCCACACCGGCACGGCCGTCTGCGACGACATCGCCCGCACCGCCGACCTGGTCATCGGCGTCGGCACCCGCTACACCGACTTCACCACCGCCTCGAACACCCTCTTCCAGACCCCGGACGTCCGCTTCGTCAATCTCAACATCGCCGCGTTCGACGCCCACAAGCTGTCGGCCCGGACGGTCGTCTGCGACGCGCGGGCCGGTCTGACCGCGCTCACCGAGGCGCTGGAGGGCCACCGGGTGAGCGAGGCGTACGAGGCGGAGTACCAGGCCGGCAAGGAGCGCTGGGAGCAGGTCGTGGAGGCCGCCTACACCCCGGCCGACGAGCACGCCGCGCCCACCCAGACCCAGGTGCTCGGCGCCCTGGACGCGGTCGTCGGCGACGACGACGTGATCATCAACGCGGCCGGCTCGCTCCCCGGCGACCTGCACAAGCTGTGGCGGGCCCGCAGCCCCCGCCAGTACCACCTGGAGTACGGCTACTCCTGCATGGGCTACGAGATCCCCGCCGGGATCGGTGTCCAGCAGGCGGCGCCCGGCACGGTCGTCTGGTCGCTGGTCGGGGACGGCACGTATCTGATGATGCCGACGGAGATCGTGACGGCCGTCCAGGAGGGCCTGCCGGTCAATCTGGTCCTCATCCAGAACCACGGGTACGCCTCCATCGGCGGCCTGTCGGAGTCGGTGGGCGGCGAGCGCTTCGGCACCGCCTACCGCTACCGCGCCGCCGACGGCACCTTCTCCGGCGCTCCGCTCCCGGTGGACCTGGCGGCGAACGCGGCCAGCCTCGGCATGGACGTCATCCGCGCCAAGACCGTGCGGGAACTGCGCGAGGCGCTCGCGACGGCCCGCGCCTCGGACCGGCCCACCTGTGTGTACGTCGAGACAGACCCGGCGCCCACCGCTCCCCCGGCGCAGGCCTGGTGGGACGTCCCGGTCGCGCAGACGGCCTCCCGCCCGGCGGCGGTCGAGGCACGCGCGGCGTACGACCGCGAGGCGACCGGCCGGCGGCGCCATCTCTGACGGGCCCGCCGAACCCTCCGAGGGGCCCGCACACCGGAGCCCCTCGGTGACCTGCTTCCGGTCGGACTCGCGGCCGATCCCGTATCGGTCTCCCGGCCGATCCCGGGCCGACCTCCCGGCCACTCTCGCGCCCATGTCAGGACAATGCGATGACAGGGGTTCCTGTCATCCGGACGGACGGCTACTCTCATGGGCGTGACCAGCGCGACCACGGGGAGTACAGGGAGTCTCGGCCTCAGCGTCGACCGGAGCAGCCCGGTGCCGCTGTACTACCAGCTTGCCCGGCAGCTGGAGTCGGCGATCGAGCACGGCGCCCTCGGCCCCGGCAGCCTGCTGGGCAACGAGATCGAGCTCGCGGGCCGGCTCGGCCTGTCCCGCCCGACCGTACGGCAGGCCATCCAGTCGCTCGTCGACAAGGGCCTGCTCGTACGCCGCCGGGGTGTCGGTACGCAGGTCGTGCACAGCCAGGTGAAACGGCCGCTGGAGCTGAGCAGCCTGTACGACGACCTGGAGGCGGCCGGTCAGCAGCCCACGACCAGGGTGCTGCTGAGCGAGGTGCGGCAGGCCTCCGCCGAGGTCGCGGCCGCCCTGGGCATCGCCGAGGGCGCCGAGGTGCACCTCTTCGAGCGGCTGCGCCTGACCCACGGCCAGCCGGTGGCGTATCTGGCCAACTTCGTGCCGGGCGGGCTGCTGGACCTCGCCACCGAGCACCTGGAGTCGACGGGCCTGTACCGGATGATGCGCAACGCCGGCATCACCCTGCACAGCGCCCACCAGAGCGTCGGCGCCCGTATCGCCACCCCCGAGGAGGCCGGGCGTCTCGGCGAACCGGAGGGCGCCGCGCTGCTCACCATGCGGCGCACGGCGTACGACGACACCGGCCGCGCGGTGGAGTACGGCACCCACATCTACCGGGCCTCGCGCTACTCCTTCGACTTCCAGCTTCTCGTCCGCAACTGAAGCCCGGGGCAAGGGAGTTCGGGCCCGGGAACGGTCCAAGAGCTCCGCTCACCCCCGGGTTCAGAGGTTCACCCATGCCCCCGACTCGGCCGAGCGGCTCATCGCGTCCAGCGCGGTGGCGCTGTGCACGGCGTCGGCGAGGGTGGTGCCGTACGGGGTGTCCTCGGCGATCGAGCGCAGGAAGTTGTACGCCTCCACGACCTTGAGGTCGTCGTAGCCCATGGCGTTGGCGGAGCCCGGCTGGAAGGCACCGTACGCGCCGTGGCCGGGGCCGACGAAGAGGGTGTGCACGGACTGGTCCTGGTAGGCGTCACCGCTGCTGACGCCCAGCTCGCCCATGCGACGGAAATCCCAGAAGAGGGCGCCCTCGGTGCCGTGGATCTCGAAGCCGTAGTTGTTCTGCTCGCCGACGGAGACCCGGCAGGCCTCCAGGACACCCCGGGCGCCGGAGGAGAAGCGGAGGAGGCAGCTGACGTAGTCCTCGTTCTCCACGGGGCCGAGTTCGCCGCCCGAGGCCCGGGTGTGACCGGCGGTGGCGCCGGTGGGCCGGGCCCGCTCGGGGACGAAGATCGCGGTGTCTGCGGTGAGGGAGGTGATGTCGCCGAGCAGATGACGGGCCAGGTCCACGCCGTGCGAGGCGAGGTCGCCGAGGACGCCGCTGCCACCGCGCTCCCGCTCGTAGCGCCAGGTCAGGGCACCCTCGGGGTGAGCGGCGTAGTCGCTGAACAGACGGATGCGAACATGCGTGACGGTGCCGATCCGGCCGGCGGCGATCAGCTCGCGGGCGGTGGAGACGGCGGGCGCGTTGCGGTAGTTGAAGCCCACGGTCCCCTGGACCCCGGCCCGGGCGGCCGCGTCGGCGACGGCGCGGGCGTCGGCGGCGGTGAGCCCGACCGGCTTCTCGATCCAGATGTGCTTGCCGGCCTCGGCCATGGCGACGCCGATCTCGCGGTGCAGGAAGTTCGGCGCGGTGATGCTGACCGCCTGGATGCGGGGGTCGGCGGCCACCTCGCGCCAGTCCCGGGCGGTCGAGGCGAACCCGAACTGCCGGGCGGCCTCCTCGGCGCGGCCGGGCACCTCCTCGACGACGGTGACCAGCTCGGGCCGCAGGGCCAGCTGCGGGAAGTGATGGGTCACGCGGGCGTACGCCTGGGTGTGCACCCGTCCCATCCAGCCGAACCCCACGACGGCGACACCGAGCGCACCCACCATGACTGCCCTTCTATTGGACCGTTCCAAACGCGTACGCCGCCCACACTGGGGGCAGGCTCCGGGACTGTCAAGCCCTTTGACAGGGGCACCCTGCTGTGGAACGGTCCAGGCCATGAGACCCGGACCCGCGACCCCGACGATCCGCGACGTCGCCGAGCGGGCCGGTGTGTCCAAGTCCCTGGTCTCGCTGGTGCTGCGCGGCTCGGAACAGGTGCGCGAGGAGAAGCGGCAGGCCGTGCTGACGGCCGTGGACGAGTTGGGCTACCGGCCGAACGCCGCCGCGCGCAGCCTGAGCGAGCGCCGCACCCGCACGGTCGGCGTCCTTCTCCACGACATGCGCAACCCCTGGTTCGTGGAGCTGCTGGACGGCCTCAACTCCCGGCTGCACGACAACGGTCTGCGCATGCTGCTGGCCGACGGCCATCTCAACCGGCGGCTCGGCGAGGACCTCACCCGCACCTTCACCGAGCTGCGGGTCGACGGACTGATAGCGGTCGGCACCCTGCCGCCGTCCGAGGCCCTGCGCACGGCGGCCATGCTCATCCCGACCGTGGTGGCGGGCGCCCGGGAGCCCACGCTCCCCCACGTGGACGTCGTCGCGGGCGACGACCAGCTCGGCGCCCGCCTCGCCACCGAGCACCTCATCACCCTCGGACATCGGCGCATCGCGCACATCGCCGGGGACGGTGTGGTCGGCGCGCTGCGCCGCCGCAGCTTCGAGACCGTGATGCGCGAGCACGGGCTGGGCGACCTGGCGTCCGTCGAGCGGGGCGACCTGACGGAGGAGGGCGGCTACCGCGCCACGGTCCGGCTGCTCGGCGCCCGCCAACGCCCCACCGCCGTCGTGGCTTTCAACGACATGGCCTGCGTGGGCGCCCTCTCCGCCGCCGAGGAGATGGGCCTGAAGGTGCCGCGCGACCTCTCCCTCGTGGGCTACGACAACACCTACGTCGCCCGCCTGCGCCACCTCTGGCTCACCACCGTGGACAACGCCAGCCACGATGTCGGACGGGTCGCCGCCCAGTGCCTCCTCGACCGTATCGCCGACCCGACGCGCGTCGGCAAGGTCGTCCTGACCACGCCGACGCTGGAGGTCCGCGGCACCACGGGCCCGCCGGCCGGCCACTGAGGCGTCGGCCGCCGGTCTCCCGTTCGCTCGGGGCCGCGCCGTCAGCTCGGCGGAGGCACGCAGTGGTCGTCCGGCGCGACGCTGCGCCAGACGCGCCGCCCGATGTCCCGCAGCTGCCGCTGCTGGGTCCTGGTGAGCGCGTCGAACACCAGGTGCCGCAGGGCGTCGGCGTGCCCCGGCGTGCTCTCGACGATCTTGGCGTGACCGGCCTCGGTGAGCACGGCCAGCGTGTAGCGCCCGTCGGAGGGGTCCGGCTCCCGGCGCACCCATCCGCTCCTCTCCAGCCGCTTCACGAGATGGGACAGCCGGGACAGCGACGAGCCGACATGCCTGGCGAGGTCACTCATCCGCAGAGTGCGTTCCTCGCTCTGGGACAGCATCGACATCACCAAATACTCCACATGGCTGATCCCCGAGTCCTGCTGGAGGCGCGTGTCCAGAGCACTCGGCAGACGGACCATCAGGCCCGCCAGCGCGTGCCAGGTCTCCCTCTCCTCCTCGGTCAGCCCACGCGACTGGTGCGGTGTCTCCATGGCCTCCATGACGCCCACTCTACGTGCCGCTCCATGTGACCCCCCGCGGCATGACCTGACGCTCCGATGACTTGACGTTTCAAGTCACACGGTCCTACGTTGAGCCCCGCATCCCTTGAACGTTCAACTCACCAGAACTCATGAACCGGACGTGCCCACCGTGAACGCCACCCTCTGGATCATCGCGAGCGTGCTCGCGGCCGCCTTCCTCGCCGCCGGCCTGATGAAGACCACCCAGCCCCGGGAGAAACTGATCGCCTCCGGTATGAACTGGGCCGAGGAGTTCTCCCCGGGCGCGATCAAGGGCATCGGCGCGGTGGAGGCCCTGGGCGCCCTCGGCCTGATCCTCCCGGCGGCACTGGACATAGCCCCGGTCCTCGTCCCGCTGGCGGCCACCGGCCTCGTCCTCACCATGCTCGGCGCGGTCGGCTTCCACGTCCGGCGCAAGGAGATCAAGGAGAGCGTCCCGAGCCTGGTACTGCTGATCCTGGCGGCCGTGGTGGCCTGGGGCCGCTTCGGACCGTACGCGTTCTGACCGTCCCGCACGGGTACCGCGGCGGTGCGCAGGTCAGGACGAACGCGCCCCCGCGGCCAGCAGCAGGGCCGCCGTCTCGGGGTGG
Organism: Streptomyces sp. NPDC002324; assembly: GCF_053593335.1. NCBI lineage: Bacteria > Bacillati > Actinomycetota > Actinomycetes > Kitasatosporales > Streptomycetaceae > Streptomyces > Streptomyces sp. NPDC002324. Next base: position 284,188 of record NZ_JBSFCF010000003.1, read on the forward strand.
GGGCCGGCGGTCGCCCAGTCGAGCGGGGTGCGGCCGGTGCCGTGGTCCTCTCGCAGGCCGGGGTCGGCGCCGTGGGCGAGGAGCACGCGCACCGTTTCGGTGTGCCCCCAGCACGCGGCGCCGCACAACGGTGTGCCCTCCGTGCCGCGTCCGCTCTCGGTGTCGGGCAGGGCCCCGGCGGCCAGGAGCAGGCGGACGGTCTCGGCGGCCCCGTGGACGGATGCCGCGTACAGGGGCGTCGTCCCCTCGGCGTCGGCCGTCTCGGCGGGCGCTCCGGTACGCAGCAGCGTGCCGACCCCGGCGGTGTCACCGATCATCGCGGCCCACACCAGCCGCCGGGACAGCTTCTTCCGCCGCCGTGTGTTCACCGTGCGCTCCCCCTCCTGAGGACATCCCGGGCGTCACCCCAGGTTTGATCCCGGTTGACCATGCCCTCCACCAGGAACCGCTGGAAGGCCAGGACGCCTTCGACGGCAGCGAGGGCCGCGTCGAGCTGCTGGTGGAGGAGTCTACGTGGACACGGCCTCGGGTACGGGTCACCGGGTCGAGCCAGGTCCTGCACGGCGGCGGCGATGTCCGTATGCCGGCCGACCTGTTCGGCGAGCGCGCGCCGGACGCGCTGGGGCGGGCGGCCGGCGCGGTGGACGGAGCGCGGTCGCTGGTGACGGGGCCGGCGGTGAACCGGTCGCCGGAGACGGGGATGCCGGTGGCTGCGCGGGAGTTGGGGGACGTGTGAGCCGACGTCGGACCCTCCGCGCGCCGGCCGGCGTGCATGCCGTCCGGGTCACCAGACGAGTTCGAGGCGTTCCGGGGAGCGGTGGATCAAGGTCGGGCGCATGGTGATGTGTTGGCCGTCCGCGAGGCGCAGGCCCGGCAGGCGGCTGGTCAACAGCTCCAGGGTGAGGCGGAGTTGTTCGCGGGCGAGCTGCGAGCCGGGGCAGGTGTGGGTGCCGAGGCCGAAGGAGAGGTGGCGGCTGCCGGCGGGCCGGGTGATGTCGAAGTCGTCGGGGCGCGGGTGGCGCGAGCCGTCCCGGTTGGCGCTGGCGAAGGCGAGGAACACCGGTGCCCCGGCGGGGAGTTCGGTGTCGGCGAGGGTGACCGGCCGGGTGGTGACCCGGCGGAAACCCTGCAGCGCGGTGTCGTAGCGGGCGGCTTCCTCGATGGCGGCCGGGATGCGTTCCGGCTCGGCGCAGAGCAACTCCCACTGCCGGCGGTCGCGCAGGAGGTGCAGGAGGGTCGTCCCGATGAGGGCTGTCGTGGTCAGGTGCCCGGCGATGAGCAGGTTCTGCAGGTGGGCGACGACCTGATGACGGTGGTCGAGCGTCAGCTCACCGGCGCCGGCTCCGGCGACGGACCTGATGAGTTCGGTGCCCAGGTCCTCGCGGGGGTCGGCGTGCCGGGCCCGCACGAACGCGTCGAGACGGTGGGCCGTGGCGACCACGTCCTCGGCCGCCGCGATCTGTTCGGCCTCCGTCATGGGCCGGAACAGCAGTTGCTCGGCCCGGTGACCGCCATGGACCAGCTCCGGTACGTCGTCCGGATCGAAGCCGACGAGGCGGCCGATGACCTCCCCGGGGAGGCGGCCCGCGTAGGCGGACATCAGCTCGACCCGGCCGCCCTCGCCGTGCGGCCCGGTCCCCGCCCCCGCGGCCTCCTCGGCGTCCTTGACGAAGCCGTCGATCAGGGCTTCGGCCCGTTCGGCGGCGTACGGGAGGACCGCCGCGACCCTCGCGGGCGACAGGCCCCGCACGATGGGTGCCCGCAGCTCCTGGTGCAGGGCCCCGTCGGCGGTGACGACGACGGGGCGTCCGCCGAAGCCGCCGCCGAGCACGGCCAGCGCGGCGGGCGCGGGCATGACGTCCGGCCGCAGCGCGTTCGCCGACGAGAAGTCCTCCGGGCGCCGCAGCACCTCCCGTACGTCGGCGTCCCGCGCGACCAGCCAGGAGTCCAGCTCGGGGACGTACGTCAGCCCCTCCGCCGCCCTGGCACGCGCGTAGTGCGGATACGGATCCCGCTGCAACTCGTCGAGCCTGCCGTGCAGTTCAGCGTCCACGGGAGCACCTTCCGGCCGGGGCGGGCGTGCGGTCGCGCTCATGGTGCCGTACGGTGGGGCGGCGCGGTAGAGGCTCCGCGCGGGGACGGCCCTGCGGGTCGGGAAGGGTGGGAAGGGGCCTACGCGCCTACGATCGCCCCGTGGTTCTCTTCGTCCTGGAACGCCTCCTACCCCTCCCCGCGGACCGCGCCTGGCAGCGTCTCACCGACTGGCCCCGGCACGCCGACGTCGTCCCGCTGACCCGCGTCACCATCCGCACGCCTCCCCCGACCGGTGAGGGCACGGTGTTCGTGGCCCGCAGCGGTGTCGGCCCGCTCGCCTTCGACGACCCGATGGAGGTCACGCTCTGGCAGCCGCCGGAGGGGGCGGCCGGTGGGAGGTGCCGGCTGGTCAAGCACGGTTCGTTCGTCACCGGGTGGGCCGAGATCGAGGTCCGTCCGCACGGCGCCGGCGCGTGCCGTGCGGTGTGGCGGGAGGACCTGCGGGTGCGCGGGCTGCCGGGCCTCTTCGACCGCCCGCTGGGGCTGGTGGCACGGCGGATGTTCGGGCGGGCGGTGGACGGGCTGCTCGCGTCCGGGGGTCGGCCGGGCTGAGCCTGCGACAGGGCGTCCGGCGACCGGTGTCACGGATCTCGGTCCCGACGTGCGTGTCAGACCCCCCGGCTACTGTCCCGGAGCATGAGCACACACCACCCGCACGCCACCCGGGCGTCGTACGACACGGTCGCCGCCGACTACGAGAGGTTACTGAGGGACGAGTTGGCGAACAGCCCGTTCGAGCGGGCGATGCTGGGCGTGTTCGCCGAGCGGGTGCTGGGCACCGGGGGCGGCCGCGTGGCGGACCTGGGGTGCGGCCCCGGTCGGGTCACCGGGCATCTGGCCTCGCTGGGGCTCGACATCTGCGGGATCGACCTCTCGCCGGAGATGATCACCGTGGCGCGCTGGGGCCATCCTCGGCTGCGCTTCGACGTGGGGACGATGGCCGCGCTCGACTTCGAGGACGGCTCGCTTGCGGGCGCCCTCGCCTGGTACTCGACGGTCCATACCCCGCTCGACGAACTCCCTCCCCTCTTCCGGGAGTTCCATCGCGTCCTCGCGCCAGGCGGCCTCCTCGCGCTGGCGTACAAGGTCGGGGACGAGTCCGTGCACCTCTCGCACGCGTACGGTCACCCCCTCGACCTCGACGTGCACCGGTTCCCGCCCGACCTGGTCGCGGAGCTGCTGACGGGCGCCGGGTTCGTGGAGTCCGCGCGGCTGGTGCGGGAGGCGGACGGGCCGGACACCACGGCGGCCACGCCCCAGGCGTACGTGCTGGCGCGCAAGCCGGGGTGAACCGCCGGGAGGGCTGCGGACCGGGGCCGGGGCCGGTCAGGACGCGCCCGGGTCGCCGTTCCGGCCGGCGGCCAGGCCGTCGCGGCGGTCTCGGTCGCCGTCGCCCGTGGTGGTGAGGAGGGTGTCGCAGATCTCGCGGAGCTTGTCGGTGGCCTGCTTGGAGAACAGTCCGCAGAGCCCGGCGATACCGGAGAAACCGTACGGGTTGGTGGCGCCGGTACCGGAACTGCCCGCGAACAGGCCGCCGCGCAGCAGGAGATACACGAGCAGGGCGAGGGCCACACCGATGCCGGCCCGCAGGAGGTACCACCACAGCCAGCTCGCGTAGAGCCGCCGGTTGCCGACGTAGGTCGCGAAGGAGGTGGCCGCGTGGACGAAGCTGCCGAGCGCGCTGCACACGACCACGGCGAGCAGCATCGCGGTGTCGGCGGTCAGGGCCCAGTCCCCGAGGCCGAAGGGCGACCAGCGCGCGGTGGCCGCCGGCTCGGCCCCGGGCTCGACCGTGGCCAGCACGGCGGGCCAGAGGGTCACGAGGGCTCCGCAGACGAAGACGACGTCGGCGAGGAGGAAGAGGCCGAGCAGGGTCGTCGAGAGGGTGGACAGCCGCCGCTCGTCGGGGGTGGCGTCGGGGTCAGGGACGGCCTCGGGGTCAGGAGTGGCGTTGTCGGCGGGGCCGGCCGGGTCTGCGCCAGGGGCTTCGCCCGATCCGGTGCCGGGGTCGTCGTCTCCGGATCCGGTGCCGGGGCCGTCTCCCGAGTCGGCGCCGTCCTCGTCCGAGTGGGTGCCGGAGCCCTCGTCCGCGCCGTCCTCGGCGGCGGAGGCCGCGTCGCGGTCGGCGGTGCTCTCGCCCGGGGGCCGGCCACCGCCGTTTCCGCTCGCGCCCGCGCTGCCGTCGCCCGCGTCCGCGCGCGGCGTGCCGTCCGGGCCCTGGTCCGCGCCCGCGGCCGGGCGTTCTTCGCCGCTCCCCGTACCCAACTGTCTGCCCCCGTAGTGCTGTTGTCGTACCGCAACGGTCCGCCCTGTCGCCCTGGGGGTCAAGTTGCGGAGCCGGGCCGGGGGTTGGAGGTCAGGAGACCCGCAGGCTCGGCAGCCGCGTGACGTCGGGTGAACCGTCGTGGTGGATCGGGGTGTGCGCGCCGGTCAGGGCGACGCCGCTGCCGCCGCGCCGGGCGGCGATGATCTCGGCGGCGATGGACAGAGCCGTCTCCTCCGGTGTGCGAGCCCCGAGGTCGAGGCCGATCGGGGACCTGAGCCGGGCCAACTCCAACTCGGTGACGCCTACTTGCCGGAGACGTTCGTTGCGGTCGAGGTGGGTGCGGCGGGAGCCCATCGCGCCGACGTAGGCGACGGGGAGCCGTAGGGCGAGCTGAAGGAGCGGGACGTCGAACTTGGCGTCGTGGGTGAGGACGCACAGGACGGTACGGGCGTCCACGGCCGTCCGCTCCAGATATCGGTGGGGCCAGTCGACGACGATCTCGTCCGCCTCCGGGAAGCGGTCACGGGTCGCGAACACGGGACGGGCGTCGCAGACGGTGACGTGATGCCCGAGGAACTTGCCGACACGGACCAGCGCCGACGCGAAGTCGATCGCACCGAAGACGATCATCCGGGGCGGTGGGACGGACGACTCGACGAGGACCGTGAGCGGTGCTCCGCACCGTGAGCCCTGCTCTCCGATCTCCAGGGTGCCCGTGCGGCCGGCGTCGAGGAAGGCGCGGGCCTCGGCGGCGACGGTGCGGTCCAGTTCGGGATGGGCGCCGTAGCCGCCGTCGTACGCGCCGTCCGGGCGGACCAGCAGGGCGCGGCCCCGCAGGTCCGCCGGGCCGGAGACGATCCGGGCCAGTGCCGCCGCCTCCCCGCTCGTGGCGGCGCAGAGCGCGGCGGCGACGACCGGGCGGACCGGGTCGCCGGCCCGCACCGGTGTGACGAGGATGTCGATGACGCCGCCGCAGGTCAGACCGACCGCGAAGGCGTCCTCGTCGCTGTAGCCGAAGCGTTCGAGCACAGGTTCGCCGTCCGCCAGCGCCTGTCGGCACAGCTCGTAGACGGCGCCCTCCACACAACCTCCGGAGACCGAGCCGATCGCGGTGCCCTCGGCGTCCACCGCGAGGGCGGCGCCCGGCTGCCGGGGAGCGCTGCCGCCGACGGCCACCACGGTGGCCACGGCGAAGTCGCGCCCCTGCTCGACCCACCGGTGCAGTTCTTCGGCGATGTCCAGCATGTTCGGTCTCCTTGAAGCGACGGGTGTGCGGACGGTACTCGGCGGCGGGGCCTAGTGCACGCCCAGCCAGCTCTCGATCGGGTCGAGGGCGAAGAAGACGAGGAAGACCGCCGTCAGGCCCCACATGAACGCGCCGATCTCCCGCGCCCGGCCCTGGGCCAGCTTGATGGCGACGTAGGAGACGACTCCGGCGGCGACGCCCGCGGTGATGGAATACGTGAACGGCATGATCACGACGGTCAGGAAGACGGGGATCGCGGTGGCGCGGTCGGACCAGTCGACGTGCCGGGCGTTCATCATCATCATGGCGCCGATGACGACGAGCGCGGCGGCCGCGACCTCGCCGGGCACGATCGCCGTGAGCGGGGTGAAGAAGAACAGGCAGGCCGCGAAGAACAGGCCGGTGACGACGGAGGAGAGCCCCGTGCGGGCGCCCTCGCCGACGCCGGTCGCCGACTCGACGAACACGGTCTGGCCCGAGCCACCGGCCACGCCGCCGATCGCGCCGCCGGCGCCGTCGATGAACAGTGCCTTGGACAGCCCCGGCATCCGGCCCTTGTCGTCGGCGAGCCCGGCCTCGGTCCCCACGCCGATGATGGTGGCCATGGCGTCGAAGAACCCGGCGAGCACGAGCGTGAAGACGATCATGCCGACCGTCATCGCGCCGACGTCGCCCCAGCCGCCGAACTCGACGTGCCCGAGGAGCGAGAAGTCCGGCATCGAGACCGCGGCGCCGTGCAACTCCGGTGCGCCACTGGCCCATTGCTTCGGGTCGACGACGTCGAGGGCGTTGAGGGCGACGGCGAGGACCGTGCCGCCGACGATGCCGAGCAGGATCGCCCCGGGCACGCCGCGGGCCTGGAGCATGAAGATCGCGAGGAGGGTGACCGCGAAGAGGAGGACCGGCCAGCCGGCGAGTTCGCCGGTGGGGCCGAGGCTGACCGGGGTCGCCTTGCCCTGGTGCACGAAGCCGGCCTTGTAGAAGCCGATCAGGGCGACGAAGAGGCCGATACCCATGGTGATGGCGTGCTTCAGCGCGAGCGGGATGGCGTTCATGATCAGCTCCCGGAGGCCGGTGACGACCAGAAGCATGATGATCACGCCGTAGATCACGCACATGCCCATCGCCTGCGGCCAGGTCATCCGGGGGACGACCTGCGAGGCGATGACACCGGAGACGGAGAGGCCGGCGGCGAGGGCGAGCGGCACGCGGCCGACGAAGCCCATGAGGAGGGTGGTGACGGCCGCCGCGAGCGCGGTCGCCGTGATCAGGGCCTTCTGGCCTAGGGTGGCGCCCGTGGCGTCCGGGCCGGACAGGATGAGCGGGTTGAGCAGAAGGATGTACGCCATCGCCATGAAGGTGGTGACGCCGCCGCGGACCTCTCGGGGGACGGTGGAGCCTCGGCGGGTGATGTGGAAGTACCGGTCGAGACGGGACCGGCCTGCCGGGTCGGCGGTGCCTTCGGCGGCCGTCCTCGGCTTCAGCGACTGTTGGGTCATGGGGCCTTCTCCCAAGGTTCACAGGGGCACCCGGCCGTTGCACTGGGCTTCGGCGGGATTTGGGAAGGTGCCCGACCCGGGGGACGGCCCGAGACGAACGTGGTGTGTGCTAATGGGGGTGCGTTGTCGGGTGCGGGTCCGGTGGGGCTTCTCGCGCAGTTCCCCGCGCCCCTGAAGACCACGGCCCTGCGGGCCTGAAAGACCACGGCCCTGCGGGCCTGAAAGACCACGGCCCTGCGGGCCTGAAAGCACGGGGCGCAGCCCCTGCTTTTCAGGGGCGCGGGGAACTGCGCGACCAGCCCCGACCGAACCCGCACCCGCCGACGTACCGAGCCGCCCGAGCGCATGGGCGCATGGGCGCATGGACGCACGGGCGACCCGGCGACCCGGCGACCCGGCGACTACGACGCCGTACCGGTCAGATGCTCCGGCCGTACCGGCGTCCGGTTCAGCTCCAGACCCGTCGCGTTCCGGATCGCCGCGAGGACGGCCGGGGTCGACGACAGGGTGGGGGCCTCGCCGACGCCGCGCAGCCCGTACGGCGCGTGGTCGTCGGCGAGTTCGAGCACGTCGACGGGGATGGTCGGCGTGTCGAGGATCGTGGGGATGAGGTAGTCCGTGAAGGACGGGTTACGGACCTTCGCGGTCTTCGGGTCGACGACGATCTCCTCCATCACCGCGATACCGAGACCCTGGGTCGTACCGCCCTGGATCTGGCCCACCACGGAGAGCGGGTTGAGCGCCTTGCCGACGTCCTGGGCGCAGGCCAGCTCGACGACCTTGACCATGCCCAGCTCGGTGTCGACCTCGACGACCGCGCGGTGTGCGGCGAAGGAGTACTGGACGTGCCCGAACCCCTGCCCGGTCCGCAGGTCGAAGGGTTCGGTCGGCCGGTGCCGCCACTCCGCCTCGACCTCGACGGCCTCGTCCCCGAGGACGTCCACCAGGTCGGCCAGCACCTCACCGGCGTCGGTGACGACCTTGCCGCCCTCCAGGAGGAGTTCGGCGGTGGCCCAGGCCGGGTGGTACGTGCCGAACCTGCGCCGGCCCAGCTCCAGCACCTGCTCCCGGACCAGCTCGCAGCTGTTCTTCACGGCGCCGCCCGTGACGTACGTCTGCCGGGACGCGGAGGTCGAGCCGGCCGAACCCACCCGCGTGTCCGCCGGGTTGATGGTCACCTGCGTGACGCCCAGTTCGGTGCGGGCGATCTGCGCGTGGACGGTGATGCCGCCCTGGCCGACCTCCGCCATGGCCGTGTGGACGGTGGCGACGGGTTCGCCGCCGACGACCTCCATCCGGACGCGGGCGGTCGAGTAGTCGTCGAAGCCCTCGGAGAAGCCCACGTTCTTGATGCCGACCGCGTAGCCGACGCCCCGGACGACGCCCTCGCCGTGCGTGGTGTTGGACAGGCCGCCCGGCAGCTGTCGTACGTCGGCCGCCTCGCCCGCCGCGAGCCACTGGCGCTCCGGCGGCAGGGGCATCGCCTTGACGCGGCGCAGGAGTTCGGCGACCGGCGCCGGGGAGTCGACCGGCTGACCCGTGGGCAGGAGCGTGCCCTGCTCCATGGCGTTGATCTGCCGGAGCTCGACCGGGTCCATACCGAGCTTCGCCGCCAGTTTGTCCATCTGCGCCTCGTAGGCGAAGCACGCCTGGACCGCTCCGAAGCCCCGCATCGCGCCGCAGGGCGGGTTGTTGGTGTAGAGGGCGACCGCCTCGATGTCGACGTCCTCGACGACGTACGGTCCGGCGCCGAGCGAGGCGGCGTTGCCGACCACGGCCGGGGAGGCGGAGGCGTAGGCGCCGCCGTCCAGGACGATGCGGGCCTTGAGGTGGGTGAGCCTGCCGTCGCGCGTCGCCCCGTGCTCGTAGTACAGCTTCGCGGGGTGGCGGTGGACGTGCCCGAAGAAGGATTCGAAGCGGTTGTAGACGATCTTCACCGGCTTGCCGGTGCGCAGGGCCAGCAGGCAGGCGTGGATCTGCATCGACAGGTCCTCGCGGCCGCCGAAGGCACCGCCGACCCCGGCCAGGGTCATCCGGACCTTGTCCTCGGGCAGCCCGAGCACGGGCGCGATCTGCCGCAGGTCGGAGTGGAGCCACTGGGTGGCGATGTAGAGGTCGACACCGCCGTCCTCGGCGGGTACGGCGAGGCCGGACTCGGGGCCGAGGAAGGCCTGGTCCTGCATGCCGAAGACGTACTCGCCCTCGACGATCACATCGGCGCGCGTCCGGGCCGCCGCCACGTCGCCGCGGACGATGGGCTGGCGGTGGAGGATGTTGGGGTGCGCGACATGGCCGATGTGGTGGTCGGTGCGGCCCTCGTGGATCAGGATCGCGTCCGGCGCGGTCGCGGAGGCCTCGTCGGTGACGACCGGCAGTTCGCGGTACTCCACCCTGATCTTGGCGGCGGCGCGGCGCGCGGTCTCCGGATGGTCGGCGGCGACGATCGCGACGGGCTCGCCGTGGTGGCGGACCTTGCCGTGGGCGAGGACCGGGGTGTCCTGGATCTCCAGGCCGTAGTGGCGTACCTCGGTCGGCAGGTCGTCGTAGGTCATGACGGCGTACACGCCGGGGGTGGCGAGGGCCTCGGCCGTGTCGATGGAGACGATCTCGGCGTGGGCGACCGTGGAGCGCAGGATCTGGCCCCAGAGCATGTCCTCGTGCCACATGTCGGACGAGTACGCGAACTCGCCGGTGACCTTGAGGGTGCCGTCCGGGCGGAGCGTGGACTCGCCGATGCCGCCCCTGGTGCGGGAGCCCTGGGTGAGGGTGGTGGGCAGGCCGGTGGTTCCCATGATCAGACCCCTTCGGACTGCCGGGCGGCCGCGAGGCGGACCGCGTCCATGATCTTCTCGTAGCCGGTGCAGCGGCACAGGTTGCCCGACAGCGCCTCGCGGATGTCCGCGTCGCTGGGGTTCGGGGTGCGCTCCAGCATCTCGTCGGCCGCGACGAGCAGACCCGGGGTGCAGAAGCCGCACTGCACGGCGCCGGCGTCGATGAACGCCTGCTGGACCGGGGAGAGTTCGACCCCTTCGCCGGTCTGCGAGTCGGTGCCCCGGGCGGCCCACCGCCGGGCCGAGTCGAGCGAGGTCCCGTCCGCGCCGGACGTACCGCACGCGTTCGTCCCGCAACCGCCGTGCTCGGCGCGCTGCCTGGCGAAGTCCGCCAGTCCCTCGACGGTGACGACCTCGCGGCCCTCCACCTGTCCGGCGGCGACCAGACACGAACACACCGGCACGCCGTCCAGCCGGACGGTGCAGGAGCCGCACTCGCCCTGCTCACAGGCGTTCTTGGAACCCGGGAGGCCCAGCCGCTCCCTCAGCACGTACAGCAGGGACTCGCCCTCCCACACGTCGTCGGCTTCCTGCGGACGGCCGTTGACCGTGAAATTGACGCGCATTACGCAGCTCCCTCGGTGGCGGCGGTGCCGCGGTACGACTCCCAGGTCCACATCAGCGTGCGGCGGGCCATGACGCCGACCGCGTGGCGGCGGTAGCTCGCGGTGCCGCGGACGTCGTCGATCGGGTTGCAGGCGCCGGCGCACAGGTCGGCGAACTGCTTGGCGACCGACGGGGTGATGATCCGGCCGTTGTCCCAGAAGCCGCCCTCGTCGAGCGCCGCGTTCAGGAACTCCTCGGCGGCCCTGGCCCGGACGGGGGTCGGCGCGGCCGAGCCGATACCGGTCCGGACGGTCCGTGAGGCCGGGTGGAGGGCGAACCCGAAGGCGCACACGGCGATGACCATGGCGTTGCGGGTGCCGACCTTGGAGTACTGCTGCGGGCCGTCCGCCTTGTCGATGTGGACGGCGCGGATCAGTTCGTCGGGCGCGAGCGCGTTGCGCTTGACGCCGGTGTAGAAGTCGTCGATGGGGATGAGGCGGGTGCCGCGTACGGACTCGGCCTCGACCTGGGCGCCCGCCGCGAGGAGGGCCGGGTGGGCGTCGCCGGCCGGGGAGGCGGTGCCGAGGTTGCCGCCGACGCCGCCGCGGTTGCGGATCTGTGGGGAGGCGACCGTGTGCGAGGCCAGGGCGAGGCCGGGCAGCTCGGTACGGAGGTTCTCCATGATCCGGGTGTAGGGGACGGACGCGCCGAGGCGGACCGTGTCCTCGCCGACCTCCCACTCGGAGAGTTCGCCGATGCGGTTCAGGTCGAGCAGATGCCCGGGCCGACGGTGGTCGAAGTTGATCTCGACCATCACGTCGGTGCCGCCGGCGATCGGCACAGCGGTGGGGTGCTCGGCCTTCGCGGCGAGCGCCTCCTCCCAGCTGGCGGGGCGAAGGAAGTCCATCTGAACGGCTCTCTTCTTCGTATGTGTCGTTCTCTTCGAGCCAGATCGTGTGCGGCGGGCCCGGCTCGTTCATGGGCTGTCCACGTGTCGTGGGTCTCAGTACACAGCGCCCGCCCGGCACCGGTCAGTCACGGAAAACATGAAGGAGTTGGCTGGCCAGGGGGCGCATCTTGTAGATTCGTATGAACGGAGGCCCTCGGCAACCTCTCCGTTCTCGGCTGGAAACATCCCGCACACACGCGGGGCCTTTGGCCTTCACGACCACCCTCCTCCGGAAGCCTCGGGCACGCTTCCCGGGTGAACCGAACGTTGTTTTCGAGACAGGAACGGCGGCGACGAGAATGCGGCTGCGCGCACTGCTGGACACCGACGCGCTGGGTCTGCGGCTGCTCGGCGGCGGGGACGAGCTGGACCGCACCGTGCGCGGTGTGATGACCACCGACCTCAGGGACCCCAGCCGCTACCTCTCCGGCGGTGAGCTGGTGCTCACGGGCCTGGCCTGGCGCCGGGACGCCGCCGACTCCGAGCCCTTCGTACGGCTCCTGGCAGGCGCCGGGGTCACCGCGCTGGCGGCCGGCGAGGCGGAGCTGGGCGACATCCCGGAGGACCTCGTCGTGGCCTGCGCCCGCCACCGGCTCCCGCTCTTCGCGGTCAACGAGTCGGTGGCCTTCGCGACGATCACCGAGCACGTCGTACGGCAGGTCTCCGGCGAGCGCGCCGGAGACCTGGCGGCCGTGGTGGACCGCCACCGCCGGATGATGACGTCCGGCCCGGCGGGCGGCGGCCCGGACGTGGTCCTGGACCTGCTCGGCTCGGACCTGGACCTGCGCGCCTGGGTGCTCTCCCCCGCCGGCCGGCTCGTCGCGGGCCCCGAGGACGCCGGGCCCGCCCTGCCCGCCGAACTGCGCGCGCGGCTGGCCGCCGAACATCTGGCGGCGACCCGCACCGGACGGCGCGGACCGCACCGCGTGACCGTCGGCACCACCACGTACTCGCTCTTCCCGATCGGCGGCGCGGGCCGCGGCACGGACCCCCTCGCGCGGGACGTGCGCGCGACCGTGCTGTCCGAGTGGCTCCTCGCGGTCGAGGCCGACGCCGGGGACTGGCCCGCCGAACGGCTCGACCTGCTGCAGGGCGTCACCCAGCTGATCGCGGTCGAGCGCGACCGACGCGACGCGGCCCGTACGGTACGGCGAAGACTCGCCCAGGAGGTCCTGGAACTGGTGCAGGCGGGGGCGGCCCCGGCCGAGATCGCGGCCCGGCTGCGGGTGGCCGCGCCGGTCCTGCTGCCCGGTCTCGGGTCGGCACCGCACTGGCAGATCGTCGTGGCCCGGGTCGAGTGGGACGGCGGCGAGACCGACAGCGGTCCGGTCACCCAGGCGCTTCTGGAGGAGATCCTCGTCGATCCCCTGGCGACGGGCCCGGAGCCCTCGGACCGGATCGCCGTAGCCCACGCGGGTGAGGAGGCCATCGCCCTCGTCCCCCTCCCCGCCGTCTCCTCGGGGCCCGACGGCCCGGAGCCGGGCATCCACGCCGACACGCTCCTCACCGCCGTACGGGACCCGCTGACCGCCGGACTCGACGACGACGGGCGGCTCACCCTCGGTGTCAGCGCCGCCGTGCACTCGGCGGAGGGCCTGCGCGGCGCGCTGGAGGAGGCCCGGCACGCCCGCCGGGTGGCCGCCGCCCGCTCCGGCCGGGTCTGCGCGGCGGGCCACCAGGAACTGGCCTCGCACGTGTTGCTCCTGCCCTTCGTCCCCGACGACGTGCGCCGCGCCTTCACGGCCCGGCTCCTGGACCCCCTGCGCGACTACGACCGCCGGCACCGCGCCGAGCTGATCCCCACCCTGGAGGCGTTCCTGGAGTGCGACGGCTCCTGGACGCGCTGCGCCGCCCGGCTTCACCTGCATGTCAACACGCTGCGCTACCGGGTGGGCCGCATCGAGCAGTTGACGAGCCGGGACCTCTCCCGGCTGGAGGACAAGCTGGACTTCTTCCTGGCCCTGCGCATGAGCTGAGGTCATGGGGTGGTGGGCGAAGATCCAAGTGCGCCGTCCGCACCCCATGACTTTGTGAATTCCTTCACCCACCCCCTTGGCCGGGCCACGGAATCCGTGCTGAGATGCGGCCACCACTCAAAGCTCAAGGGCGTGCTCGGGGAGGGCAACGTGGCGCACACCGCCATGTCCGGTAACGGAACGACCGCCGGTGACGATCCACTCCAGACCGCGGTATGGCGGCTGCGCTCACGCGCCTGCTGGGTCGACGCGGCAGCCCTGATCGAGCCCGACACCCCACAGGCCTCGCTGCAGCGGACCGCGCTGCTCGTCGAGCGCTGCCTCTACACCGAGCAGGGCTGGGAGGAGGCCGAGGACGCGCTGCGCACGGCCGAGGCGCAGGCCCGTACCGACGACGAGCGGGGCGCGGCGGCCTGCGAGCGCGGCCAACTGGCGTACGCGGCCACACTGCTCCATGTCCGGGACCGCGCCGACGAGGCGCGGGCCGCGCTCGGCCGGGCGGCGGCCCTGATCGCCCCCGGCGCGCCCGGCCGGGCCCTGCTCGACTTCCGGCGGGGGGTTCTCGCCGAGAACCTCGCGCGCTCCCCGCAGGCCGCGCGTGCCGCCTATCGGCGGGCCCACGCCGGGGCGACCGCGCACGACGACCTGCTCCTGCAGTCGTTCACCTGGCGTCATCTCGCCGGACTCGCCCTGCGGGACGGCGAGTTGGCCGAGGCGCGGCACGGCTTCGCCGAATCCCTGCGCATTCGCGAGGAGTTGGGCTACCTGGTCGGCACCGCCCCGGCTCTCGTCGCCCTCGCGGACACCGAGTCCGAACCGGAGGCGTCGCGGCTGCGCGAGGAGGCGGGGCGGCTGTTCCGGCTGCTGGGCGGTGTACCGACATGGCTGGCCCGGCAGTTGGCACCACCGCCTGCCGCGACGGCGTGACGGGGGCGTGAGTGAGGTCGCGTCGGCGACCTCACTCACGCCCCGAAGTGCTTCTCCACCAGACAGCACGCCGCTTCCAGGTCCTCGGCCAGCAACGCGTCCAGCAACGCGATGTGTTCCGCCGCGTCAGCCATCAGCTCCACGCGCCCCCCACTCCCGACATCCCCCAAGTGCCCGACCCCCAAGGGCAGTTGCGTACGCCGGTGCAGATCGTCCGCGATCTGCAGCAGCTGCTCGTTCCCCGCCAGCCCCAGCACCCCCCGGTGAAAGGCCCGGTCCGCGTCCCCGTACGTGGCCCGGCACCCGGTGGACGCCGCGCGAGCCGTCTCGTCGGCGAGCGGCCGCAGTTCGCCCCAGCGGTCAGCCGGCACCGTACGCGCGAGCCGCATGACCACCGGCACCTGGAGCAGCGCCCGCACCTCCGCCAGCTCGGCCAGCTCCCGGGCGCCCCGCCGTACGACACGGAAGCCCCGGTTGGGCACGACCTCGACCGCGCCCTCGATGGCCAGTTGCTGCATCGCCTCGCGCACGGGGGTCGCGGAGACCCCGAACCGCTCACCCAGCGCGGGCGCCGAGTACACCTCGCCCGGCGTCAGCTCCCCGCCCGCGAGCGCGGCCCGCAGCGCGTCGAGGATCTGCCCCCGTACGGAGGACCGCTGGAGGACGGGTCGCTCCGGCGTGCGCGGCAGTGGGATGGGCGTCTCGCTGTGCGTGTGCTCGCCCCGGACCGCGTCGGTGACGCCGCCGGTGTCGCCGCGCACCGCGGCCGGGCCGCCGCCGTCCACGGTGATACCCCGCGCCCGGTCGACGTCCGCGACTCCGGGCTGCGCGGGCACACGATAGGCCGACGCCGGACGGGCGGCGGCCTCCGGCGCACTCGCGGCGGCCTGACGCGAGCGCGGTCCGGCCTGCTCCACGGGTCCTCCTGCGAGCCGAGTCGTGTGTCGAGTGGGTCGAGCAGCGCGGCCGCCGGGGTACATGGGGGCGCTTAGGTCACTACTGGGGTTGTTACCGGTCGTAAAGCACCATAGGCGCACATGCCCTCAGTTCAAACCTCGACCACCTCGGGTAAGGTAAGCCTTACTTGGCCAGCGATGGTGAAACGGCGGTCCCCGCATGCCCCACTCAGCTCCGGCACCGGCCCTTTCCGCGCGCACGTCGCCCATGACGGCCGCGTACGCCCGCCTGACCGAGGTCCTGCCGATGGTGAGCGTGACGGAACTCTCCCCCATGGATCCGTTGCCCGACGGTGAGGGGTGGGTCCGCGCGGCCGGGCTCGCGGCGGCCGGAGCCGAACTCGACGCGTTCCTCGCCTGGGACGAGGCCCAGATACGGCGGGACCACGGCCGCGAGGGCCGGCCGGACGTGGTGGCGGCCTTCGGACTGCACCGGTACTCCTGGTACGCCTGCCTCCTCTTCACCGTCCCCTGGTTCCTGCAGCGCCGGGTGCCCCGGTTTCCCGCCGGACAGGTGGCGTTCCAGCGGGAGCGGAGCCGGCTGGCGGTGCGCGGCGAGACGTTCAGCTGCCTGCCCGGCGATCCGGCGGCCGCCGAGCCGGGCGCCCGGGTGGTCCCGGACGAGGAGGCGCTGCGGGCCGAGCTGCGGGCGGCCTTCGCCGAGCACATAGAACCGGTCCTCGGCGGCTTCGGCCCCCGGATGCGGCGGCGGGGGCGGGCGCTGTGGGGCATGGCGACCGACGAGATCGTCGAGGGGATCTGGTACGTCGCCGAACTCCTGGGCGCCGACGAGCAGGAGCGCTGCCGGCGCGAGCTGGAGCTGCTGCTGCCGGGCGCGACCCGGCCGTACGTGGGGACCGCGGGCTTCCGTGAACTGACCGGCCCCGGCGGCGAGTCGCTGCCCACCCGGGACCGGGCGAGCTGCTGCATGTTCTACACGCTGGCCCCGGAGGACACCTGCGTCACCTGCCCGCGCACCTGCGAGGCGGACCGGATCGGCAGACTGACGGCAGTCGTCGGCAGTTGACGGACCCTCGGGGGGACGAGGATGCTTCTCGCCCGGGCCACCCCCCGGCGATCGCCCGCGGCATGTGCCGTAAGATCAAATCCGGGTGGGAACCTCGTTTGATTACAGCTGGTTCACAAATTCCTCACTTGTCACAGGAACTTTCCGTGGAACCACTCGAACGGGTAATCTCACTCGCACTCTACTCCCGTCCCTCGCGCGGTAGTTCGAGCAGAATGCCGCCTGGCGTCACTCATTGCACTTCTTTGGCGGTCTCTTGCCCCGAAACCCCCTGAGGGCCGCGAGGATTGGGCCACTATGGCGGGCGTTACGCCCTATCCCAATGCAAGGGACCCCTGATGAGATTGACCGACATATCGCTGAACTGGCTGCTTCCGGGCGCCGTACTGCTCCTGGGGATGCTGGCGGCGGTTGCGGTGCTCGCGCGCGGCAAGCGCTCCGGGGAGCACGCGAAGACCGATGACTCGTGGGAACGCAGCGAGGAGCGCCGCAGGCGCAAGGAGGCCCTCTACGCCACGGCGTCCTACATCCTCCTCTTCTGCTGTGCCGCGGTCGCCGCCGCGCTCTCCTTCCGCGGCCTGGTCGGCTTCGGCGAGCAGAACCTGGGCCTCTCCAACGGGTGGCAGTACCTGGTTCCGTTCGGCCTGGACGGCGCCGCCATGTTCTGCTCGGTGCTCGCCGTGCGCGAGGCCAGCCACGGTGACGCGGCCCTCGGCTCACGGATACTCGTGTGGACGTTCGCCGGTGCGGCGGCCTGGTTCAACTGGGTGCACGCCCCCAGGGGTCTCGGCCACGACGGCGCCCCGCAGTTCTTCGCAGGCATGTCCATGTCCGCCGCGGTGCTGTTCGACCGCGCGCTCAAGCAGACCCGCCGCGCCGCACTGCGCGAGCAGGGCCTGGTACCGCGTCCGTTGCCGCAGATCCGTATCGTCCGCTGGCTGCGGGCCCCGCGCGAGACGTACAAGGCCTGGTCGCTGATGCTCCTGGAGGGCGTGCGCAGCCTGGACGAGGCCGTGGACGAGGTGCGCGAGGACAAGCGGATCAAGGAAGAGACCCGGACGCGCAAGCGGGAGCAGGAGCGTCTGGAGCGCGCCCACCTCAAGGCGATCAGCCGGGGCCACCGGGGTCTGCCCGGTCGTGGCGGCGGTGGCGGCGGTGGCGGGCGCCAGGTGGACACCACGGTGGAGCGCGTACCGGCGGCCCAGGTGGCCTCGGAGCCCGCCATATCGACGCCGGAGCAGCTGCCCGTGCGCTCGCGTCCCTCCCTGCAGCCCGTGCGCAACGCTGACAAGTCGCTCACCGTCGACCTCACCGCCGAGGACGACACCATGGCCCTGCCGCGACTCGACTCCCTGGAGCGCAAGCTCAAGGATCTGGAGCAGCAGTTCGGCTGAGGACGGCCGGCGGCTCGGACTGAGCCACACATCGGACAGGGGCGCGGCACGAGCCGCGCCCCTGTCCGTTTCACGTCGAGGGGGCCGCCAGACCGCCGTCGAGGTCGAACCAGACCGCCTTGCCCACCCCGTGCGGCCGTACCCCCCAGGCGTCGGCCAGGGCCTGCACGAGGAAGAGGCCGCGTCCGTTGGTGCTGTCGTCGGCGGTCTGCACCCTGGGTCTGGGCCTGCGTCCCACGAAGTCCCGGACCTCCACGTGGAGTCCGCGCGGTGAGACGGTCGCGGTCAGTACCGCGTCGTGGTCGGTGTGGATGAGCGCGTTGGTGACCAGCTCGCTCGTCAGCAGTTCCGCTATCTCCGATCGTTCCGGCCGCCCCCATTGCCGCAGCAGCTCCCGCAGGGCCCTGCGGGCCTCGGGCACCGCCTTCAGGTCCGCCCGCCCCAGTGTGCGTTCCAGCTGTTCCGCGTCGGCCCTGTCCGTCGGGTCGCCGACCGCTTCCTCCACCACCTCTGCCGAGGAGGCCCCTGTCGCCACGGGACCACTCCCTCGCGCCTGCCTCTTCATGACCCCCGCCCACGCGCCGATGACGATTCCCCCTGTTCCGAACACGTACACGGGGATCCATGCCCCGTCCGGATCGCGGCACTCATGTCGAATCGTCAACGACCCTCCGTACGCTTTCAAACGCACAGGGTCAAGCCAGCCGTCGCCACCGCGGGAGAGCGCTTCCCCTCCCCCGAAACCACCGCACGGCCCGCCGGACCCGTCCGCCCACCGCGCCCGCGGCACCCCCACCCCAGGCCGAGGACGGGCGCAACTGCGCATGCGGGGCCCCGGATCCGGCCACATCCCACCCGCGGACGGCCGTCCCGCGCGCACCGCGATCCCGGCCCGGGCCGGCGGCCCGGCTCGATGATGTTGATTGGCCGGAAACCTTCGCTGGTACAGGCCAACCCGCGGCTGATTGACGCCCTTGCGCGTCCTGTGGGGCGGGGTCTCAGGCCTCCCACACGGCGGCGGCCGTACGGTCGTCCGCGTAGCCCTTGACCCTGACCTGGGCATCGGCGAGGAAGGCGGCGAGACCGGGCGGCTCGCCGGCCCCCCAGCGCGACGCCAGATGCTCGGCGAGCGGGGCCTCCCCGCGCAGCGGTTCGGCCAGACCGCTGCTGCACAGGAGCAGGACGTCCTCCTCCCGAGCCACGGAGGCGCGGAAGCGGAAGGGTTCGCGGGGCGGCGCGGGGGCGGGTTCGTACGGGCTCGGGGGTGTCGCGATGTTGAGGTCCATGGTGAGACGGTCGCCGTCGGGGGTCTCGTGGGGCAGCGAGCCATAGCCGAGCACCGGTGCGCCGGCCGTGTCGGCGATCCGGGGCTCTATGTCCTGCCACTCCCCGTCCCGCAGCCGGAACAGTCCGCCGGCGCCCACCCCGAAGAAGACGCGTGTACGGCACCGGGGGTCGGCCGGGATCAGCAGGCAGCGCAGGCTCGCCGTGTACTCCTCCGGGTCGAGCCCCTGCTCGACCGCGCCGGCGCGCAGTTTGCCGAGGCTGCGGTCGGTGAGCCGGTGCAGCCCGGACTTGAGGTCGCCGCGCCGGGCCGCGCGGATGTCCTCCACCAGCCGTGCGTGGCTCAGCCCGACGGCCCGCCCGATCCACCGGCACGCCTCCGCCGCCGCGCGGTGTGCGCCCGGTGTGGCGCGGGCGCCGGTCGCCACGGCCACCAGCAGGAGCGCCTGTTCGCCGAGGCCGAAGCGGGCGGTGAGGAGCGCGTCGCGGCGCGGCTCGCCCCGGTAGCGCGCCGAGTCACCGCGCAGCGACGCGGCGCGCAGCGTGCACGCCCCGTAGCGCGCGCCGTCCAGCACCGTGTCCGCGACCAGGTCACCCAGATCCTCCGGGTCCGCCGGCGGCAGCGCGGTCGGTTCCGCGTCGTACGTGGGCGGCCCGGACCCCACGTACTCGACCCGCACTCGCCTGCTCCCGGTGACCAGGGTGACCTCCTGTGCCTGGAGCGTGGGGGGCGGGGCGTCGGACGGTTCGGTGGCCGGGGAGGGTGCGGGGGTGCCATCGCGGGACGGATCCCCGGGGTGCCCGCCGCCGCCCTCGGGCGGCACGTCCGCCGGGGGGCTCACGACGGGCACGCCACCCGGGGACCGCTGCGCGGGCGCACGCCGCCAGGGCGCGACCGCGCGGAAGCCGGGCGGGGTGGGCCCGGACGGAAAGGTCACCGGCCCGGACGCCTGGGCCACCGGCGGCTCCCAGGGCGCCCGCTGCGAAACGAGCCCGCGGCGGGGGTCCGCGGCGGGGCCGGGGGCGGGCGGAAGGGTGGGGGCCGGGGGCGGAGGGGCGTGGTCGGGCACCGGAGGGGTGCGGTCGGGGGGCGAGGACGGAGGGGTGTGGTCCGGCGGAGGCGGGATGCGGTCCGGCGGAGGAGGGGTGCGGTCGGATGCGGGCGGGGGGCCGTTGTACGGAGTGGTGCCGGTGGGCGGGGCGGGGGGCGCGGGGGGTACCGGCGGGTGACCCGGCCGGTCGCCAGCGTCGCTCTGCCGGGGGCCGCCGGGCGCGCCCTGCGGCGGCACCCTGTCCGTGTAGGGGCCCGGGGCGTGGCCGGGGGGCGGCGGCACCGCGTCGGTCGGCGGACTCGGCGGGTTCGGGCCGGTGCCCGTGCCGCCCCGTCGTCCGTCGGGCTCGCCCCGTGACGTGGCCCTGGTGGCCGATGTGCCCGGCACGGCCGCCCAGGCGCCGGAGGTGCCCGGTACGGCCCCCCAGGCGCCCGGCGGACTCGACGTCCTCGGCCGACTCGGCGTACTCGCCGGGACGGGCGCGTCCGGCGCGTTCGGCGCTTCCGGCGCGGTCGGCGCGGTCGGCGCTTCCGGCGCGGTCGGCACTTCCGGCGGATCCGGCGCATCCAGTCCGTCCGGCGCACTCGCCGGAGTCGTCCGCGGCTTCCCGACCGTGTCCGCCGCCGAGGCGAAGCGGTCGTCGAGGGAATCGGCCGCGACCGAGGGGCCCGTGTCCCCGTTGGTGTCGTCGTCGTACAACTGCCGCCACCAGTCGTCCTCGTGACCGGTGGGCCTCTCCCCCTGCTGGCTCATCCCCTAATTGTCCACCTCAGGAGCCGTATGAAAACGGGGCATCCGGAAAATCGGTCCGCAGAGCCGACGACGTCACGGCGTGTCGGACTACACGTCGAACTCCGGTGCGAGGCAAGGGAGTCGGGGAAAGTCGAGGGATCACAGGGATCCGGGCACGCGGCGGCGGGCGGGTGGCGGTCGGCCCGAGTGTGCGGCACGTTCCTGGGATCCCGCCGTGAGGCCTCGCCTCGTCGACCGCCCCGGCACGACACCCCGACCGCGGCCGGGAGGGGCCGGGCCGGCACGCGTACGAGCCGGCCCGTGTATCTGGACCGACATCTCTGACCTGCGCTTTCGCGCGCGGTCCTGCACCCTGGGCAGATGGGAGCGTGGGAACTCCTGCTGGTCGCGGTGGTGCTCCTGCTCGGCCTGTGCGGAGTGCTGGTGCCCGGCGTGCCGGGGTCCTGGCTGGTGTGGGCCGGGGTCATGTGGTGGGCTCTGGAGGATCCCCGGCCCGCCGCCTGGTGGGTGCTGGTCGGGGCCACCGTCGTGCTGCTCGTGTCCTGGGCGGTCCGCTGGGGCCTGCCACCCCGGCGCCTGACGGAGAGCGGCGCCACCCCCCGCATGGGCGTGTACGCGGGCTCCGGCGCCTTCCTCGGCTTCGTGCTGCTCCCCGTGCTCGGCGCGATCCCGGGCTTCGTCGGCGGTATCTACCTCTCCGAGCGGCTCCGCCTCGGCCGTCACGACGCGGCGAAGGCCGCCACCCGCACGGCGATGCGCTCGGGCGGGTCGAACGTGCTGGCGGAACTCTTCGCGTGCCTGCTGGTGGCGGGAGCGTGGGTGGGTGTGGTGTTCGGCGGCTGAGACCGGCCCACGCCGTCCGGCACCACCGCGCGCCCCCACGCCGCGCGCCCCCACGCCGCGCGCCCCCACGCCGCGCGCCCCCACATCGCGCGGCAGCACACCGCGAGGCAGTACACCGCGAGCCACGCGCTAGAGCACGCCCTCCAGGCCGAGGAGGAGACGCTTGCGGCCGAGGCCGCCGGCGTACCCCGTGAGGGTGCCGTTCGCGCCGATCACCCGGTGGCAGGGGCGGAGGATGAGGAGGGGGTTGGCGCCGATCGCCCCGCCCACGGCCCGTACGGCGGCCCGGGGCGCCCCGATACGGGCGGCGACGGCACCGTACGTCGTGGTCGCGCCGTAGGGGACGTCGTCGAGCGCGGCCCAGACCCGCCGCCGGAAGTCGGTGCCCTCGCCGCGCAACTCCAGCCGGAACTGCGTGAGTTCCCCGGCGAAGTAGGCGGCGAGCTGCTCCTCGGCCGCCCGGAACGGCCCCCGGTCGCGTACCCAGCCAGGCAGCGGGACCCGCCCGCCCTTCTGGTCCGGCACGGAGAGGGAGGTGAGGGCGCCGGAGCCGTCGGCGGTGAGGAGGAGTGGCCCGGTGGGGCTGTCGACGACGGTGTAGAGGGTGTCCTGCTCGGTGCTCACGACTGAACTCCTTGTCCCAGAGCCTTTTCCTGTGCCTGTGCCTGTGCCCGTGTCTTTCGTCGTGCCTGCGGCTTCGTCCGCGTCCGCGTCTGCCGCCGTGCGGCCGTGACCGGCTCCCGCTCGTCCGCCGAGCCGAGGTGCTGGAGGGCGTACGAGCGCCAGGGCCGCCAGGCGTCCGGCAGGGTCTCGTCCGGGGGTGCCGCGTCCGGGTCGCCGAGGGCGCGGGCGCGGATCGCCGCGACGGTACGGGCGCGCAGACCGGGCAGGGCGAGCAGGGCCGCCTCGGTGGCGTCCCGGTCCGCCCCCACGTCGAGGCGGACGGTGCCGTCGGCCAGGGCGGCGGCGAGGGCTCCGAGCGGGCCGGTCTCGCCGGTCAGTGCGGCCGGTTCGGGGAACAGGTGGGTCAGCGTCCCGTGCGGGGCGTCCAGGGTCTTGCCGTACGCCTGTACGAGGCGTGCCGCCTCCTCGCGGCCCACGAGCGCCCGTACCGCGAACTCCTCCGGATCGGCCGTGCCCGGCGAGCGCAGCCCCGGCCTCGCGGCGACGAGCGGGGCGAGGCGCGCGTCCTCGGCGAGACGCGCGTCCACGGCGTACGGGTCGGCGTCCAGATCGAACAGCCGCCGCAGCCGCTGCACGGCGGTGGTGAGGTCCCGGGGGTCGGTGAGACGCAGCCGGGCGTCGAGCCAGCCGCCGGGGTGCGGGGCCGCGGACGGGGCCGGGGGCGGCGGTGTGCGCGGCCGACCGCTCACCGGCCGTTCGCCTACCTCGGCGATGGCGGTGCCGTACGGGAGGCGGAGGGTGCGCCGGTAGGTGCGCCGGCCGCGTCCGCCGGTCATCTCCTCGACGCCGGTGACGGCCTCGGCGGCGAGGACGTCGAAGAGCGCGGTGGACTGGTACGGGCCCCGGTGAGCGAGCCGGAGCGGGATACCGGCGCTCGGCGAGGACGCGGAGCGCCGGGGTGCGCCGGCGCGAAGGCCACTGGGAGTCAGGGCGTACACGGCCCTGATCGTGTCGTTGAACTGGCGCACGCTGGCGAAACCGGACGCGAAGGCGATCTCGGTGACCGGCAGGGCGGTGGTCTGCAGGAGCACGCGGGCGGTGTGCGCCCGCTGGGCGCGGGCCAGGGCGACGGGCCCGGCGCCGACCTCGGCGGTGAGCTGGCGCTGGACCTGGCGCGCGCTGTATCCCAGCCGTACGGCCAGCCCGGCGACGCCCTCCCGGTCGACCACACCGTCCCCGATGAGCCGCATGGCCCGCCCCACGGCGTCCGCGCGGACGTTCCACTCGGCCGAGCCGGGGACGGCGTCCGGCCGGCACCGCCGGCAGGCACGGAAGCCCGCGCCCTGGGCGGCGGCGGCCGACGCGTAGAAGCGGACGTTCTCCCGTTTCGGCGTGACCGCCGGGCAGCTCGGCCGGCAGTAGATTCCGGTCGTCCCGACGGCGAAGAAGAACTCGCCGTCGAACCGCCCGTCCCTGCTGCGTACGGCCTCGTACCTGGTGTCCTCGTCCCTCATGACATCAAGTGTCGACGACGGCGACGAGCGGGGCTGGCGGGATTCGGACACGACGCTGAGTGCCCCGGGGGACCGGGAAGGGAAGCAGGGGCGCGCGGCCCCGCTCCCCCCGGGGTCGTGTCGCGCGGAACCACGCGACACGACCCCACCCGCGGGCGCCGGGATCAGCGCCGGCCGCCCCTCTTCGCCTCCATCGCCGCGCGGCCCTCCGCGCCGCGCCGCTTCCACTCCTTGCGGATCTCGGCCCGCACCCGCGCGTCGCTCTTGGCGACGATTCGCTGGTTCTCCCGGAGCAGCTTGCGGTAGCTGTCGAGGCGTCGCTCGGGCAGTTCACCGGACTCGACCGCGCCGAGGACCGCGCAGCCAGGCTCGGCGATGTGCGCGCAGTCGTGGAAACGGCAGTCGGCGGCGAGTGCCTCGATCTCCGCGAAGACCTGTCCGACCCCGCTCTCGGCGTCCCAGAGGCCGACGCCGCGCAGGCCCGGGGTGTCGATGAGGACCCCGCCGCCGGGCAGGGCGAGGAGGTTGCGGGTGGTCGTGGTGTGCCGTCCCTTGCCGTCCACGTCACGGATGGCCTGGACGTCCATCACGTCGTCGCCGAGCAGCGCGTTGGCGAGGGTCGACTTGCCGGCGCCGGACTGCCCGAGCAGTACGGAGGTGCCGCCGGAGAGCACCGCGGCGAGGACGTCGAGGCCCTCGCCGAGCGCGGAACTGACCGTCAGCACGGCGACGCCGGGCGCGACGGTCTCCACGTCCTGCACGAGATGCGCCAGTGTGGCGGCGTCCGGCACGAGGTCGGCCTTGGTGAGCACGACCACCGGTTGCGCCCCGGACTCCCAGGCCAGCGCGAGGAACCGTTCGACACGGCCGAGGTCGAGTTCCAGGGCGAGCGACACGGCGACGACCGCGTGATCGACGTTGGCCGCGAGGATCTGTCCCTCGGCGCGCTTGGAGGAGGTGGAGCGCACGAAGGCGCTGCGGCGGGGCAGGTAGGTGCGGACGTAGCGGGGGTCGCCCGCGGGTTCCACGGCCACCCAGTCGCCCGTGCACACCACCCGCAGCGGGTCGTGGGGGGTGACGAACGCGGTGTCGGCCCGCAGCAGGCCGTCCGAGGTGATGACGTCGCACTGGCCCCGGTCGACCCGGACGACACGGCCGGACAGGAGACCCTGCTCGGCGTGGACGGCGAACTCCGCTTCCCAGCCGTCGTCCCAGCCGTACACGGCGAGAGGGTGCGGGGAAGTCGAAGAGGCCGAAAGGGAAAGGAGGTTCAAGGGAAACCCTTCACAAGGGCGGCCCCGGCGGCACGCGAGTGCGCGCTGTGTGGGAAAGGTCAGCCGGAGGCCACGGAGGTGGAGTGGATGATCTTCTGGTTGCGGGCAGCGCCCATCACAGAGACAGCCATCGGTCACACCTCCCGTTTCTCCGTACGACTGACGTACTTCCGCGTACTGGTTCGTACTACCGACACACGACTGACAGCGGCAGCCCTGAGCCACCGCGTGAAGCCCCCTCAGGATAGGAACACCCGGCGGCGGACGCCAACCGATTTCTCACGGGCTTCGAACGGCTGCCGCACCCACAGAGTGGCGCGGAACCGACGCCCGGGTTCCCCCGGCCGTCGGTCCCGTACGGGTCACTTCCCGAGGAAGGCGAGGAGCGCGGTGTTGACCTCCTCCGCGTGGGTCCACAGCAGGCCGTGCGGGGCGCCCTCGATCTCGACGTAGTCGGCGGAGGGGAGCGCCTTGTGGAACGGGCGGGCGGTGCCCTCCACCGGCAGGATCCGGTCGCCCGTACCGTGCAGGATCAGGGCCGGCACGTCGATGGCCGGGATGTCCGCCCGGAAGTCGGTGTACCAGGTCGACGGCGCGGCGGCGGCGGCGAAGAACCCGCCGCCCGCCGCGACGTCCCAGCTGTGGCGGACCGCTTCCTCGCTGATCCTGGTGCCGAGGTTCTCGTCCAGGTTGTAGAAGTCCTTGTAGAAGTCGGTGTAGTAGGCGTACCGGTCCGCCTTCACGGCCGCGACGACGCCGTCGAAGAACTCCTTCGGGGCGACCCCGTCCGGGTTGTCGTCGGACTTCAGCAGGCAGGGCTCCAGCGACGCGAGGAACGCCACCTTGGCGACCCGCTCCGTGCCGTGGACGGACACGTACCGGGCGACCTCGCCCGTGCCCATCGAGAACCCGACCAGGACGGCGTCACGCAGGTCGAGGGTCTCCATCACCGTGTTCAGGTCGGCGGCGAAGGTGTCGTAGTCGTAGCCGGTCGTCGGCTGGCCGGACTGTCCGAAACCGCGGCGGTCGTACGTGATGACCCGGTACCCCGCCTCCAGGAGTACGGCGCTCTGCCGCTCCCAGAAGTGCCCGTCGAGCGGGAAGCCGTGGATGAGGACGACCGGCTGCCCGGTCCCGTGGTCCTCGTAGTAGAGGTCGATGGTGGTCGAGTTCTCCTGACCCACGGTGATGTACGGCATGGGGTTCGTTCCTTCGTTCGCGGATGACCGGCGTCCGGCTGAGCGGTACGCACGGCGGGAATGCGACGACCATAGAAACGATCATCCGCTGTCGATCGTCCACGAGTGCACCGGTTCTTGCCCGGCAGCGCAAGGGTGGAGCCGCGGTTCGCGTTCGCGGAGCCCCGCCGGCCGTCCGCGACGGTGCGCCGCGACGGGCGCCACCGCACGCGCCGCGGGGCAGGGCGCGCGCCCCGGGCGGGCTCTCGCCCTCCGGGACGCGGCGCGTTCACTTCCCCGTCGCGCAGGGACTCCCGTCGAGCGTGAACTTCACGGGGTCGGGGTTGTCGAAGCCCTGCCAGATGCCGAGGAAGCCGACGCCGAAGGTGCCGCCCGCGGTCACGGACTTGTTGTAGTCGGCGGCGGTGACGCTGACCTGCGAGCCCTCCTGGTCGAAGGTGCCGTCCCACATCTGGGTGACGCGCTGGTCGCCCGCGTAGGTCCAGCCGAGGCGCCAGCCGTCGAGGGCCTTCTTGGAGGTGACGGTGACGGTGGCCTGGAAGCCGCCGGGCCATTCGTTGACGAGCTGGTAGCGGACGTGGCAGGTGGCCTTGGGCGACTTGCCGGGGTCGACCGGCTTGTGGGAGACGCGGGCCGGCGACGAGGAGTCGCCCTGGGGCTCCTCGTTGCTGTTGCCGCCCTTGTCCTTGTCGTCGCCCTTGTCGTCCTTGTCGCCGGAACCGGTCGGCCCGGGCCGGGTCGTGCTCTGCAGTTCGGAGCCCTCCCCGGACGGGGCCGGGGACACCGGGAACCTCGGGTCCTGCTGGACCACCGGTGAGTCGTCGGCGGACGGGCCGCCCGCGACCGTGTCGTCCTCGCCGAAGGGCATGAGGGAGACAGCGAGCGCCAGCACGGAGACCAGGCCGGCGGCGACGAGCAGCCCGTTGCGGCCGAACCGGGGCCCCGGCTCCCGGCCCGGTGAGAGCCCGCGGTCGGCACCGGTGGCGTCGGCGCGCCCGGGGAGCAGCCCGGCGTCGGCCGCGCGGCGGCGGCGCTCCAGGTAGGCGAGTCCGCTCCAGCCGATCACGCCGCCGGCGAGCGCGGCGGGCAGACCCCCGCCGTGCAGGCCGAGACAGGCCGCGGCCTCGGCGCACTCCACGCAGGTGGCGAGGTGGCGCGAGAGGTCGTCGGGGGTGTCGGTGCCGGGCGAGCGGGTGACCGCGTCCAGCAGCCGGGCGTAGCTGCGGCAGTCGGGGTTCATGGGCGTGTCGAGCTGACTGCGGGCGCAGCGATCCCTGAACAGCGCACGCACCTGGTCGAGTTCGGACCGGGCGACCTCCGGGTCCAGGCCGAGGCGGCGGGCCACCGAGCCCAGCGGCAGCGACTCGACCTCGGCGAGCCACAGCAGGGCCGCGTCGGGTTCCTGCATGTCACGCAGGGCGCGCAGGGCGAGGGGGCGGTGCAGGGGCGGGCCGGTGTAACGGGCGGCCTTGTCCGAGTTGAGCCACAGGCGCAGGTCGGGGTCGAGCCGGTGGCCCTGGCCGCCCGTCTCCCAGGTCGCGGCGGTGGTCCTGACCCAGGTCAGGAGGAAGGGTATGCGTGGCAGCCGCAGGGCACGCCGTCCGGCACCGCGGTCGGCCCATATGTCGAACTCCAGGGCGCGGGCCTCGTGCATGCCGTGCGTGAAGGCGTCGGTGGCCAGTTGGGTCGCCGCCGTCGAACCGGACGTGCACAGGTCGGCGTACGACAGGACCGCGTCCCAGCACTCCGAGAACAGCGCGGCCTCGGCGGCGTCCTGGGGCTTCGGCAGGTCGGGCATGGGTCTCCTGCATCCACAGAGCGAGGGGGGAAGTTCGCAAAAGCGGTCAACTACCCTTTGCTTCAAGGGAGTTGGGGGGACCACCTTGCGGGTGGCCCAGAGCTTTTCACGGTTTCCGCACAACTGACAAGCCGCGTCTTCAAATGCCGTCACCAGCGGTCACGCTTGTGGAGTTGTACGTACGCCGGGCCCGATCGACTCAACCGTCACAGGAGTTACCGACTGGAAACCTCGTCGGCACTCTCCGTGTCGGCCCCCTTCTCCCCCCTCTAGCCCTTGGGCGTCTCCCCGGCCGCCTCCTTGGGCGCCCCTTCGGTCTCCTCGACGGCCGGGAGGCTGTCCATGAAGGAGCTGACGGAGAAGACGGCGTTACCGGGTCCGGGCGGGCCGTAGCCGGGCGGCGAGGACAGCCCGAACTCGTCCATCGTGGCGCGGTAGGCCTGCAGCAGCCGGATGTGGTACTCCAGCGGCGCGCCCTGCGGGTTGGCCTTGCCGAGCGGGGTCGTGGGCTCCGGGCACCAGGTGGTGAAGCGGGGCGTGATGCCGTGCGACATGAAGAAGCGCAGGCCCTCGGTGGTCGAGGCGATGGCCTCGTCGACCGTGGTGAACCCGAACGGCTCGGCCATCTCCACGCCCGCCACGAAGTTGGGGATCACGTTGCGCGCGCCGAAGACGCCCGCCGAGTCCAGGATCCGCTTGTGCCACTCGTCGCGGCCGACGTAGCGCTCCTTGCCGGGGCAGTACATCTTGAAGAGGTACTCGTCCCACACCTCGTAGTTGGGGTGGTAGATCTTGACGCCGTAGTCGTGGAAGCGCTTGACGTCGTCCAGCGGCAGCGCCTGGGCGACGACCTTGCCGATCCAGCGGTCGGGGAAGCGCTCCTCGATGGCCTTGGCGTAGTGGCCGTAGAAGTCGGCCTCGTCCCGGCCGGAGACCGTCTTGGTGATGGCGCCGCCGGTGAGCGTGTACGCGGTGGAGGTCTTCGCCGTGTCGTACCGGTCGATGATCTCCAGTGCCTCCAGGACCTCGTCGACGTCCTTCACACCGGTGTACGGCCGGCCCGCCGCCTTGTGCTGTCGCCAGTTGTGGTTGATGTCGCAGTACTGGCACTCCTCCTTCGCGCCGAAGTACTGGCAGACCCGGAAGACGGTGAGGTAGATCAGGTAGCCCCACTGGATGGTGGGGGCCACCTCCATCACGGACTTCCCGTTGGAGAGGGTGTGCCGGTAGTACTCGGGCATGGGCGGCACGCCGACGTCGGCGATGCGCCGGCCGTCGAGGTAGAGGCCGAGGAGGCCCTCCTCGTCGGAGGCCACCCGGTAGGGAGACGCGGGGTTGACCCGTACGGAGACGACCGTACGCCGCAGGTCGTACGGGCCGCCGGTGAGGATGATCTCCTCCGGCGGGCGGCGCAGCGCGGCCTCGCCCAGCTCGGGGAGGGTGCCGTGGTCGAAGGAGAAGATGAAGTACGACTTCGGCTTGACCTCGCCCTTCTCGTTGTCGCTCAGCGCGGAGGCGTCGAACGCCACTCCACCCCTGAGCAGGTCCTCCTTGAAGACGGCTTCCCGTGGCACGTGCGGGAACCTCTCCATCAGGTCCTCCACCAGTGCGGTGCGGCTGCCCATCCCGTTCTCCTCGCTCCCGACGTCACGCAAGAGGTCGTCCGTCGTCGTTGTTCGCCACCTCACGGTATGCCTCCGCGGGCGGGGAGGTGGGAGCGGGGGCCCTCGGCGGTGCGGGGGTGACGACGGTCACCGGTTTCCTCGTGCGCGCGCCGCGCGGGCACCGGCCGCCGGGAGCGGCCCGGGGGCAGCGGCTGCTCCCGGTGCCGGGGCCGGTCGATGTGTCCGGGCGCCTCGTGGCGTGGGCCGTCACGGCGGCGGTGCCGGGTTCACGCCATGCGTTCCAGCGTCGTGCGGTCCAGGGCGTGGGCCAGTTCCCGGCCCGTGGTGAGGCGTTCGGCCTCTTCCGTGACCGCGAGACCGAGGCGGGCGACCTCGTTTCCCTGGGAGCCGGCCAGGTGGGGGGTGACGAAGGCGTTCGGCAGGTCGAGGAGGGGGGAGTCGGCGGGCAGGGGTTCGGGGTCGGTGACGTCGAGGACCGCGGAGAGCCGGCCGGCGCGCAGCTCGTCGACGAGGGCGTCGTGGTCGACGAGGGCGCCGCGCGCGGTGTTGACCAGGACGGCCCCGTCGGGCATGAGGGCGAGTGCGCGGCGGTCGAGGAGCCGGTGGGTCTCGGGGGTGTCCGGGGCGTGCACGGTGACGATGTCGCAGGTGCGCAGCAGGTCGTCGAGCGGCAGCAGGGGTACGCCGAGGGCGGCGGCCCCGGACTCGTCGACGTAGGGGTCGGTGAGGCTCACCCGGAGGTCGAAGGGGCGCAGCAGTTCGATGACGCGGCGGCCGATGCGGGAGGCGCCGATGACACCGACGCGGCGGCCGTGGTTGCCGATGCCGGGGACGAAGCCCCAGCCCGGCGAGACGCGCTCGGTCCGCAGGCGTTCACGGCGGCCGAGGATGTCCTTGCCGGCGAGCAGGATCATGGCGAGCGTGTACTCGGCGACGGGCACGGCATTGGCGGCGGCGGCCGTGGAGACGGCGATCCCCCGCTCCCAGACGGCGGGGGTGACGAACCCCTTCACCGAGCCCGCCGAGTGCAGCACCGCCCGCAGCCGGGGCGCGGCGTCCAGGACCGCCCGGTCGATACGGGGGCAGCCCCAGCCCGTGACCAGCACCTCGGCCTCGGCCAGCACCTTCCGGACCCGAGGGTCGGCGAAGTCCTCGGCGACCAGGGCGGGATCGATCTCGACGGTCTCGCGCAGCCGGGACAGCACCTCCGGCGGAAAGACCTGCGGAACGTTCTCTGCCGTCATGGCGAACAGGGCGAGCGGACGCTCGGGCAAGGAAGGACCTTCCGACTGGGGAGACGGGCGACAGCAACCGCTCTCTACGGTAGGCAGGCGCCCGCCGGAGGGTCAATGAACGGGCGTGGGACCGGGGCGGAGAAGATGACCCTCGACAGCGACGGCTCATGGAGCGCGGAGGACATCCAGCATGACGGCGGAGACCCTGACCAACTGGGCCGGGAACATCACGTACAGCGTGCAGGAGCTGCACCGGCCGCGCACCGTCGACGCGCTGCGGGCCCTGGTCGCGGGCAGCGAGCGCGTGCGGGTGCTGGGCAGCGGGCACTCGTTCAACGAGATCGCGGAGCCCGGCCCCGAGGGCGTTCTGCTCTCCCTGACCGGCCTGCCACCGGCGATCGACGTGGACACGGCGGCCCGTACGGTCCGGGTCGGCGGCGGTGTCCGGTACGCGGAGCTGGCCCGCGCGGTGCACGCCCACGGTCTCGCCCTGCACAACATGGCCTCCCTCCCGCACATCTCCGTCGCCGGCTCGGTGGCCACCGGCACCCACGGCTCCGGCGACGGCAACGGTCCGCTCGCGGCGGCGGTGCGCGAGGTCGAGCTGGTCACGGCGGACGGGTCGGCGCTGACGCTCACGCGGGGCGACGACCGCTTCGGCGCGGCGGTCACCTCGCTCGGCGCCCTCGGCGTGGTCACCGCGCTCACCCTCGACCTGGAGCCCGCCTTCGAGGTGACCCAGCACGTCTTCGGTGAACTCCCCCTGGACGGGCTGGACTTCGACGCCGTGTCGGCGTCGGCGTACAGCGTGAGCCTCTTCACCCGCTGGCAGCACGCCGGCTTCGACCAGGTGTGGGTCAAGCGGCGTCGGGACCGGCCGACGACGGACTTCCCGTGGGCCGCGCCCGCGACCGAGGCGATGCATCCGGTGCCGGGGATGCCGGCGGTGAACTGCACCGAGCAGTTCGGGGTGCCCGGCCCCTGGCACGAGCGGCTGCCGCACTTCCGGGCGGAGTTCACGCCGAGCAGCGGGGAGGAGCTGCAGTCGGAGTATCTGCTGCCGCGCCCGTTCGCCCTGGACGCCCTGCGCGCGGTCGACGGGATCCGGCACGTCGTGGCACCGGTGCTGCAGGTCTGCGAGGTCCGGACGATGGCCGCCGACGAGCAGTGGATCGGCCCCGCCGAGGGCCGGGACACGGTCGCGCTGCACTTCACGTGGATCGCGGACGCGGCGCCGGTCCTGCCGGTGGTGCGACGGGTGGAGGAGGTGCTCGCGCCGTTCGAGGCCCGGCCGCACTGGGGCAAGGTGTTCACCGTGCCGGCGGCCGAACTGGGGCGGCTGTACCCCCGGCTGGGTGATTTCCGGCGGGTGGCCGACGGCCTGGACCCGGCGGGCAAGTTCCGCAACACCTTCGTACAGGAGGTCCTCGGCGCCTGAGCGCCCACGTCGTTCTCCGGCCACGGTCGGCGGTTCGCCGGCCGACTTCGTAAACCCCCTTTCCTAACCCCTTGTAGAAAGCCCCTTCGGCGCCATAGCCTTCGACCGCGCCGGGGCAACAGGCCTCGTCATGGCCTGGAGGGATCGAGGGGATCATGTCGTCGGTGAAGCGCACCTCACGCGACATTCGCACCGCGAACCGCTACGAAGTGCTCCGCCAGATCATCGCCAAGTCTCCCACCTCCCGGCAGGAGCTGGCGGCGGCGACCGGGCTGAGCCTGGCCACGGTCGCCACGCTCGTCGGCGAACTGCTCGACCTCCGCATGATCACCGAGGTCGGGTTCGAGGACTCGGCCGGGGGTCGCCCCCGGGGACTGGTGGCCGTCAACGCGTCGGGGGGCGCGTTGATCGGCGTCGACATCGCGGAGACGTACGTCCATGTCGAGCTGTTCGACCTGGCGCTGAACGTGCTGGCCCGGGCCGAGGAGGACGTCCGGCCCGGCGAGAATCTGCCCGAGCAGATGGTGGGGCACGTGGCCGCCGCCGTCGGCTCGGTGGTCGCGCAGGCCGGCATCGAGGGCGCGCGGGTGCTCGGCGTCGGGGTGAGCGTGCCGGGGCAGGTGGACCGCGCCACCGGCATCTCGGAGTACGCGCCGAACTGGGACTGGCACGACGTACCGCTGCTCGACCTGCTGACCGAGCACATCGCCTACCCCCTGTACCTGGACAATCCGCTGCGCGCCGTCGCGGTGGCCGAACTGTGGTTCGGGGCCGCGCGGGGGCGCGGTGACGCCGTGATCGTCAACCTCGGGACCGGCGTGGGAGCCGGGCTCGTCCTGGGCGGCGGGCTGCACCGGGGCGTGAGCAACAGCGCCGGGGAGTGGGGCCACACCACGATCGTGCTGGACGGCCGATTGTGCCACTGCGGCAACCACGGGTGCGTGGAGACGTATGTGGGCGCCCCGGGGATCATGCTGAACCTCCGGGAGCTGAGTCCGCGCAGCACGCTGCTGCATCCCGAGGACCAGACGGCCACCATCGCCGCGCTCGCGCGGGGGGTGGCCCGGCAGGACCCGGTGGCGGTCAAGGTGGTGCGGAACACCGCCCGCTATCTGGGTGCGGGCATCGCCGACCTGGTCAATC
Source organism: Streptomyces sp. NPDC002324 (assembly GCF_053593335.1). NCBI lineage: Bacteria > Bacillati > Actinomycetota > Actinomycetes > Kitasatosporales > Streptomycetaceae > Streptomyces > Streptomyces sp. NPDC002324. Next base: position 317,681 of record NZ_JBSFCF010000003.1, read on the forward strand.
TCTTCAATCCCGAAGTGGTCGTGCTGAGCAGCTGGGTCGCGGCCGCCCTCGGCGAGCCCCTGGTCGCGGAGGTGCGCGAGGCCGTCGCCCGGCACGCGTTGCCGCGTCCGATGGCCGCCACCGACATCGTCCTCTCCCTGATCCCCACCGACCCGGCGTGCCTCGGCGCGGCGACGTTCGCGCTGGAGGGCGCGCTCCAGTCGGTCGGGCAGAAACCGGGCAGGCGCGCCGCCCCGGACAAGCCCGCCGTACGCCGTCGAGGGCGCCTCGACGAGCGCGAACGGCTACACCCACACCCCTGAGCCGAGGGCCGCCGGCCCCTGACCCGGCGGCCCTCACCCCCCACGTCAAAACCATTGCACCGCACGGACGTTCGGAACACCGAACCGAATACAACGCTTCGAACAGACTTCGTCCAACCCCTTGCCGAAGCCTTAGCCGAAGGTTAACGTCCCGCACCGCAAGCCTCTTTGAGCCACTGAGTCAACAGGCACTGAGCCGCAGAGCCTTCAGGCACAGCGCCACAGCCGTACTCGAGACAAGGACGTCAGCATGTCGGCAATGAGCAACAGCAACTTCGACCGCCGCTCCGTACTGCGGGCCGCCATGGGTCTGGCCGCCGCCGGCGGTCTGGCCGCATGCGGCAGCAACACCGGCCGGAGCAACGGCGGGGGGTCGGGCGCCGGTCTCACGCAGTACTTCCACGCGTACGGCGAGGCGGGCACCGAGCAGGCGATCAAGAAGTACGCGAAGGCCTACAAGGGCGGAAACGTCACCACGCAGTGGATCACCGGCTCCAACTTCGAGAGCAAGCTCTTCGCTTCGCTGCTCACGGACAAGGCCCCCGACTGCTTCGAGTTCCACCCGCAGCTGCAGATGATCGAGAGCGGTCAGGTCGCCGACCTCAGCGACCTGATCAACCCCGTCAAGGACGACTTCAACCCGGCCGACATCGCCTCGCACACGGTCGACGGGAAGATATACGGCATCCGGATGATCGACGACCCGCAGTTCTTCTTCTACCGCAAGTCGCTGTTCGAGAAGGCCGGTGTCGAGGTCCCGCAGACGCTGGAGGAGCTGGCCGAAGCCGCCGCCAAGCTGACCACCAGCAAGGTCAAGGGCGCCTACCTCGGCAACACCCTGCACTCGATGGTCAACCCGCTGATCTGGTCGGCCGGCGCGCAGCACCTCGACGACAAGAACCAGATCGCCTACCACACGGACGCTGTCGTCGACGGCTTCAAGCAGCTGCGCAAGCTGTTCACCAGCGGTGACCTGCTGCTCGACGCCCCGACCGACTTCTGGGACCCGTCGGCGCTCAACCAGGGCCTGACCGCCATGCAGTGGTGCGGCATGTGGGCGATGCCCCAGATGCAGGAAGCGCTCGGCGACGACCTCGGCATCTTCCCGTTCCCGAAGGTCGGCGACGCGGGCAAGCTCTCCGTCTACAACGGCGGCTGGTCGATGTTCATCAACGCCAAGGGCAAGAACGTCGACGAGACCAAGGAATACGTGAAGTGGCTGTGGATCGACCAGAAGGAGTACCAGGAGGACTGGGCGCTCTCGTACGGCTTCCACATCCCGCCGCGCACCTCCATCGCGCAGTCGGCCGAGAAGCTGAAGTCGGGTCTGCCGGCTGAGGGCGTCAAGCTCTTCACCGACTACGGCCACTTCGACAACATCGGCTGGACCCAGGCGAGCATCACCGCCCTGGAGGACGTCCTCGCCAACTCCGTGCGCAAGGGCGGCGACCCGGACAAGGAACTCACCAAGGCCGACGCGAAGGTCAACAAGGAGCTGAAGAAGCTCTTCGGATAGACCGGCGGACAGGTACTCACGACATGTCGACCATCACCAAGGACGGCGTCTCCAGCCCCGCCCCGGCCAAGGCCTCTCCGGCCAAGCCGCGGCGGGGGCTGCGGGGCTCCCCCACCTTCAACTTCTGGCTCTTCACCGGGCCGTTCCTGATCGGCCTGGCGATCTTCGTCTATCTGCCGATCCTGTGGAGCCTGTATCTGTCGTTCTTCGAGGCCCGCTTCACGGTCACCCCGAGCACGTTCGTCGGCGTCGACAACTACGTGACGATGCTGACCGACGAGGACTTCATAGGCTCTCTCGTCACCTTCACCGTCTTCGCCGTCTTCATCGTGCCGATCACCTGGGCGACCTCGCTGGGGCTGGCGCTCATGGTGAACCGGCTGCGGTTCATGCGGGCGTTCTTCCGGTCGGTGTTCTTCCTGCCCACGGCGGTCAGCTATGTCGCCGCCTCGCTGGTGTGGAAGATGTCCATCTTCAACGGTGTCCGCTTCGGTCTCGCGAACACCTTCCTGGGCCTGTTCGGCATCGACAACACCGCCTGGCTGGCCAGCCCCGACCCGCCGTGGTACTGGCTGGTCATCCTGAGCGTCCGACTCTGGCTCCAGGCCGGCTTCTACATGATCCTCTTCATCGCGGCCCTGCAGAACATCCCGCAGGAGCTGTACGAGGCCGCCTCGATCGACGGTGCGAAGCCCGGCTGGCAGACCTTCTGGCACATCACCCTGCCGCAGCTGCGGGCGACCTCCACCGCCGTGATCCTGCTGCTGCTCGTGGCGGCGTACCAGGCCTTCGACGAGTTCTTCAACCTGCTGTCGAAGACCACCTGGGGCAGGCCGCCCCTGGTCGAGCTGTACTACAAGGCGCTCGGTGACAGCCAGGACTACGGCGCGGGCAGTGCGGGCGCGCTGATCCTCACCGTACTGATCTGCCTGGTCACCCTGCTCCAGGGCAGGTTCATGGGATTCGGAAGGGGTGAGGAGTCCAAGTGACCACCACCACGACACCTCCGGCGGACCGGGTGGACGTATCGGCCAAGCCGCGTCGCGTCCGGACCGGCAGCGTGATCGGCTCGACCGGGCTGTACGTCGCCACCGGCTTCGCCGCGTTCCTCTTCCTGATCCCGTTCTATCTGATCCTCCGCAACGCGCTGATGACGGACCCGGAGATCACGGGCGAGGAATGGAAGTGGTTCCCCACCGACATCCAGTGGGGCAACATCAGCGAGCCGTTCGACGATCCGTCGGTCGACTTCGCGCGCTCGCTGTGGAACTCGGCGGTCGTCGGCGTCCTGCACACCGTGGGTACGCTGCTCGTCTGCTCGCTGGCCGGCTACGGTCTGGCCCGCATCCCGTACAAGCACGCCAACAAGATCTTCTACGCGGTCCTGGGCACCCTGATGGTCCCCACCGCCGTGACCTTCGTGCCCAGCTTCGTGCTGGTGTCCTCCCTCGGCTGGATCGACACCTACCGGGGCCTCATCATTCCGGGCCTCTTCAGTGGTTTCACCTGCTTCCTGTTCCGGCAGTACTTCCTGGGGTTCCCCAAGGAACTGGAGGAGGCGGCACGTGTGGACGGGCTCGGTTACATGGGCGCGTACTGGCGGGTCGTCGTACCCAACTCGCTGAACTTCTTCGCCGCGATGGCGACGATCACGTTCATCAGCGGGTGGAACTCCTTCCTGTGGCCCCTGGTCATCGGTCAGGACCCGAGCGCGTGGACCGTCCAGGTCGCGCTCTCGAACTACATGACCGGCCAGACCGTCAACTTCCACCTGATCTTCATGGCCACAGCCATCTCCATCCTGCCCCTGGTGTTCGTCTTCCTCTTCCTCCAGCGCTGGCTGGTTCAGGGCATCGCGCAGACTGGGATCAAGGGCTAGGGAAAACCAGCAAGGAGACCGATGTCTTTCCGCACCACCGGCACCACCGCCACCACCTCCTCCACCGGCACATCCGTCGACTACGTCGAGGACGTCTCGCCGGGCAGCGGGGCCCTGCCGCCCCGTGCCTGGTACGCGTCCTCCGACGCCCGGTCGCTGTCGCTCAACGGGAGCTGGCGCTTCCGCCTCTCCCCCACCGCCGACGCCGAGGACGACTCGTTCGCGGCGCAGGGGTACGACGCCGGGGGCTGGGCGGAGGTGGCGGTGCCGGGTCACTGGGTGCTGCAGGGGGACGGGGCCTTCGGGGCGCCGATCTACACCAACCACCTGTACCCCTTCCCGGTGGACCCGCCGCGGGTGCCGACGGAGAACCCGACCGGCGACCACCTGCGGTTCTTCGACCTGCCGCAGGAGTGGCCCGCTCTCGACGAGGGCGGGGCGGTGCTGCGGTTCGACGGTGTGGAGTCCTGTGCCCGGGTGTGGCTGAACGGCACGGACATCGGTGAGTTCAAGGGGTCCCGGCTGCCGCACGAGTTCGCGGTCGGGCACCTGCTGAAGCCTGCGGGGAACGTGCTCGCCGTCCGGGTCCACCAGTGGTCGGCGGGCTCCTACCTGGAGGACCAGGACCAGTGGTGGCTGCCCGGCATCTTCCGGGACGTCACCCTGCTGCATCGCCCGGCGGGCAGCGCCCTCGACTTCTTCGTACACGCCTCCTACGACCATGTGGGCGGCATCGGGACCCTGCGGGTCGACTCCGACGTCGACGGCCGGGTCCTCGTGCCCGCCCTCGACATCGATGTCGCGACCGGCGAGCCGGTGACGGTCCCGGTCGAGCCGTGGACCGCCGAGACCCCGAAGCTGTACGACGGTGAGCTTGTCACCGAGGGCGAGCGCGTCCCGCTGCGGATCGGCTTCCGCACGGTCGTGCTGGAGGACGGCCTGCTCAAGGTCAACGGGAAGGCGATCCTCTTCAAGGGCGTCAACCGGCACGAGTGGCACCCGCGGACGGGCCGCGCCCTGGACCTGGAGACGATGCGCGAGGACGTGCTGCTGATGAAGCGGCACAACCTCAACGCGGTCCGCACCTCGCACTACCCGCCGCACCCGGCCTTCCTCGACCTCTGCGACGAGTACGGCCTCTGGGTGATCGACGAGTGCGACCTGGAGACCCACGGCTTCACCGAGCAGAACTGGCGGGACAACCCCGTCGACGACGACCGCTGGACCCCGGCCCTCCTGGACCGCGCGGCCAGGATGGTCGAGCGCGACAAGAACCACCCCTCGGTGGTCATCTGGTCGCTCGGCAACGAGGCCGGCACCGGCCGCGGCCTCACCGCCATGGCCGAGTGGATCCACGGCCGCGACGGCTCCCGTCTCGTGCACTACGAGGGCGACTGGGACTGCCGCGACACCGACATCTACTCCCGGATGTACGCCGACCACGCCGAGACCGAGCGCATCGGCCAGGGTCTGGACGGCGGCACCCACAAGCGCCGCGGGCTCCCCTTCATCCAGTGCGAGTACGGCCACGCCATGGGCAACGGCCCCGGCGGCATCGCCGACTACCAGCGCCTCTTCGAGGCCCACGACCGCATCCAGGGCGGCTTCATCTGGGAGTGGATCGACCACGGCGTCACCCACCCGGAGCTGGGCTACGCCTACGGCGGCGACTTCGGCGAGGAGCTGCACGACGCCAACTTCGTCTGCGACGGCCTGATCTTCCCCGACCGGACGCCGTCCCCGGGCCTGATCGAGTTCAAGAAGGTCATCGAGCCGGTCCGTATCGACGGCGACGGTACGGCCGGGACGGTCCGGGTGCGCAACGCGTTCGACTTCGCGGATCTGTCGGAGCTGGCCTTCGAGTGGGCGTACGAGGTCGACGGGAAGACGGTGGAGGCGGGCACCCTGGCGGTGCCGGGCCTGCAGCCCGGCGAGTCGGCCGAGGTGAAGCTGCCGCAGCCGCCGTCCGGCGGACCGGCGGGCGAGGCGCTGTGGACCGTACGGGCGCTGCTGGCCGAGGACACCGCCTGGGGCAGGAAGGACCACCAGGTCGCATGGGCCCAACTGCCCGCCGTCGAGCGGCCGTTGCCGTCCGTCGCGCCGAGCGACCGGCCCACGGCGAGCGAGCGGCTGATCCACCTCGGCCCGGCCTCCTTCGACGTCCGCACGGGCGCGCTGAAGACCATCGGCGAAGTCGACGTGACCGGGCTGCGCCTGGACGTGTGGCGGGCGCCGACGGACAACGACGCCGCCGATCCCTGGCACCCGGTCCCGCCGTACGCCCGGCTGTGGCGCAAGTTGGGCCTCCACCGGATGCGCCACCGCCTCGACGGGGTGGAGTTGGGCGAGGACGCGCTGACCGTGCGGACGCGGGTGGCGCCGGCCGCCGCGGAGGTCGGCCTGCGCACGGCCTATCGGTGGACCTCCGACGGCACCCGGCTGAAGCTGACCGTGTCGGTGGCCCCGGAGGGCGACTGGACCGTCCCGCTCCCGAGGCTCGGCATCCGCTTCGGCCTGCCGTCGGCGAACGCGGTGACGTGGTACGGCGGCGGCCCCGGTGAGGGCTACCCCGACACCAGGTCGGCGTCCATGGTGAGCCGTCACCACTCCACGGTCGATGAGCTGCAGACCCCGTACCTGCGCCCGCAGGAGAACGGCGCCCGTCCCGATGTCCGCTGGGCGGAGCTGGGCGGTCTGCGCATTGACGGCGACCCGGAGTTCTGGTTCACGGCCCGCCGCTGGACCACCGAACAGCTGGACGCCGCCGAGCACCTCACCGACCTGCGGGCCGGTGACACGGTGTGGGTCAACCTCGACCACGGCCAGATGGGTATCGGCTCCCAGTCCTGCGGTCCGGGCCCCCTGCCGCAGCACCAGTTGCTCGCCGGACCGGCGGAGTTCTCGTTCGTGTTCTCGACGACGAGGTCGTGAGGAGCAGGGAGTAGGTTCGGCGCGGAACGGCCGGTCGGCGATCAAGCCGACCGGCCGCTCTCGCGTACGGCCTCACGGGCGGGGGCCGGGGGGCGTCGGGTCACGGGCAGCTGACGCGCGTGTCCCCGGGGTCCGTGGTGCAGGTGTCGGTGCCCGTACCGCCGTTGGCGGTGTCGTTGGCGGAGACGTTGTCGACGGTGTTGAGGCGGTCGTTGCCCGCGTTGCCGATCAGGTTGTCGCTGCCGGGGCCGCCGTGGAGGGTGTCGTTGCCGCCGGCGCCGTCGACGCGGTCGTTGCCGAAGTCGCCGTAGGCGGTGTCCGTGCCGAGGCCGGCGTTGACGGTGTCGGCACCGCCGAGGCCGCAGATGACGTCGTTGCCGCTGGTGCCGGTCAGGGTGTCGTCGCCGCTGGTGCCGATGCGGGTGCAGCCCCGGGCGTTGTCGACCGCGGTGGTGGCCGTGGCGGTGTTGTCGCCCGGGTCCGGGTCGGTCTGGGCCGCGCTCACGGTGGCGCGGTCGGTGAGGGTGCCCGTGGCCCTGGGTTCGACGACGATCGTCACCGTGGTGCTCGCGCCGGCGGCGAGGGTGCCGAGGGCGCAGGTCGCGCCGGTGGCCGAGGTGGTGCAGGTGCCCTGGCCCGGGGTGGCCGAGACGACGGTGGCGGCGGGGCCGGTGACGGTGTCGGTGAGGCCGATGCCGGTGGCCGAGGTCGTGGCGGCGGTGTTGGTGACCGTCACGGTGTAGGTGGCGCGGTCGCCGATGCTCACGGTGCCGGTGCCGGTCTTGGTGACGGCCAGGTCGACGCCGGTGGGCTGCGGGGCGCCCTCGCCGCCGAGGTAGCGGGCCAGACCGCGCACGCCGTCGGCGTTGCTGCCGAAGGCGACGGTTTTGCCGTCGGGCTGGAGGGCGAGGCCGTACGCGCTGTCGCCGGTGCCGAAGTCGGTGGTGGTGCGGCCGTTGGTGCCGAAGCCGGTGTCGAGGGTGCCGTTCGCGTGGAAGCGGGCCAGCGCGAAGTCGCCGCCCGCGGTGCCGCCGGCCACGATCCGGTCGTCGGGCTGGACCACGAGGTCGTTCACGGCTGAGCCGGTGCCGAAGTCGGTGGTCGCCACGCCGGCGGTGCCGAAGCCGCTGTCGAGGCTCCCGTCGAGGTGGTAGCGCACGAGCGTGAAGCGACCCCCGGTCCATCCGGAGGCGACGATCTTCCCGCTCGACTGCACGACCACCGCCTCGCCCCAGTTGTATCCGCCCAGGTCCGTGGTGACCTTGCCGTCGCCGCCGAAGGTGGTGTCGAGGCTGCCGTCGGGGTTGTAGCGGGCCAGGGCGAAGTCGAAGGAGGTCTGGCCCACGTCGCCGATCATGACGATCTTGCCGTTGGGCTGGAGCGCCAGGTCGCGCGGGGTCGCGCCGACGTCGGGCGCGTCGGAGACGGCGGTGGTGACCACGCCGTCACCGCCGCCGAAGGCGGTGTCGGGGCTGCCGTCGGGCAGGTACTGGACGAGCCCGAACAGGCCCCCGGCCCGGGCACCGGCGACGATCCTGCCGTCGGGCCGCACCGCGACCCCGGCCGCGTCCTCGGCGCCGCCGGCCAGGCCGGGGCTGACCCAGCCGTCGCCGCCGCCGAAGGTGGTGTCGAGGCTGCCGCCGGCGGTGTAGCGGGCCACCGTGAACCAGCAGCAGCCCGCGAACTCGTCGTCGGTCTCCTGGTGGCGGCCGACCACGACGATCTTGCCGTCGGGCTGTACGGCCACCCCCTGGGCCACGTCGTCGCCGCCCTCGAAGTCGGTCAGCACCTCGCCGCCGGCTCCTCCGCCGGTACCGCCGAAGGATGTGTCGACACTGCCGTCGGCGTTGTGCCGCAGCACGGCGAACTCGGCGTCCTGGTTGACCGGGTCCTGTTCGAAACCGACCGAGACGATCTTGCCGTCGGCCTGGACCGCCACGTCCCGGCCGTCGGCGAAGGAGGGAGTGGAGACAGTGACTTTTCCGCCGGTGCCGAACGTGGTGTCCAGGTCACCGGGTGCGGCGAAGGCGCCGTGGGGCACGGCGACGACACACGCCAGTGCCGTGGCCAGGACGGACACGGCACGCAGGGGTCCCCGTAGGGAAGCAAGGATGGACATGCCGTCAGCGTCCGGACGTGCCCTCGGCACCCGGGGACGGCTGGCCAGCGGATCGGCTCACTGGGCCGCAGAGTTCCACCTGCCGGGTGAACGATCTGCCGGTGCGCGCCCCCGCCCCGCGCCCCCGACGGGAGGACGGGACGGGCACGGTGTCAGTGGTCCGCGCAGCACGGTGTCGGTTCGGGGACCTCGAAGGGGACGAGGGTGCCGCCGACGGCCGGCATGGCGGTGAGGACCAGTTCGCCCTCGTGCCAGTACGGCCGAACATGGTCGCAGGTCACCAGCGGTGTGTCCGGCGACGGCCGGCCGGGTGGGCCGAGGACGCTCACGCGGGAGATCGCGGAGCGGTCGAGTACGTCCGCGATCGTCAGCGTGCCGGTCAGGGCCGTGACGCCGGGATAGATCACGGCCCGGCCCATGGCGTCCGGGATGCCGGGCGCCCCCTTGAGGTCACGGGCCGCGAGCCGCTCCTGGACGGTGCTCAGAAGCGGCTCGGACGGCACCGCGAGGGACAGGGCGACCCGGGGCCGGTCACCCCGCACCAGATGGGTGCAGCCGAACGCGCCCTCGGGGAGGGCGAGTTCGGCGGCGAGCGTGTGGAGGAGCCGATCGGCGGCGCGCAGGTCCCTGACCTCGGCGTCCACGGTGAGCGCGTACATCGTCACGCTCATGAGGGAAGGACCCGCACCGGGTCGTCGCCGGCGCGCCGAGGGAGGTGCAAGGGGCGGCCGGCCCCGCGTCCGTGCCCATGGTCGTGGTGGTGACGGCCGTGCCCATGCCCATGCCCGTGCCCCATGAAGCGCCTCCCGGTTGCCGTTGCCGTCCGCGGTGCCTCCGCGGCACGACCGCGCCCGCCTGTGGAGGATCGAGGGGGCACGTGAACGTCGAACAATCATGGGATGTCCGCCGGGTGCCATGGATACGACGGATCACCTCGTCCCTCACTGTTTCCTCAACTGACCTTGCACGTCACACTGATTGCGTCAAATCTGAGCACCGCTCATCTTCCCCACGCCCCCGGAGAGCCCCCATGATTTCCACGAACCCCCCGCGCCCGATGCGAAGACTGCTCGGCACCCTCGCCGCCGGCGCGCTGGCCGTCACCGGTCTCGCCACCACCGGCGCGACCCCCGCGGCGGCCGCCACCAGCGGCACGTTCAACGTGCTGACGTACAACGTCGCCGGTCTGCCGGAAGGACTCAGCTCGGGCAAGCCCGCGACGAACACCCCGCTGATCTCGCCGCGTATCGGGGCGTACGACATCGTCAACGTGCAGGAGGACTTCAACTACCACGCGGCCCTGTACGCGGGCGACAACCACCCCTACCGCACGGCGACCAGCGGCGGGGTGCCCTTCGGCGACGGCCTCAACACCCTCTCGGACTACGCGTTCGACGACTTCGAGCGGGTGAAGTGGAACACCTGCACCGGCACCAACTGCCTCACCCCGAAGGGCTTCTCACTCGCCCGTGTGCGGCTCGACGAAGGGGTCTACGTCGACCTCTACAACGTGCACACGAACGCCGACTCCGACGACGCCGCCCTGGCCGCGCGCCGCGCCAACGTCACCCAGCTCTCGGAGTTCATCAAGGCGAACTCGGCGGGCAACGCGGTGATCGTCATGGGCGACACCAACACCCGCTACACACGCACCGGCGACAACATCCGCAGCCTGGCCGGCGAGAACGGCCTCACCGACCCCTGGGTGCAGCTGGTCAAGGGCGGAGTCGCCCCCGCCCTGGGCAGTGACGCGCTGGTCTGCCCGACCACGGCCCCGACCAACGACTGCGAGGTCGTCGACAAGGTCTTCTACCGGGACAGCAACGTGGTCGACCTGACCGCGAGCCGCTACAACAACGAGTGGGCGAAATTCCTCGACTCGGCGGGCGGCAACCTCTCCGACCACTTCCCGCACACGGTCGACTTCTCCTGGAAGCTCAACCCGCGCCTGCGGGCCAGCGACTTCGCCGGCGGCCCGCACGGCACCGCGTTCACCGACGCGGACAACCTGCCCTCGACGGTCTCGCCCCGCACCCTGACCCTGCGCGGCGCCGCCCGCCTCGACGGGCTCTCGCTCACGCACGACGGCGGTACGACCCTGACCCACGGCGGTACGGGCGGCACGGCGACCTCCCTCACCCTGGCCGCCGGCGAGCACCTCACCTCGGTCAAGCTGACGCAGGGCCAGAAGGACGGCCGTACCCGGATCTTCTCCGCCGCCTTCGGCACGGACAAGGGCCGCACCCTCGCCTCCGGCACGGCCACCTCCGACGCCAGGACCTTCACCGCCCCCGCCGGCTGGCAGATCGCCGGCTTCACCGGCCGCGCGGGCGACGAGATCGACAAGCTGGGCGTGCTGTACGCACCGATCGGCTGAGCACCCGACGGAACGACACCGCTCCCCTGACTGCGAGCCCCACCCCGACCACCACGGGGTGGGGCCGGCGGGTGGGGCCGGCCGGCGGGGTCCGGGTCGCAGAGGTCGCCGCCGACGCGTCCGGGTACGGCGCAGGGGCGGGCGGACCTTAACCTAGGGCCCCTAGGTTCCCGTCCCGTCCAGAGGTGGCCCATGCCCCGAGCCGGTCTCACCCCCGACCGCGTCACCGCGGCCGCCGCCGATCTCGCCGACGAGGTCGGCTTCGAGAACGTGTCGCTGTCCGCCCTGGCCCGCCACTTCGGGGTCAAGGACGCGAGCCTGTACTCGCACGTGCGGAACCTCCAGGACCTGCGCGGCCGAATGGCCCTGCTGGCCGGTGGCGAGATGATCGACCAGATCGCGGCGGCCGTCGCCGGACGGGCCGGCAAGGACGCGCTCGCCGCCTTCGCCGGGGCCTATCGCGAGTACGCCCTGCGGCACCCCGGCCGGTACGCGGCCACCCAGCTCCCGCTCGACCAGATCCCCGTCACCGACTCCCCCGCCCTGCGCCGCACCACCGAGATCACCTACGGCATGCTCCGCGCCTACGGCCTCGACGAACCCGATTCCACGGACGCCGTACGGCTGTTGCGCAGCACCTTCCACGGTTTCTGCGCCCTGGAGGCCGGCGGCGGCTTCGGCGCGCCCCGCGACGTACGCAGGTCCTGGGACCGGTGCGTCGAGGCGCTGCACCTGGCACTCACGCACTGGCCCCGCGAGAACCCCGAGAGGGCGTGATCCGGCCGGAGCCGCCCGTGCGGTCCTGTGGTCCCACGCAATCTCCGGCCAGGCGGCGGCAACCTTCCACCGCCCCGGGGACGACCACAGGACATGACACCTGCAACACCCTCCCCCTCCGCCCCGCCCCGCCACCGCCGTCGCCACCTCTCGCGGGGGCCGGTCATCGGCTCGCTCGTGGCCGCGTCCGTGCTGGCGGGCGCCTGGTACGCGACCGCCGGGGCGGCGCCCTCGGCCCCCGCCGCGGCCGGTGGTCCCACCGTCACGAACACGACCGTGACCCTGCCGGCGAAGTTCCCCTACCTCTCGGCGGGCTACAACAACAGCCGCGAGTGGACGCGGACGGCGACGGCCGCGGCGCCGAACGGCACGCTGCGGGTCGCCTGGCCCGCGTCGGACGGCATCCATGTCACCCCGCTGACGGCGGCCGGGAAGCGGTCGGGCGCCGACACGGTCGTCAAGGGCACGAAGGAGGTCGGCGGGCTCGTCGCGCACAACGACGGGTTCGCGCTGCTGACCCGCGTCGCCGACACCAACAAATGGAAGGAGACGGCCGCCGCGCTCATCCGCTACCAGAACGGCAAGCAGACCTGGCGGACCAAGCTCACCGGCACCTCCTCCCACGACACGGCCCCGCTGCTCGACGGCCAACTCGCCTGGAACGGCAAGAAGTACGGGGCCTACTTCGTCGTGCACGGGGCGGGCGGCTTCGCCGACGGCCACTTCGGCGACAAGCTGTCCTATGTGGGCCCGAAGGGCAAGAGGCTCGGCGGCGGCTGGGGCTGGGGCTGCTCCCACAACGAGGGCATAGCCCTGCGCGCCGAGACCAGCGGCGACTTCGCCTCCCTCTGCTTCGACGACTGGCGCTCCGGCCTGTTCGTCTCCACCGGCATCGCCGCCCCGGACGACGCGCCGGTCGTGCAGCGCGAGCAGTGCTGGGCCGGCTACTGCGGCGGCACCTTCGCGGGCCGCACCGGCGACCTGGTGAAGTCCTCCACCGGCCGCTACGCCACCGCCTTCGCCTCGCGCGGCGCCGCCTCCGCCAAGAAGAACCCGGACGACTCCAGCGGCCGGGGCTGGACGGTCGAGCCGAGGACGAGCACGCACCAGGTCGCCCTGGCCTTCCTCAAGAACCGCACCACGCCCGCGGGCAAGCCGGTGTACCTCACCTCCGCCAAGGGCACCGAGCACGTCAACGTGCGCGTCGCCCCGTACGGCAAGGACCGGCTCCTCGTCTCCTACGAGACCCTGAAGAACGCCACGTGCGCGAGCGGCACCTGCACCGGCACCTTCACGGGCACCCACATCCGCCTCGTCGACTGGAACGGGAAGCTCCAGGGAGCCGACAAGGTCGTGAAGGCCCGCATCTCCGGGGACATCGCGGTCCTGAAGGACGGGACCCTGACCTGGGCCTACGCCCCCGTCACCCCGTCCTACGCGACCGCCCTCAACGGGGCGTCACCGACCACGAAGACGCTGAAGGTAGCCCGTCTGACGCCGTGAACACGAACTGGGCCCGCTCACCGTGGGCCCAGTGCACGGACACCTCGTACGCGCCCCCCACCTCCACCGAGACCAGCTCCGGCAGGGGCTGGGGGTCGGCGTCGGCGGTGAGGCGGGCGAGGGCGACGAAGAGGGTCGCGTCCGCGTGGGCCGTCTCACCGGTCAGGCCCGGCCCGGCGACGGCGCCCGACAGGCCGTACGCGGGGTGGAGTGCGCACCGCACGCCCTCCGCCTCGGCCCAGCCCGTCACCCGCACCGGCGTACCGGGGGCCGCGCCCGCCACCAGATGGGCGCGGACCTCCACCGCCCCCCGGGCCGCCACCAGGCTCGTGACCCGGACACCGCCCTCGCCGACCGTGTGCCGGGAGGCCGCCCAGCCCTCGCCCACCCCCAGCGGCTCGATGTCCGTGCGGCTCGCGTCGCCGCCGACGATCACGCTGTTGTCGTACGACTCGGCGGGCTCCGCCAGGGGTACGGGCCGCGTCACCGTCGAGTAGGCGAGACGGGTGTAGAAGGGGTCGTAGCGGACGTCCTCGCTGCCGTGGTTGTGGAGGCGGACCAGGCCGTCCGAACGCGTGGACTGCAGCAGCCAGTTGGGCGGGCCGACGGGACGCAGCTCGTCCTCGCTCTCCACCGGGCCCGGCTCCTCCGTCGCGGTCCACACCTCGTGGTCCGGGGGCAGCAGGAGGCCGAGGAAGCCCTTGCTGGCCCAGTACGGGGAGGCGGGGCCCGAGTAGCCCTGCAGGACGGTGGAGTCGGGGCCGTGCCAACCGAGGGACAGCAGGCCGTGCTCGTCGACCGCGCCCCGGTCGAGGAAGTACTTCAGCGCGCCCGACGCCAGCCGCCGTGTCTGCCCCGGCGACAGCGGCGTACGGCCCGTGAGGGCGCCCAGCCACAGCGGAACGGTCGTCGCGAAGCGGTACGTGAGGGAGCGGCCCTGGTGCAGGGGGGCGCCGTCGCCGCCGAACAGCCGGGCGTAGTCGTCGAGATGGGTCGAGAGGCGGTCGCCGTAGTGGGCGAGGAGGCGGTCGTCCTGGGCGAGCCAGGCGTGCAGGACCGGGTAGAGGTGCATGGCCCAGCCGTTGTAGTAGTCGAACTTGCGGCCGTCGCCGTCGGTGTACCAGCCGTCGCCGAGGTACCACTGTTCGATGCGGTCGAGGCGCTGGTCGATGACACGGCGGGCCGTCTCCGGTTCGTGGCCGATCTCTTCGAGGAAGCCGCCGACCGTCACCGGGAACAACTCCCAGTTGCAGGGCCAGGGTTCGGCGGTGAGCGCGTCGCCGAGCCAGGCGGCCGCGCGTTGCTGGACGGCGTCGTCGAGGCGGTCCCAGAGCAGGTCCCGGGTCACCCGCAGGGCGAAGGCGATCGACGCGGCCTCGACGAGGGGCTGTGTGCGGTCCTCGATGCGGGGCCAGACGCCCGCGACTCCGGCCGCGAGGCCGTCCGCGTAGCGCGCGAGCGCCTTCTCGTCCCGGCGGAAGGCGGCGAGCAGGAGGGTACGGGCGTATCCCTCCAGCCCGTCGGAGAGCCGGCCCGTCCAGCTGGCCCGGTCGCCGGGCAGCTGGTAGAGCGCGCCGTCAGCACTCGCGTACGGCTCCACGGAGGCCAGCAGCGCGTCGGCGGCGGCCTCCCAGTGGGCGCGGGTGTAGCCGGTGTACGGGCTGAGGGTGTGGTCTTCCTGCGGCTGGGAGGGCATGTGACGTGCGCTTTCTGACGGGGGCCGGGACGGGGCGGTTCGGGGTGGCGGGTGCGTCGACGGGTGCGGGTGAGTGGGGCTTCTCGCGCAGTTCCCCGCGCCCCTAAGAGATCAGGCCCTACGGGCCTTGCTGGGGGCGTAGCCCCTGTTTCCAGGGGCGCGGGGAACCGCGCGGGACGCTTCGGGCGGCCGTGGTCGTCGGCGTACGCCACGCCACCCGCCCCCTCTCGCGCGCGGACCTGAGGCGCCCCGGTTCCGGTCGGGACGCCCCAGGGGTCTTATCCCACCCTGGTCTTACCCTCGGGCACCAGACCCTGGGCGACCAGTTCGTCACGGACGAGGCCGGCGTAGACGGTCGCACCGTGCGTCGACGTGTGGGTGTTGTCCCGCTTCTCGTTGTAGAGGTACAGGGCCTTGGAGCCTTCCGTGCCCAACGACTCCACCAGCGCCTTCGTCTTCGCGGTGAGGTCGATCAGGGGCACACCGTGGGCGGCGGCGACCGCGCGGGTGACCGCCGGATGGTCGACGCCGAGGCCGTTGACCAGCAGGGCGGTGCCGTTGTTGAGGGTGCCGTCGGAGTTGAACCAGCGGCGCACGATCGGGGTGACCAGCACCGGCTTCCCGCCCTTCTCGCGGACGCCCGCGACCAGGCTTTCCAGGTTGGCCCGGTAGGTGGCCTCGTCGGTCTGCTTGTCGTTGTGGGCCAGCTGGATCAGCACCAGGTCGCCCCGCCCGATCCGCGGCTGGACGGTGGCCCACAGCCGCGGGTCGGCGAGGTAGGACACCGTGCTCTCCCCGGAGTCGGCGTAGTTGGCGACCGACAGCCGCTTCGTCAGGTACTGCGGGAGCTGTTGCCCCCAGCCGGAGTACGGCTCGCCCGGCTGGTCGCAGACCGTGGAGTCGCCGACGAGGAAGATCTGGCGGGCCCGCTTGGCGGGGGTCACCCGGATGTCGGCGAGGGCCGGCGCCGAACCACCGATGACGAGGTCGAGGCCGGGGCTGCCCTCGGGCCCGGTCGGCTCGCCCTCCGGGGTGCGGACGTCGACGGTGAAGCTGCGCCGGACCGTCGCACCGGCGCCGGTGGCCGTCTCCGCCAGGAGTGTGCGGCGCGTCTCGCCGGTGATCTTCGTGCTGGCCGCCGTGTCACCGCCCAGCCGGACCCGCACGTCGTAGGTGCCGGCGGGGACGTCGAAGTGGCAGACGTTCGCGGCGCAGCTCTCCGGACCCAGCACGGGCCGGCCCTGGTGCGCCTCGGCCGGTACGGCCGTCACGGCGGCGCCCAGGGTCGTCGCCACCGTCAGCGCGGCGATGGTGAAACGTCTCATTGCGGTTCCTCCGAGGAGTGACAAGGCCCGGCGGCTGGACGGTACATCGTTCGACAAGCGCTTTCTAGAGCTGTGCCAGCATTCACATGATTGCCAACTTCCACCCCGTGAAAGCCCTTTCGCGAAAACGATTCAACTGTCACCCTTCCGAATCACCGCACTCCCCCCACAGCACCCGAGGAGGATCCCCATGTCCGAATCCACGCCCGCGGCCACGTCCGCGGCGGCCTCCGACACACCACCCACCCCGTCCGGCCCGAGCCGCCGCGCCCTCGTCGTCGGCGCCGCCGCCACGGCGGCCGGTGCCGCGCTCGCCGGACCGCTGGCCGGCACCGCCCGCGCCGCCGCCTTCGGCTACACCGACGACGGCACCCACTACGTGATCGACACCGGCGCGAACCTCGTGTTCAAGGTCCGCAAGAGCAACGGCGACCTGACCTCGCTCGTGTACCGGGGCACGGAGTACCAGGGCTACGGCGGCATGAACTCGCACATCGAGTCCGGCCTCGGCAGCTCGACCGTCACCATCACCCAGTCCGGCTCGACGATCCTCGTCTCCGTCACCTACGGCACGCTGAAGCACTACTACGCGGCCCGCAGCGGCGAGAACAACGTCTACCTGTGGACCAACAAGGCCGACACCTCGGTCTCGGCGACCCGCTACATCCTGCGCGTGAAGGCGGGCCTGTTCCTCAACGACGAGCCCGACTCGTACACCTACACGAACAGCACCATCGAGGCCTCGGACGTGTTCCGGAAGTCCGACGGCCAGACCCGCTCCAAGCACTACTCCAAACTCCGCGTGACGGACTACGACTACATCGGCTGGAAGACCGGCAGCGTCGGCCTGTGGATGGTCCGCAGCAACCACGAGAAGGCCTCCGGCGGCCCCTTCTACCGCTCCCTGCTGCGCCACCAGAGCGCGGACGGCGGCGGCCTCTACGAGATCCTGTACTACGGCCAGAACCAGACCGAGGAGCAGCGGTTCGGTCTCCAGGGCCCGTACGTCATCGCGTTCACGGACGGCGGGGCCCCCTCCTCGTCGCTGTTCCCGGGCACCCTGAGCACGCCGTGGGCGGACTCGCTCGGCCTGTCCGGGTACGTCCCCGCGAGCGGCCGGGGCCGGGTCGCGGGTGTCGGCATCACCGGCCGGAACACGTCGTACGCCTACACGGTCGGGCTCGCCAACTCGGCGGCACAGTACTGGGGTTCGGCTCGGGCCTCGGACGGCTACTTCTCCGTCCCGGGCGTGCTGCCGGGGACGTACACGCTGACGGTCTTCAAGGGTGAGCTGGCGGTGTACACCACCTCGGTGTCGGTCACCGCGGGCGGGACGACGACGCTGAACTCGATCGCGATCCCGTCCACCAACGACCCGTCCAACGCGGGCGCGATCTGGCGGATCAACGACTGGAACGGCACGCCGAGCGGCTTCAAGAACGCCGACCTGATGACGTACGCGCATCCGTCGGACGTCCGGGCCGCCGCCTGGACCGGCAACGTGGTCGTCGGAAGCGGCACCGAGACCTCGGGCTTCCCCTGCTACCTCTGGAAGGACGTCAACAGCGGTCTGCTCGTGTACTTCCGGCTGACCGCCGCGCAGGCCGCCGCCGCCCACACCCTGCGCATCGGCGTGACGACGGCCTACGCGAACGGCCGGCCGCAGGTCGTCGTCAACGACACCTGGACCTCGGCGATCCCCTCACCGCCCACCCAGCCGAACACCCGGTCGCTGACGAACGGGTCCTACCGGGGCAACAACCACACGTTCACCTACAGCGTCCCGGCGTCGGCCTGGCAGACCGACACGAGTCAGTACAACGTGCTGCGGATCAACGTGGTGAGCGGGTCGGGGACGACCTCCTACCTCAGTGCGGGGACGTCGGTCGACGCGATCGACCTGTTGAACTGACGTCTCGTCATGTCCCGCGCGTCCACTGCTGGTTGGTGCCGCTGCCGCACGCGTACGTGATGATGGCGGCACCGTCGGCGGTGGACGCGCCGCTGACGTCCAGGCACTTGCCGGTCGCGCGGGACTTGACGTTCACATAGGAGCCGGTGGTGGTCAGCGACCACTGCTGGGCCGTGGACGAGGAGTCGCAGTTCTCCTGGGTGACCGTGCCGGCGTTCTCCCGCACGCACAGGGAGCTGTGCCGGGTCGTCAGCTGGTAGTAGCCGCTGCCGACGGACTTGAACCAGTACTTCTGGTTGTTGCCGCCGTTGCAGGTGTACTGCTTGATCTGGGCTCCCGGCCACTGCGACTGGCTGGTAACGTCGGCGCACTTGGACGAGTGGCGGGCGATCAGCGTGTTGTACGTGGCGCTGGTGCCGCTGACCGTGCCGGTGGCCGTGTCGATCGTCAGCTCGGGCGTCCACGACATGGACATCGTGGTGGAGGTCGGGAAGGTCAGCGGCAGCCAGACGTAGCGGGAGTCGTTGACCGTGCCGCCGATGGAGTTGCCCCAGCGGTCGCCCAGGTACAGGTACGACGTGGTCGAGGTGCCCTGCACGGGCAGCACGTACGCGGTCTGCGAGCCGAAGGTCGTGGCGTCGCCGACGTTGGTCATGGCGGTCCAGGGGCCCGCGATGCTGGTGGCGGTCGCGTACTGCTGCTGGTTGGGGTTCCAGCCCGTGGCGCCCGAGGTGAGCATGAAGTAGACGCCGTTGCGCTTGAACAGGGCCGGGGCCTCACGGTGGCCGCCGTGCCAGGGGTCGGCGACGAGGGCGGCGATGCCGGTGTAGTCGGCGGTGAGCCGGTAGATCTGCAGGTCGTAGTTCTCGCGGGCAGCCGAGATCATGTAACCGGTGCCGTCGGTGTCCACGAAGACGGTGATGTCACGGGACATGTGGGTGCCGAGCGGGCGGAAGCTGCCCTGCCAGGTGTAGTTGCCGTCGACGGTGTCGGAGACGGCGACGGCCGCGCGGGCCTCGCCGTAGTCCGTGCCGTTCTCCTTGTGCATCCACATCACGAACTTGCCGGTGGCCGCGTTGTACATGACCTTGGGCCGCTCGATATTGGCGGTCGCCAGTTCCGGGGCGGTGGACTGGGTCAGGACGTTGTTGCGGAACTCCCAGTTCTTCAGGTCCGTCGAGCGGTACGCCGAGACGTACTTGAAGGTGTTGTCGGCGTTGCGGTTCTCGCCGAACCAGTAGTAGTAGGTGCCGACCTTGATGACCCCGCCGCCGTGGGCGTGCAGGGGGTTGCCCGAAGTGTCCTTGAACTGGACACCGTTGGGAATCGTCTGCGGCGCCGCCTGGGCGGGGCCGGCCGTGACGAGGGCGCCTGCCAGCGCCAGACAGAGCGCGAGGAGTGTCGCGTACGCACGTCTCATCTCAGCTGTCCTTACCGGGTGCTCGGGGTGGGTGCATCGGCGACGGGGACGCCGAAGTCGGGGGTGCCGTCGGGCTTCCAGCGCAGGCGCTGGACGCGGGTGTGCCGGTTGGGGTCGTTGAGCGGGTCGCCGACGATGTCCTTGTACTGGCGTGCGTGGTAGACGAGGACGTCGGTGCGTCCGTCCTCGGCGACGGTGAAGCTGTTGTGGCCCGGCCCGTACTGTTTGGTGGTGTCGTTGCTGGTGAAGACCGGCGTCGGGGACTTCGACCAGTTGGCGGGGTCCATGAGGTCGGCGTCCGCGTCGACGGTCAGCAGGCCCATGCAGTAGTTGAAGTCGGTCGCGCTCGCCGAGTACGTCATGAAGAGACGGCCGTTGCGCGTGATGACCGACGGCCCCTCGTTGACCTTGAAGCCGATGACCTCCCAGTCCAACTCCGGTGTCGTCAGCCGTACCTGAGGTCCCGTCAGGGTCAGGGGGTCGGCCATCCTCGAGAGCCAGACAGCGGTGTTGTTGTTCATGCCGGGCTCGTGCTGCGCCCACGCCAGGTAGCGGGAGCCCCGGTGGGTGAAGGTGGTGGCGTCCAGGGAGAAGGTCTCCCAGGCCGTCTTCAGCTGCCCGCGCTCGACCCAGGTGCCCTTGAACGGGTCTCGATGGGAGTTCTCCAGGACCCAGATGCGGATCGCCCAGATGTCCTCGGCCGGCGCGGAGGCGAAGTAGATGTACCACTTGCCGTCGATCCGGTGGATCTCGGGCGCCCAGATGTGCGCGCCCATCGCACCCGACTCGTGCTTGCGCCAGATCACGGACTCGGCGGCCGTCGACAGCCCGCGCAGGGTGCGGGATCTGCGCAGGATGATCCGGTCGTACTCGGGTGCGGTCGCGGTGAAGTAGTAGAAGCCGTCGGTGTGCCGATTGATGTGCGGGTCGGCGCGGTTGCGGACCAGCGGATTGACGTACGCCGGTCGGGAGGTGGCCGCCGGGGGCGTGGCCGCCCGGGCGGTGGTGGCGGGCAGGGCGGTCAGGGCGCCGGCGGCCAGGGCGCCCTTGAGGAGCAGCCTGCGGTCGGGGGGATCGGGGAGTTCGTGCTCGCGGCTCATGCGGTCCGCCTCTCTGCGGGGTTCTGCACGTGGGGGGGAGGTTGGGGGGCAGGAGGAGCAAGGGAGGGACACAAAAGAGAACAGATTCGTTCGACATTTCGCACAAGATCAGTCATGGCGAACGGCGAAAAGGTAAGGGCGTGTTACGTCCAGGTCAACGGGTCGGGCGAGACGAACACATGAGCACAGGAACGAACCGATGCGCGGAAGCCGGACTTCACGAAGTTTCTGTTATCGGGGTGAGCCCCGGACCGTCTCCGACGTCGTGCACAGCCAAACCCACAAGACAGCGGCCGCCGCCGGAGCCCTGGCGGTCACCGCCCTGATGCTCGGCGCCCCCACCGCGACCGCCGCCGGCCCCCGCGACGCGACCTCCGAGGTGCTGGCCGGGCGCGATGTCACGCTCGCCGGGGACACGGTGGTGACCGTGCCGTCGGGGACGACCACGTACGGCGGTGTGTTCAGCGGCACCGGCACGCTCACCGTGCGCGGCACCGGAACACTGATCCTCACCAGGGACAGCGACTTCACCCTGCCGAAGTCCCGGCAGCGGCAGAGCGTACGGATCCTCGGCGGCAACCACCCCTACGTCACCGTCACCCGCCCGGACCCGCCGGCCGTGACCGTCGAGCGGGGCGCGACCCTCCAGTACGGCGACAGCGGCTCGACCGGCGTGATCGGCCACTACCCGTACGGCACCCCGGCGTTCCGGCTCAACCAGAACAACATCCGGGTCGACGGCACCCTGCGGCTCGCCCTGAAGGACGTGGCGTACAACCTGGGGACCATCAGCGGCTCCGGGCTGGTCAGCCAGCCGCGGTTCCTGTGGGCCACCTGGGACCTGTCGGGCACCCATCCCTTCAGCGGTGTGATCGACAACGGCACCCAGGTGAACGCCGGACGCCCGGAGTACGCGACCTCCCTGCCGAACGCGCGCAAGGTCCTCAACCAGGGCACCTGGACCGTGGACACCCCGCTCGGCCGGACCGTCACCCAGGGCATGGACTTCTACCAGCGCGAGTACGGCAGCGACATCAACGTGCAGTCGCGGCCCGGCGGCAAGGTGATCCTCACCGGGCAGTACAGCTGGTCCGACCGGGGCGGCGACACCGACCCCTCGCTCAGCGACCCCGCCCTGAACTGGACACCCGCGCGCAAACACGTCAACAAGCGCGGCACCAACATCAAGGGTGCCGACGTCCAGTGGGGCGACGGCACCACGAACAGGATCTTCATGCCGGGCACCGCCGAGACGGTCTACATCAACCTTCTCGCCGCCCGCTCCCGTTCCCGGCTCACCTTCGACTACGACGGGCCGGTGACCCTGGGCGCCCCCATCGGCGGCGGCCGCTTCCACGACACGCTCTCCGCGCCCGGCGCCGGGGACATCGTCGTCAAGGGGACCAAGGGCAACGACGTCACCTTCGCCGCCGTCCAGTACTACAACGGGTCGACGACGGTCGAGAAGGGCGCGGTGCTGCGGCTGGGCAGTGGCAGGTCCGGCGGCGACGGCGGACTGTACACCGAGGGCGACCTCTCCGAGGTGGTCGACAACGGCTCGCTGATCGTCCGCAACACCGCCAGGCCCGTGACACTGTCGCGGATCGGCGGCAGCGGCTCGCTCACCCAGTCGGGTGCGGCCACCACCACGCTGACCGGCGGTGCGGTGACGTACACCGGGCCGACGACCGTCACCAAGGGCACGCTGGCCCTGCGTTCGGGGGCGACCCTGGCCCACAGCCGTACCGTCCGGCTCACCACGGCCGGGGCCACGCTCGACGTGGGCACGGCAGGGCTGACGGTGACCAGGTCGCTGTCCGGCAGGGGCACGGTGAAGGGAGCGGTGACCAACGCGGGCGCGGTCGTGACCGGTCTCACGGTGACGGGCGGCTACACCCAGACGAAGAAGGGCCAACTGGTCCTGCGTGCCAAGCCGTTGAAGGTCACCGGCGCGGTGAGGCTGGCCGGCGGTCTGGACCTCGCGGCACCGGCCGCCGCCGGCGGGCCCGGCGCGAAGGTCACCGTGATCGACCACCGGGGCAAGGGCCGGAACACCGGGTCGTTCACCGGGCTCCGCGAGGGCGCCGAGGTGAAGCTGGCCGACCACACGTACCGGATCACCTACCGGGGCGGCGACGGCAACGACGTCGTCCTCACCCGGGCGAAGGCGAACCGTTCACCGGCGGTGAAGGCCGCCGCGGGCTCCGGCTCCGGTGCCCCGGAGACCCGTACGCGGAACGCGAGTGCCTCCGCCGACACCGGCTTCGGCTGGTGGCCGTACGCGCTCTTCGTCGGCTGCCTCTCCGGGCTGCTGGTGCCGGTGACCCGAAGCCGCAGGAACAAGCGCCACCGCGGCGGCGGCCGCCACGCGGCCACGGGCTGAGCCGCGGATGGGGGCCGGATGATCGGGCCGGCCCCCGCGGTACGGCGCGCGCGGTCGTACCGTGCGGCTCAGACCCCGGCCCCGGCGACCGCGTCCGCCTCGTCCTGGGCGCCCTCCTGCCGGCCCCGCAGCCACACGTAGACCGGGATGCCCGCGAACAGGAACAGGGCGCCCTGGTAGACGGCCGCGTAGCCGGCTCCGGCGATCAGCCAGAAGGAGAAGGCGAAGGAGAGGGCGGCGACGATCAGGTCGCGGACCAGGCCGGCGGGGCGGACCCGCTCGCGGGTGCCCCTGGCCAGCCAGTACAGCTGGGCCGCGGCGGACAGCAGGTACGGGACGCAGCCGGTGAACGTGGTGACGAGGACGAGGACGCGGAAGGCGGTGTCCGGGTCGTCCGCGTAGTTGACGACGATGAGGAGCGTGCCGAGGACGGCGGTGGCGAGGACGCCGAAGCCGGGCACACCGCCCTTGCCGAGCCGGGCGAAGGGCTTCGGGAAGAGGCCGTCGCGGGCGGCGGCGTACGGCATCTGCGCGCTGAGCAGGACCCAGCCGTTGAGGCAGCCGACGATCGAGGCGACGGCGACCAGTGCGATCACCGTGCCGCCCCAGCTGCCGCCGGCCATCGCGTTCACCGCGTCGGCGAACGGCGCCCCGGACTCCACCAGTTCCTTGTGCGGGACCAGGCCGAACACCGCGACCGTGCCGAGGATGTAGACCAGCGCGGAGGCGAGCGTGCCGAGGACGCTGGCCCGGCCCACGGTGCGCTCGGGGTCCTTGACCTCGCCCGCGCTGACGGCGGCCGACTCGACGCCCAGGAAGCTGTAGAGAAGGAGTGCCGCGGCGGCGGCGATGGCGCCGGGCGTGCTCTCGCCGGAGGCGTTGAAGGGACCGTAGTTGTCGGTGTCGACGTAGAACAGACCGATGGTGGCGACCAGCAGCAGTGGCACGAACTTCAGCACGGTGGAGACGACCTGCACCGCGCCCACGTAGCGGGTGCCCGCGAAGTTCGCGGCGGCCGGCAGCCACAGGGCGGCCAGGGCCACCAGCGCCGGGACGGCCTTGCCGTCGCCCAGGGGTATCAGCACGTCCACGTAACCGACCACGCCGACGGCGAGCGCGGCGATGCTGACCCAGCACATCGTCCAGTACGACCAGGCCGACAGGAAACCCGCGAAGGGGCCGAAGGCGTCGCGCGGGTAGACGTAGAGGCCACCGGTGACCGGGCTGCGCCGGGCCAGCTTCCCGAAGAGCAGCGCCAGCAGGACGGCGGCCACGGAGAGGATGCCGAAGGCGAGCAGACTGACCGTGCCGTACGGGGCGACGGCGGCGGGGAGCGTGAAGATGCCGCCGCCGATGATGTTGCCCATGACGAGGGCGGTGGCCGCGACGACGCCGAACTTGCGGCCCGGGGCGGTCGCGCCCGCGCCGGGTCCGGCGGCCGGGGTCGCCCCGGCGTCGCCGGCCGGGCTCGGTTCGGGCTCGGTGGCCTCGGGGGTGCTGGTGGTGGTCATGGCGGTTCCCGGGGGAGGGGGTGGGGACGGGGGAGGGCGTGATCGTACCCCGCAGTCCACATGGTGGTCGATCTGTTCACAGACTGGACATACTCGGGAGTCCGCCCTCGGGGCTCGGTTACCGTCGTCGGCATGACCAGCAACGCACCCGGCAGCCTCTCCCCCTCCCCCGGCCCTCCCGTCGGCCCCTTCGCCGCGGCCCTCGCCGCCGATGTACTCGTCCTCGACGGCGGTATGTCCAACCAGCTGGAGTCCGCCGGGCACGACCTGAGCGACGAGCTGTGGTCGGCGCGGCTGCTCGCGGAGCAGCCCGAGGCGCTCACCGAGGCCCATCTCGCCTACTTCGAGGCGGGCGCCGACGTGGCGATCACGGCCAGCTACCAGGCCACCTTCGAGGGCTTCGCCAAGCGCGGCATCGACGGCGACCGGGCGGCCGAACTCATGGCCCTGAGCGTCGAGTCGGCCGTGGACGCGGCGGTGGAGGCGAAGACACGGGGCCGCTCGGGCCCGCTGCTGGTGGCCGCCTCGGTCGGCCCGTACGGGGCCATGCTCGCGGACGGTTCCGAGTACCGGGGCCTGTACGGGCTGAGCGTGGCGGAGCTGGAACGGTTCCACCGGCCCCGGCTGGAGGTGCTGGCCGCCGCCCGTCCCGACGTCCTGGCCCTGGAGACGATCCCGGACACCGACGAGGCCGAGGCCCTGCTGCGGGCGGTCCGCGGTCTGGGCGTGCCCGCCTGGCTGTCGTACACCGTCGCCGGCGACCGCACGCGCGCCGGGCAGCCGCTGGAGGAGGCCTTCGCCCTCGCCGCCGACTCCGAGGAGGTCGTCGCCGTCGGCGTGAACTGCTGCGCCTCCGACGACGTGGACGGCGCGATCGAGACAGCCGTCAGGGTCACCGGCAAACCGGTCGTCGTGTACCCGAACAGCGGGGAGACCTGGGACGCGTCGGCCCGGGCCTGGACCGGGCGGTCCACGTTCACCACCGAGCAGGTGGAGGGGTGGCGGGCGGCCGGGGCCCGGCTCGTCGGCGGATGCTGCCGGGTGGGACCGGAGGCCATCGCGGCCATCGCGCGGACACTGGGCTGAGGACCCGCCACGCGACCGGCGCTTGCCCGCGTGGCCGATCGCGACAGGTCCCCGCGCCCCTTGCGGGGCCCGGGGACCTGAGTCGCGGATCCGGTGGTCACGGCGTCACTTCGGGTCGCTGTTGAACCTGGCGGCCGACCAGAAGTAGCCGAGTACCGCGAGGCCCAGGCACCAGGCGAGGGCGAGCCAGCCGTTGTGGCCGATCTCGGTGCCGAGGAGCAGACCGCGCAGGGTCTCGATGGCCGGGGTGAAGGGCTGGTACTCGGCGATCGGCTGGAACCAGCCCGGCATGGTGTCGGCCGGGATGAAGGCGCTGGAGACGAGCGGCAGGAGGACCAGCGGCTGTGCGCTGTTGGCGGCCGCCTCGGCGTTGGGGCTGACCAGGCCCATGCCGACCGCGATCCAGGTGAGCGCCAGCGAGAACAGGGCGAGCAGCCCGAACGCGGCCAGCCATTCCAGGGGGGTGGCGTCGACGGAGCGGAAGCCGATGGCCACACCGACCGCGCCGACGAGGACCACACTGGCGACACATTGCAGCACGCTGCCGACGACGTGCCCGATGAGCACGGAGCCGCGGTGGATGGCCATCGTGCGGAAGCGGGCGATGATGCCCTCGTTCATGTCCGTCGCGACGGACACCGCGGTCCCGACGACGGTGCCGCCGATGGTCAGCATCAGGATGCCCGGGACGATGTAGGCGATGTAGTCGGAGCGGTCGCTGCCTCCGATGCCGGCGCTCATCACGTCGCCGAAGATGTAGACGAAGAGCAGGAGCAGCATGATCGGCGTGAGCAGCAGGTTCAGGGTGAGCGACGGATAGCGGCGCGCGTGCAGGAGGTTGCGGCGCAGCATCGTGGAGGAGTCGCGGACGGCGAGGGCGAGGGAACTCATCGGACGGTCTCCTTGGGCTGGGTGGCCTGGGTGGCCTGCGCGGTCTGGTGGGGGAGGGTGGTGTCGGCGGTGAGGGCGAAGAAGACGTCGTCGAGGTCGGGGGTGTGGACGGTGAGTTCGTCGGCCTCGATGCCGGCGGCGTCCAGCT